>NZ_CP108002.1:4236362-4538959 GCF_041435055.1 Streptomyces sp. NBC_00341 | reverse complement strand
GGCCAAGCCGCTCGACATGCACGGCAAGAAGATCAACGAGGCCGTCTCCAAGGTCACCTGGACCGCCGACGGCGGCAAGATCGAGCCCGGCCGCTTCCAGCAGTTCCCGCTCTCCGTCGGCCAGCTCCCCGAGGACGCCGACCAGCTGGTCTTCAAGGCCATCCAGACGTACGACAACAAGGAAGTCGTCCGCTGGATCGAGGAGCAGAAGGACGGGGCCGAAGAGCCCGAGAGCCCCGCTCCGGTCCTCAAGCTGACGGCCGCCGCCGACGAGGCGCACGGCGCGGCGGCCACGGACCCCGATGACAAGAGCGCCGCCGCGGACCGGTCGAAGGACGAGAAGACGACGGCATCGGCGTCCGATTCCTCCTCCAGCGACACCACGGCCCGCGTTCTCGGCATCATCGGCATCGTCATCGGCGTCGCGGGCGTCGCCTTCGGCGTCCTGGCCGGCCGGCGTCGCACCGCCTGACCCTCCACCAGGGCGGTTTTCAGAACAGCCCCCTAGCCCCACCCGCCACACCGACCCATCAGGAATCAGTGCTCCATGGTTAAGAAGTCTGTGCTGGCCGCGGCGCTCGTCGCCGCGGCCGCACTCACCCTGTCCGCCTGCGGCGGCAGTGACAACGACAGCAAGAAGCCGATCGCCGACGTCTCGACGGAGGCGAAGACCAAGGCCGCGACGGTGCTCGACGACCCGTTCACCAAGCCGGACCTCGTCCTCACCGACACCCACGGCAAGAAGTACGACCTCCGTGAGAAGACCAAGGGCAAGCCGACACTCATCTACTTCGGCTACACCAACTGCCCCGACGTCTGCCCGCTCATCATGAGCAACATCGCGATCGCCAAGAAGTCCCTCCCGCAGGCCGAGCGGGACAAGCTCCAGGTCGTCTTCGTCACCACCGACCCGGAACGCGACACCCCGTCCTCGCTGGGCAGCTGGCTCAAGGCCCAGGACCCGTCCTTCACCGGGCTCACCGGCGACTTCCCGACCATTCAGGCGGGCGCCCGGCAGATCGGCATCGGCATCGACGCGCCGAAGAAGGAGAAGGACGGCACGATCGTCTCGATGCACGGCTCGCAGGTCATGGCGTTCTCCCCGAAGACCGACAAGGGGTACGTGCTGTACAGCGAGGACACCACGCCCGACGACTACACCAAGGACCTCCCCAAGCTCCTCAAGGGGGAGACCCCGTGAACCGCCGCACCGCCCTCGCCGGCGTCCTGGCCCTCTCGACGGGTCTGACGCTGGCGGGGTGTTCCGCCACGGACAGCAAGCCGGAACTGAAGGTCACCGGCGCGTTCATGCCGCAGCCCGTCAACGACATGGCGGCCGCCTTCCTCGTCGTGCAGAACAGCGGCGGCGGTTCCGACCGGCTCACCTCCGTCACCAGCCCGCTCTCGGACGACGTCACGATCCACGAGACGAAGAACCAGGCGATGCGCATGGTGACGTCCTTCGCGGTACCCGCGGGCGGTGAGCTGGACCTGGAACGCGGTGGAAACCACATCATGTTCATGAAACTCAAACAGCAGCCGAAGCAGGGCGAGAAGGTGTCCGTGGAGCTGCACTTCGAGAAGGCCGACCCCATCAAGGTCGACCTTCCCGTGAAGGAGACCACCCACAACCCGAAGAAGCAGTGAGGGACTGACAGACCATGACAGCCACCGCCCCGCCCTTCGGGCCGCCCCCGTCCGGACCCGCCATACGCAGGCCGCTCGCCGCGGCCGGAACCCTCGCCGCTCTGCTCGGTGTGGTGTTCGGTCTGCTGCTGGCGGTCGCGGGTCCCGCGTCGGCCCACGCCGCACTCACCGGGAGCGATCCACAGGACGGGGCGGTGATCGCCACCGCCCCCAAGCAGGTCACGCTGACCTTCTCCGAGCAGGTGGCCGTGGGCAAGGGATCCATCCGGATCCTGGACCCCAACGGCAAGCGCGCCGACACCGAGGCCGCCCCGCTCGATCTGCACAGCGGCTCCACCGTGAAATACGGCGTCGCCCTGCACACCGGCCTGCCCGACGGTACGTACACCGTCGCGTGGCAGGCCGTCTCCGCCGACAGCCATCCGGTCTCCGGCGCCTTCACCTTCTCCATCGGCGCTCCCTCCAAGACGACCGTCGCCCTCCCGGACAACGAGGCCGGGGGCGGCCTGGTCGGCACGCTCTACGGCATCGCGCGCTACGCCGCGTACGCCGGATTCATCGTGCTCGCGGGCGGCGCCGCCTTCGTCCTGGCCTGCTGGCAGCGCGGGGCGGGCGCACGCCCCCTGCAACGCCTCGTGGTGCGCGGCTGGATGACCCTCACCGCGGCCACACTCGCCATGCTCCTGCTGCGCAACCCCTACACCGGGTCCGGGAAGCTCGCGGACGCCTTCGACCTCGACGGGCTGCAGGCGGTCCTCGACACCAAGCCCGGCGCCGCGCTCGTCTCACGACTGCTGCTGCTCGGTGCGAGTGCGCTGTTCATCGCCGTGCTGTTCGGGGCGTACGCGAAGCGCGAGGACGAGCACGAGAAGAAGGACCTCACCTTCGGCCTCGCCGCCGGGGGCGCGGTCATCGCCGCCGGGATCGCCGGGACCTGGGCGCTCGCCGAGCACGCGTCGACCGGCATCCAGCCGGGGATCGCCATGCCGGTCGACGTGCTCCACCTGCTGGCTGTGGCGACCTGGCTGGGCGGGCTCGCGGCCCTGCTGGTCGCCCTGTACCGCACGCCCGACGTCACCCCCGACGCCGTGCGGCGCTTCTCCCGGATCGCGTTCTGCAGTGTGCTCGTGGTGGTCGCCACCGGGATCTACCAGTCCTGGCGCCAGCTCGGCTCCTGGTCCGCGCTGACCGATACGGGGTACGGGCAGCTGCTGCTCGTGAAGGTGGGGCTCGTCGCGGTGCTGGTCGGGGTCGCGTCGTTCTCCCGCCGGTGGACGGGAAGGCTGGCGGCCGGCGGCGCGGTGACGGAGAGCCCAACTGCCGAAACCGGGGCGGAGGCCGACGCCGGGGCAGAAGCCGACGCCGGGGCTGAGGCCGAAACCGAGGCGGAAGCCGACACCGCGCCGGCTTCGCTGTCGGACACTTCGACGTCGCAGGATCCCGCGCGGGCCGTCCAGCTCGCCCGGCAGAAGGCCGCCGTGGCCACCGCGGAGAAGAAGCGGGTACGTGACGCCGACCCCGACCGCTCCGGTCTCCGCCGCTCGGTGCTGGCCGAAGTCGGCGTCGCGGTGGCCCTGCTGGCGGTGACCACCATCCTGACGTCGACCGAGCCCGGCCGTACCGAGGAGGAGGCTGCCCGTGCGTCGAACGCGGCCGCCGCTCCCGCCGCGAGCGGTCCCGTCAACCTCACGCTGCCGTTCGACACCGGCGGCGAGAACGGCAAGGGCACGGTCCGGATGGACATCGACCCGGGCCGTAGCGGAACCAACGCACTCCACCTCTGGATCGAGGACGCCAACGGGAAGGCCATGGACGTCCCCGAGGTGAAACTCGCCCTCACCCTGAAGTCCAAGGACATCGGCCCCCTTCCCGTGGTTCCGGTCCGGCTGACCGAGGGGCACTGGACGACCACCGGCCTGCAGATCCCGATGGCGGGGGACTGGACCGTCGCGGCGACCGTGCGGACGTCGGACATCGACCAGACGACCGTCGACAAGAACGTGAAGATCGGCTGAGCAGGACCGTGAGCGGAAAAAGTTCGAACATGAACGTCACAGGCAACGCAGCCAACGCAGGCAAGGCAGCCAACGCACGCAGCGCAGGCAGCGCAGGCAGCGCAGAGACCGCGGGCAGAACGGGGAAGGGAAGCGGCGGATCCGGGAGCGCCGGTTCACACCACCCCGGTGCCCTCTCGCGGCGACGGCTGCTCGGCACCGCCGGAGCGGCCGGGGCCACCGGGCTGGTGCTCGGGGCAGCCGGAGGTGCGACCGGCTACGCCGCTACGCGGGACGACGCGCCGACCGCGCTGACCTCCGTCGGCTCCTCCGAGGTGATGTTTCACGGGAAACATCAGCCGGGGATCACCACCCCGCTCCAGGCGAGCGGCCATCTCATCGCCTTCGACCTGGCCCCCGGCGTCGGCCGGAAGGAGGCCGCCGCCCTGATGCGCCGCTGGTCGGCCGCCGCACAGCGGCTGATGGCCGGCGAGCCCACCGCCGGTGGCGCGGCGGACGGCACGGGGCACGACACCGGCATCGCGCTGGATGCCGGGCCGTCCTCGCTGACCGTCACCTTCGGCTTCGGCGCCACCTTCTTCGAACGCACGGGCCTGGCCGACCGCCGGCCGCCGGGGCTCGACCCGCTGCCGCCGTTCTCCGCCGACCACCTCGACAGCGCCCGCTCCGACGGCGACCTCTGGGTGCAGATCGGCGCCGACGACGCGCTCGTCGCGTTCCACGCACTGCGAGCCGTGCAGAAGGAGGCCGCCTCGACGGCCACCGTGCGCTGGCAGATGAACGGTTTCAACCGCACACCCGGCGCCACCGCCAAGCCGATGACCGCCCGTAATCTGATGGGCCAGATCGACGGCACCGGCAATCCGAAACCGGCCGACACCGACTTCGACCGGCGCGTCTTCGTCCCGTCCGGCGGCGGTGACGCGAAGTACGAATGGCTGGCCGGCGGCTCGTACGCGGTCGTCCGACGGATCAGGATGCTGCTCGACGACTGGGAGAAGCTGCCGGTGGAGCGCCAGGAACGCGTCATCGGCAGGCGCAAGGCGGACGGCGCCCCGCTGAGCGGCGGCACCGAGACCACCGCCATGGATCTCGACAAGGCGGGCCCCGACGGGAAACTCCTGATCCCCGACAACGCGCACGCCCGGATCTCCTCCCCCGAGCGCAACAGCGGAGCGGCCATGCTCCGCCGCCCGTTCTCGTACCACGACGGCATCGCCACGGACGGCACTCCGGACGCCGGGCTGCTGTTCATCTGCTGGCAGGCGGATCCGCTTCGGGGCTTCGTAGCGGTGCAGCGCAAACTCGACCGGGGAGACGCGCTCTCCCCCTTCCTGCGCCATGAGGCGAGCGGGCTGTTCGCGGTGCCGGGCGGGGCGGCGGCCGGGGAGTACGTGGGGCAGCGGCTGCTGGAGTCCTGAGCCGGGAAGGCTCAACAGTCCTGGGCTTCTGAGCCGTCACCGCGCATTAGGGTGACGGTATGTCCGCCACGCGCTACGCCTATCTCGGCCCAGAAGGCACCTTCACCGAGGTCGCCCTCCGTACGCTCCCGGAAGCCGCCACCCGCGAACTCGTCCCGATGGTCTCCGTGCCGGCGGCCCTGGACGCGGTGCGCAACGGCACGGCCGCCGCGGCACTCGTACCGATCGAGAACTCCGTCGAGGGCGGCATCACCACCACCCTCGACCAGCTCACCAGCGGTGAGCCGCTGATGATCTACCGCGAGGTGCTGCTCTCCATCACCTTCGCGCTGCTCGTGCGCCCCGGCACCAAGCTGTCCGACGTCAAGACGGTCACCGCTCACCCGGCCGCGCAGCCGCAGGTCCGCAACTGGATGGCCGCCCATCTCCCGCAGGCCGTATGGGAGTCGGCGGCGTCCAACGCGGACGGTGCCCGGCTCGTGCAGGAGGGCCGGTACGACGCCGCGTTCGCCGGTGAGTTCGCCGCGGCGACGTACGGGCTCGAACCGCTGGTGACCGAGATCCACGACGCGGAGAACGCTCAGACCCGTTTCGTTCTGGTGGGACGCCCGGCCCGGCCGGCGGCGCCGACCGGTGCGGACAAGACGTCGGTGGTCATCTGGCTGGGCGACGACCACCCCGGTGCGCTGCTCGAACTGCTCCAGGAGTTCGCGGTACGCGGGGTGAACCTGATGCTGATCCAGTCCCGGCCGACGGGTGCGGGGATCGGCAACTACTGCTTCGCGGTGGACGCCGAGGGCCATATCTCCGACCGCCGGGTGGGCGAGGCGCTGATGGGGCTGAAGCGGATCTGCCCGAACGTCCGCTTCCTCGGCTCGTATCCGCGGGCCGGTGTGACGCCTGCGGACGTGGGCCCGTTGCGTGCGGGCACGTCGGACGCGGAGTTCACGGTGGCCTCGGACTGGCTGGCCCGGAACCTGGACGGGCGGGCCTGACGGTCCGCCGCTCGTCGACGCCCTCCGGCCGTCAGGCTCGGGGCGCCGACGCTTCCGCGCACCCACGGTCCCGGTGCGATCAGCGGATTGTCATCACCGGAAAAGTTATCCACAGGCACGCGTCTCGACCTGGGGACAAGTCGACACCACAACGCGACATGGTCGACAAATCTCCCCAGTCGACCCAGATCCATCCACAGACCAGCAGGACGCCCGGTGTCACCTCAATTCCATTGATCAACTCTTTAGGCGAGGAATTCCCACCCGAACGAGCGTGCAGGCCGGGTTTGAAGCGCGATTGCGCAAGCCTTCGCACCGCTTTCGGAATGATCTCCCTCGCGTCCACAGATCTTCTTCACAGCCTGTGGATAACTTTCCGGGGCCGCCCACCCCTGTGGACAAGCGAGAGTCAACTCCCCTTCCAGGCAAGGCCGATACGTCAAGACCCATGAACCCTTCTGCCCCATTTAGGGGAATAGGGGCTCTTTATTGACGACTCCACTCGCGCCCACTCGCACCCACCCACGCATGCGCGGCGGATTCCCCTCCAGCATTACCAATACCGGCAATTCGGGCAAAAGGACACGCTTGCCAATATCGGTTCGAGCTACGGAAGCCGACACCGGTAGCCTGGAGGGGTGATTGACCTTCGCCTGCTTCGTGAGGACCCCGACCGTGTTCGCGCCTCCCAGCGCGCCCGTGGAGAGGACGTCGCGCTCGTCGACGCCCTTCTCTCCGCCGACGAACGGCGCAGGTCGTCCGGGGTTCGGTTCGACGAGCTCCGTTCCGAGCAGAAATCGCTCGGCAAGCTCATCCCCAAGGCCTCCCCGGAGGAGCGCGCCGAGCTCCTGAAGAAGGCCGAACAGCTCAAGGTCGACGTCAAGGCGGCCGACGCGGCACAGGGCGAGGCCGACGAGGAGACCAAGAGCCTGCTGCTGCGGCTCGGCAACATCGTCCACGAGGACGTGCCGGTCGGCGGCGAGGAGGACTTCGTCGTCCTGGAGACGCACGGCACCATCCGCGACTTCGGTGCGGAGGGCTTCGAGCCCAAGGACCACCTGGAGCTCGGCGAGGCGCTCGGCGCGATCGACGTGGAGCGCGGCGCGAAGGTGTCCGGCTCGCGCTTCTACTACATGACGGGCGTCGGCGCACTGCTGGAGCTCGCCCTCGTCAACGCGGCGATCGCCCAGGCCACAGAGGCCGGTTTCATCCCGATGCTCACCCCGGCGCTGGTCCGCCCGCGCGCCATGGAGGGCACCGGCTTCCTCGGCCAGGCCGCGGAGAACGTGTACCACCTGGAGAAGGACGACCACTACCTGGTCGGCACCTCCGAGGTACCGCTCGCGGCGTACCACATGGACGAGATCATCGACGCGGACAAGCTGCCGCTGCGCTACGCCGGCTTCTCGCCGTGCTTCCGCCGTGAGGCCGGTACGTACGGCAAGGACACCCGTGGCATCTTCCGGGTCCACCAGTTCAACAAGGTCGAGATGTTCTCGTACGTCGACCCGGCGGACGCCCAGGCCGAGCACCAGCGCCTGCTGGACTGGGAGAAGCAGTGGCTCACCGCTCTCGGGCTGCCCTTCCAGGTGATCGACGTCGCCACCGGCGACCTGGGCTCCTCGGCCTCCAGGAAGTTCGACTGCGAGGCGTGGATCCCGACCCAGGGCAAGTACCGCGAGCTGACCTCTGCCTCCAACTGCGACGGTTTCCAGGCGCGCCGGCTGTCCGTCAGGATGCGGGACAACCGCGACGGCAAGAAGGTGCTCCAGCCGCTGTCCACGCTGAACGGCACGCTCTGCGCCGTCCCGCGCACCATCGTGGCGATCCTGGAGAACCACCAGCTGGCCGACGGTTCGGTACGGGTGCCCGAGGTACTCCGTCCGTACCTGGGCGGGCGCGAGGTCCTGGAACCGGTCGCCAAGTGACCTTTCCCTACAAGCTCGTCGCGACCGACCTCGACGGCACGTTGCTGCGTGACGACGACACGGTCTCCGGGCGCACCCGCGAGGCACTGGCCTCGGTCACCGCGGCCGGTGCGGCGCACATCATCGTCACCGGCCGCGCCGTCCCGTGGACCCGGCACATCCTGGACGACCTGGGCTACGAGGGCCTCGCCGTCTGCGGTCAGGGCGCGCAGGTCTACCACGCGGGCGAGCAGAAGCTGCTGACCTCGCTGACGCTGGACAGGCAGCTCGCCGGTCTCGCGCTGTCCAAGGTGGAGGCGGAGATCGGTCCGCTGGCGCTGGCGGCCAGCCGCGACGGGCTGGACGGCGAGGTGCTGGTCGGTCCGGGCTACCGCGTTCAGGAGGGCCCGCTGCCTGCCGTCTTCGTCAAGGACCCGGCCGAGATGTGGGCGGCCCCGCTCAACAAGGTCTACATACAGCACCCGGATCTGGACGACGACGCGCTGGCGAAGGCCGCGCGGGCGGCGGTCGGCAATCTGGTCGACGTGGTCATGGCAGGCCCGGGGGTCGTGGAGATCCTGCCGCTCGGACTCAGCAAGGCCACCGGCCTCTCGCTGGCCGCGCGCCGACTGGGCGTGAAGGCGGCGGACACGATCGCCTTCGGCGACATGCCGAACGACATCCCGATGTTCGCGTGGTCGCGGCACGGTGTGGCGATGGCCAACGCGCACGAGGACCTGAAGACAGTGGCCCACGAGGTCACCGCGTCGAACCAGGACGACGGGATCGCCGTGGTGCTGGAGCGACTGCTCCAGCAGTCTTAGGGGCCGGCAGACATAGGGATCGGCTGCTTGAGGGGGTTGCTGCCTGAGGGGCCGGCTGCTTCAGGGGCTTGCTGCCCGAGGGCGTTTGCTGCCTGACGCGGAGGATGCGCGGATCGAACGCGCGCGGGGTTCGCACCCCGACGACGGCTTAGCAAGCCGCTGCCTTACCACTCGGCCAATCCTCCAGGGGGAGGGCGGCCGCGCGCGATGCGCATGAACGGCCGCCCCGGCGTGCTGCTCGAAGCGGCCTGTACGGAGCAGTCGCTGACTACTCCGCGGCCCGCTCGGGCACGCCTCGCTGGGAGCTCGACGGACTCGGACTCTCGGTCATCGCCGCGCTCCTCTCCCGGTCTGTGGTGCCGTACCCGGCGGGTGCCGTACCGCCTACTGTGCCGCGCACCCGATGTCCGGTGCCACTCATTTACGGGCGGTGAGTGTTGCCGGTTTCGCGCCGGTGACACCGGACATCAGGACCTTCCCAGAGCCCCCTCAGAAACTCAGAACCCCCTCAGATCCTGTTGCGGCGGCTGAGATCCTTCAGGTTTCGCGCGAGCTCGTCCATCCGGCCGTCCAGCCGCACGATGTCCTCCGACACTCCGCCCAGCCGCACGCTCAGGGCACCGATCACCTGCTGGGTGACCTCCAGCCTCCGGTCGAGGCTGTCGAGCCGGAGCGACATCCGGTTGAGGACCGGTCCCAGCTCCTGGAGGGCGGTGCCGACACCGGCCAGGCAGCTCTCGACCCGGGTGACACGGTGTTCGAGCGAGGCGTATCCCGCCCGCAGGTCCTGCTCGGCGTCGAGGAGGTACGTACGGACGCAGCGGGCGATGTCGCTGTCGCGAAGAAGCATCGCGACGTTGAGGACGGTCCTGCGGGTGTACAGCGTGAGCTGCGCGTGCGCCTGTGGATAACTTTCTCCCTGCCCTCCGTCCAATAGGGACATCATGTCCCTATTAAAAATCCGCAGGTCAGAGCCACGCAGCAGCCTCAGGCCGTTCTCCTCCATCTCCGCGCGGTGGCGCTGGATCACCTTCTTGACTACCTCTGTGGATACTTCGAAGTACCGAGCCACACCCTCGGTACGAACGTGAATTCCGTCCGGGAGCATGACAAGGCTCTTCACCTTGTCCAGGGCGTCGACACGTCCCATCTGCTCGACGCGCAGCGCGCGCGATTCGAGCAGGGCGATTTCCGTGGGCATGAACATGCCTTCCGATCGGGAGAGCTGGAGAGCTACGGAGACAGCCCTCTCCCCGGGCTTCAGGGGCGGAGGACGCTCACGGTTGCCACTTGCTCTACGACCGACCCGACGGGTGTCGCCCTCAGGCGCGTCCCAGCGGCATCGGCCATCTCCGAATTCACGAAAGCTCGACGTCTCAGATTCCAGTTGCCTCCACGCACCCGGAGCAACGAACCGATATCCGTACAGTTACGCGTAATACTGTCCGACATGCGACAACCCCCGCCCATCGGACGGGGGTTGTCGCATCACAGGATGTCCGTGCTCACTCCTCGCCGGCGAGCTTCAGGGTGCGCAGCTTCTGGCCCGCGTACCAGGTCGCCAACACGGTGACCGCGATCAGCAGCACGGTCGCGAGCGGCAGTCCGACGTCGGAGGTGATGGCGCCGCCCCCGCCGACCTTCTCGGCCAGCGCGAGGGACCACTGCTGGACGCTGAGCGTGCGCGCGCCGGGAACCAGGCTGCCGAAGAGGGCTTCCCAGACCAGGGCGTAGACGAGTCCGAGGACCACCGCGTGCCGGCTGACCGTGCCCAGCAGGAGGAACAGCGCGCTGTAGGCGATCGAGGCGACCAGGGCGGCGATCGTGTAGGCCACCGCGATCTGCTGGCCGTTGCCGTTGAGGATCAGGCCGGCGATCATGGTGGGCACCGCCGAGAAGACCATCGTCACGGCGATTGCCACGATCAGCTTGGTGAAGATGATCGTCGGCCGGGTCACCGGCTTGGCCAGCAGGTAGACGATCGAGCCGTCGTCGATCTCCGGCCCGATGGCTCCGGTCCCGGCGATCACGCCGATCAGCGGCACCATGGTGGCGATGGCGAAGCCGCCCAGCACATCCGAGGCGACCTGGTCGTCGGCCCCCGCGAACATCCGGACCGCCACCGCGATGACCACCAGCAGTGCGGGCAGGATGAAGAGGATGGCGGCCCGGCGCCGGCCGAGCAGGGCCCGGTAGGTGAGCCGGGCGACTGTGGGGTCGTACATGACGTCACAGCTCCTTTCAGGCCACTACTCAGGCCGCTACGAGATAGGAAAAGACCGATTCGAGAGATTCGTCGGACGGCGAAACGGTCAGCAGCCGGATGCCCTGTTCGCGTGCCACCTTCGGCAGCAGTGTGGTGAAACGTCCGAAGTCGACCGCCTGGATGCGCAGGGCGTTCTCGCCCAGGTCCACCTCGATCCCGGCTGTCGACGGGTCCGCGATGAGCGCGGCGGCGAGCGCGCGGTCGTCGCTGGACCGTACGAGATAGCGGTGCGGGCGGTCCGTCATCAGCCGGCGGATCTTCCGGAAGTCACCGGACGCGGCGTGCCGGCCGGCCACGATCACCTCGATGTGCGAGGCGAGTTGCTCGACCTCTTCGAGGATGTGGGAGGAGAAGAGGACCGTGCGGCCCTCCGCCCCCATCCGTCGCAGCAGTTCCATCAGCTGCATCCGCTGGCGCGGGTCCATTCCGTTGAACGGCTCGTCGAGCAGCAGCACGGACGGGTCGTGGACCAGCGCGGAGGCCATCTTCACGCGCTGGCGCATGCCCTTGCTGTACGTCGAGATCTTGCGGTCCTGCGCGTACTCCATCTGGACCGTGGCCAGCGAGGCGGCCGCCTCCGCGTCGCCCAGACCGTGCAGTTCGGCGTTGGCCACCACGAACTCGCGGCCGGTCAGGAAGTCGTACATGCCCTCCCGCTCGGGCACGATGCCGATGTCCCGGTAGACGGCCTCGTTGCGCCAGATCGCCTTCCCGTCGAGCGTGACGGTGCCCGTGGACGGGGCGAGGAATCCGGCCATCATGTTGATCAGCGTGGACTTGCCGGCGCCGTTGGGACCCAGCAGACCGGTGACGCCCGGCCCCACGGTCATGCTCACGTCGTTGACGGCGACCACGTTGCCGAACCAGCGGGAGGTGTGGTCGATCTCGATGGTGGTCACAGCCCGACCCTCCGGTAGCGGCGCATCAGTACGGCGTACGAGCCGGCGACGAGCGCGAGAACAACGATCAGATAGACCACTCCGGCACCGGCCCCCGGGCCTTCCCCTCCGGGGAAGGCGGAGTCGGCTCCGAGGAAGGCGGTCTGCACCCCGTCGATCAGCGTGATCGGCGAGAAGAGCCCCAGCCACGGGACGGCTCCCCCGGACCCCGTCGACCAGGCGATGCCCTGGACGGTGGAGACCGCACCGTAGGAGATGGTGAGTACGGCGATCACCGCGGCGACGCCGAAGCCCCGGCGCGGGGTGAGCGCGGCCATCACGAGGCCGAGACCGGCGAAGAGCACGGAGAGCAGCGCCACCGAGACCATCCCCTGGGCGAACCACTTGGTCTGGTCGCCGAAGTCGAACTTCCCCAGCAGGGCACCCGCGTACAGGATGACGAGCGGCGCTCCGGTGAGGACGAAGAGCGCGGAGGCCATGGCGGCGAACTTCGCGATGACGTAGTCGCCCCGCTCGATCGGCCGCGAGAAGTACAGCGGCACGCTCTTGAAGCGAAGGTCCCTGGAGACCGACTGCGGTGCCTGCGAGGCCAGGAACAGCCCGATGACCGCCTGCAGGTAGATCGCGTAGGAGGTGTACTTCACCGGCAGCTTCGTCGAGTCGGGGATGTTGATGGCCACCGCCACGATGATCGCGGCGACCAGGCACATCACGCCGAACAGCAGCATGGGCAGCACCTTGGACTTGGCCGACCGGCCGAGCCCGAAGGAACCGCGCAGGGACTGCGAGTAGAGGGAGCGGCGCGCGTAGGCCCGGCCGAGGCGGGGGCCGTCATAGGCGCGGTAGCCGATGTTGTGGATCCGGGAGGTCTCGCTCCCGATCGCGGCGCCGGTCTCAGTGCTCATCGCTAGCGCTCCCCTTCTGCTGTACGGCTCCGGCGGCCACGGACGCGTGCTGCGCCACGGCCTGCGCCGCCGGTGCCTCTTCGGTACGGAAGACCTCTGCGATGTGGTGGCGGCGCTGTTCCATCCGGACGAGGCCGAGGCCGAGGGCGGCGACGCTGTCGCGGACGGTGTCGTACGTCTCCTCGCCGGTCGCCTCGATCAGCAGGATGTGGCCCGCACCCGGCAGCCCCTCCGCGTCCAGGCCGTCGAGGCCCACCAGCTTGATCCCCGTCTCCGTGAGAGCCCGGCGCAGCGCGTCGGTGCCGTCGGGGTGGGTGTCGCTGTCGGTGACCTCGACCGCGAGGGTCGTGGTGGTCTGGGTGAAGTCGCTGGTGGAGCTGGAGCGCAGCAGTGCTCCGCCGTCGATGACGACGACGTGGTCGCAGGTGCGTTCCAGTTCGCCCAGGAGGTGCGAGGTGACCAGGACCGAGATGCCGAAGTCGGTGTGCACCCGCCGGATCAGGCCGAGCATCTCGTCGCGGCCGACCGGGTCCAGTCCGTTGGTCGGCTCGTCGAGGAGGACCAGCTGCGGGTCGTGGACCAGCGCCTGGGCCAGCTTCACCCGCTGCTTCATACCGGTCGAGTAGCCGCCGATGGGGCGGTAGCGCTCCTCGTACAGCCCGACGTGGCGCAGCGTGTCCGCGGTGCGTTCGCGCGCCGCGGTGGGCGGCAGTCCGGACATCCGGGCCATGTGTACGACGAACTCGGTGGCCGAGACGTCGGGCGGCAGGCAGTCGTGCTCGGGCATGTAGCCGACCCGTTCCCGGATGGCGGCGCCGCTGGTCGAGACATCGAGCCCGAGCACCGCGGCCCGGCCCTCGGTGGCGGGAGACAGACCCAGCAGGATCTTGATCAACGTGGACTTGCCGGCTCCGTTGGCGCCCACCAGTCCGGTCACACCGGGGCCGATGTCCAAGGAGAGCCGGTCAAGCGCGGTAACCCGTGGGAACCGCTTGCTCAGGCTTTCGGTCGCAATGACAGTCACGTCAACGACGTTAGTGGTGCGGGCCACACCGGTCGTCAGACCTGGCGGTTGGATTCTCGTCAACCTCCAGATGTACGGACCCGTAGGGGGGACCCCAAGGAGGAGGAGTCGGGCGCTCCGGTTCCGGCTGCCGCGACCGGCGGTCAGGTTCGGCTGCCGTGCCGGGTGCGGGGTGGGTTATCCACAGGTCCTGCGGACCTCTTGACGTAGCCGCCGGACATTGTCACATTCATCAGTGTCACGTTACGGGCACGTACCGCACACGGCAGGGAACGGACGGTGGCATGGCTTCGCGAGTGAACGGCCAACAGGCCCCGGAGCTCCAGGGCTTCAGAGAAGTGCAACGCCTCGCGTACGCCTGCGCTGAAGCGGTCGCCGCCCGCCTGCGGCCGGGGATGACCGAGCGGGAGGCGGCCCGGATGCAGCGCGAGTGGCTGAGCCGGCGCGGGGTGCGGGACTGGTTCCATCTCCCCTTCGCCTGGTTCGGGGACCGCACGGCGTTCACCGGCTTCAAGGTGCCGCTGCAGTTCTTCCCGACCGACCGGCGGCTGGAGCCGGGGATGCCGTTCATACTCGACATGGCGCCTGTGTACAAAGGATTCACCGCTGACGTCGGCTACTCGGGCTGCCTGGGGCTGAACCCGCTGCACGACAGGCTGCTCGCCGACCTTGAGGCGCACCGCGAGCTCATCCTGCGCGAGGTGCGCGAGCGGCGCCCGCTGCGCGGGATATACGAGGACGTCGACCGCCTGATGATCAGGCAGGGTTACGCCAACCGGCACCGCGCGTATCCGTTCGGTGTCATCGCCCACAAGGTCGACCGGGTCACCGAACGACGCTGGTCGCCACGGGTGTTCGGATTCGGCACCCAGTCGCTCAAGGGGCTGCTGAGCGACGCGGTCCACGGGCACCGGGAGGGCTGGTCGCCGCTCTGGAGTCCGTACCGCTTCTCCGGCCATCCGCCGCAGCCGGGACTGTGGGCGGTCGAGCCCCATCTCGGATTCCGGGGTACCGGCGCGAAGTTCGAGGAGATCCTGGTCGTCACCGACTCACGGGACCCCGAGCAGAGCGCCTTCTGGCTGGACGACGATCTGCCGCATGTGCGGCGCTGGGCCGAGGAGAGGGTGGCGGCATGAGTCTGCTGGATCTGCCGGGGGCGCGCGAGCGCCGGGTGGCCACGGGCGGTATCGAGCTGTGCGTCGTCGAGCTGGGCGAGGCGACGCGTCCGACGATCGTGCTCGTGCACGGCTACCCGGACAGCAAGGAGGTCTGGACACAGGTCGCGCGGCAACTGGCCGACCGGTGGCACGTCGTGCTGTACGACGTGCGCGGCCACGGCGGCTCGACGGCGCCCGTTCCGCTGCGCGGCGGTTTCACCCTGGAGAAGCTGACCGACGATTTCCTGGCCGTCGCCGACGCGGTGAGCCCGGACCGGCCGGTGCACGTGGTCGGGCACGACTGGGGTTCGGTGCAGGCCTGGGAGTTCGCGACGGTCAGCCGCACCGAGGGCCGGATCGCGTCCTTCACCTCGATGTCCGGTCCCTCCCTGGACCACTTCGGGCACTGGATCAAGCAGCGGATGGCCCGGCCCACTCCCCGCCGGGTCGGCCAGCTGCTGGGCCAGGGCGCCAAGTCCTGGTACGTGTACATGCTGCACACCCCGGTCCTGCCGGAGCTCGCCTGGCGCGGGCCGCTCGGCAAGCGGTGGCCCGGCATCCTGGAGCGGCTGGAGAAGGTGCCGCCGGGCGACTACCCGACGGCCTCCCTGCCCGACGACGCGGCGCACGGGGCCTGGCTCTACCGCGACAACGTCCGGACCCGGCTGCGCAGGCCCCGCGCCGACGCCTACGCGCACGTGCCGGTCCAGCTGATCACACCGACGGGCGACATCTTCCTCTCGGAGCAGCTCTACGACGGACTCGACGCATGGGTGCCGCAGTTGACCCGCCGCTCGCTGCCGGCCAAGCACTGGGTGCCGCGCACCAGGCCGGACCAGCTGGCCTCCTGGATCAACGAGTTCGCCGCCGCCAACGAGTCCGCCTCACAGGGTGGCATCCCGGTGCGGGACACCGCCCCGAAGGGTGCGCACGCGGACCGGTTCGGCGGACAGCTCGTTCTGGTGACGGGCGCGGCCGGCGGCATCGGGCGGGCCACCGCGTTCGCCTTCGCGGAGGCGGGTGCCCGGGTGGTGGCCGTGGACCGGGACGCGGACGGTGCGGGCCGGACGGCCGAGCTGGCCAGGCTGATCGGCGCCCCGGCCGCCTGGGCGGAAACGGTCGACGTCAGTGACGAGGCGGCCATGGAGAAGCTGGCCGAAAAGGTCGCCACCGAGTACGGGATCGTCGACGTGCTGGTCAACAACGCCGGGATCGGGCTGTCCGGCTCGTTCCTGGACACGACCGTCGAGGACTGGAAACAGGTCCTCGACGTCAACCTCTGGGGCGTCATCCACGGCTGCAGGCTCTTCGGTAAGCAGATGGCCGAGCGCGGACAGGGCGGCCATATCGTCAACACGGCCTCCGCCGCCGCGTATCAGCCGTCGCGCGCGCTCCCGGCGTACAGCACATCGAAGGCCGCCGTTCTGATGCTCAGCGAATGCCTGCGGGCCGAGCTCGCCGAGAAGTCGATCGGGGTCAGCGCGGTCTGCCCAGGCATCGTGAACACGAACATCACCGCGACCACCCATTTCGCCGGGGCGGACGCGGCGGAGGAGCAGCGGCTGCGGAAGCGGACGAGCAAGCTGTACGGAGCCCGCAACTACCCGCCGGAGAAGGTCGCGGAGGCGGTCCTGCGGGCAGTCGTCCGCAATCAGGCCGTCGTCCCGGTGACGCCGGAGTCGCACGCCGCCCGGTTCCTGTCCCGGCTCAGCCCCGGGACGCTGCGCGGCATCGCCCGGCTGAAGCCGCCGCTGTGAACGGCCCGGGGCCGACGGCCGGGCGGGCGGCCGCGGAGTACCGGATCGAGGACCTGGCGCATGCCAGCGGTGCCACGGTCCGCACGATCCGCGCCTATCAGGACCGCGGGCTGCTGCCGACCCCGGAACGGCGGGGCCGGGCCAATGTGTACCGGGACACCCATCTCTCCCGGCTCCGGCAGATCGCCGACCTGCTCGACCGCGGCTACACCCTGGCCAGCATCAAGGAGTTGCTGGAGGCGTGGGACACCGGGCGCGGCCTCGGAGGGGTGCTCGGGCTCGTCGCGGAGGTCCACGGGCCGTGGACCGACGAGCGGGCGGACCGGATCACCAGGGCCGAGCTGGATGTGAGGTTCGGCGGCACGCAGGACGAGCAGGCTGTCGCGGAGGCGGTGGACCTCGGGGTGCTGGAGCGGATCCCCGGCCGCGACGACGAGTTCCTGGTACCGAGCCCCCAGGAGCTCGCGGTAGCGGTGGAGTTGCATGCGGCGGGCGTGCCGCTGAGCGCGATCTCCGGGCATCTGAGGGAACTTCGGGGCCAGGTCGAGCAGATAGCCTCCCGTTTCCTGGAGTTCACGACCGAGCACGTCTTCGCCCGCTATCTCGGCCATCGGCCGCCGACCGACGCGGACGCCGCCGAGGCGGCGTCACTGGTGCGCAGGCTCCGACCGCTCGCCCAGCAGACAGTGGACGCCGAACTCGCGCGGGCGATGCGGACGTTCGCCACCCGCCATCTGGACCACCACCTCACCGCGGAGGAACCCTTCACCTCGGGATCCACCGCACATCCACCGGTCCCGGTAGCTCTGCCGCCCGGAACAATCACGGCTGTGGAGAGCCTGGTTGGTCGGGAACGGGCCGCCGCCTTCATCACCGCAGCCACCGAACGTGAGCTCCAGGCAAGGACATTGGACACACTTGCCTCATCTCACGCAAAAGAAGAGAAACTTGACCAAATAGACTAAAGTCCACGCTACTTGTCCACAGAAACGCCAAATTCCCTGTGGATAACCTGAGTTGGCTGTGGATCAAACCTGTGTACAAGATTTGCCGCTGTGGATCCCGAACGAAATCCGGATGCGCCGGAGAAGGTGGCGCGGGCACCCTGAACGGATGGATGAAAGACGCACCGTAAAGGTGTCGAAGTACCTCTCGAAGCACCTCCGGCATCAGCCGGAACGGATCGGACTCCAGCTCGACGCACATGGCTGGGTGGCCATCGACGACCTGCTCCGGGCGACGGCCCGCCACCGGTTCCCCCTCACCCGGGCCGAGCTCGACCACGTCGTCGCCTCGAACGACAAGCAGAGATTCGCCGTCGAGGGCGACCGCATCCGGGCGAGCCAGGGGCACACCGTCGACGTGGACCTGGACCTGCCGCCTGCCGAGCCGCCCGCGTACCTCTATCACGGCACGGTCGGCCGGTTCCTGGACGCGATCCGGAGCGAGGGGCTGCGGCCGATGAACCGCACCCACGTACACCTCTCGCCGGACCGTGAGACGGCGACCCGCGTCGGAGCCCGGCGCGGCCGGCCCGTCGTGCTGTCCGTGGACACCGGCGCGATGCACCTGGCCGGTCACACCTTCCGCGTCAGCGCCAACGGAGTCTGGCTCACCGACGCGGTGCCCCCGGAGTTCCTGCGCCTGCCCGGCTGACGCGGAGCCCGGCCAGTCGCGTCGGATGTGTTCGAGTTCGACGTGCCGGTGGGTGAGGGGAAGCGAGGCCAGGGCGGCGATGAGCAGGATTCCGACGGTGCAGACCACGAGGAGGGGCAGGCCGTCGCCGTCCCAGTGGACGGTTCCCCCTCCGGTGATCAGATAGCTGGATTCGGCGAGACGGCCGGAGACCAGGGCTCCGAAGAGGCCGACGGCGAGCGGGAGCAGTACCTGGATGCACTGAGCCGCGCGCACCGTGATGTTGACGCCCACTGCCTCGATCTCCGCGGTGGGGGCGACGGCGCCGAGGCCGTCGAGAGCCGTCCGTACGGTGTCCGGTGTGGAACTCGACAGCAGGAGGAACTGCCTGCTGCGGGCTGCTGTCCTGCCGGGAGCAGGGAGGGCGGGATGAGGACATCCGCGCCGGCCAAGGCCGAGGGCTGACGCGCCCTGATGGCGAGGCTGTGGCGCGGCAGGGTTACACGGAACAGCTCCGTCCTCGCCCCTCGACTGCCGTCTGTTCGCAGGAGGAACGGACAGGTACGACCGGGCCGGGCGTCGAGGTCTTCGGCCATGTCGGAGTCGGTCAGGCGTTGGATCCTGCCATCCACACAGCCTCGGGGCGGCGCCGCGGTGAAGGCCGCGAGCTGGTCGCAGTCGGCGACCACGGCAGTGACGCGGGGTGTGGTGGAGCTTGCCCCCGCGATCCAGGAGTCCATCGCGAGAGCCTGTGACCGGACGCCTTCGACCTGGCGCATCCGGGTGCGCTGCCCGTCACTCAGATCGCTGAAGGGAAGGGCGTACTCCTGGGCGGGAGAGGTGGGCCGGCTGACGTGGGCGAGTGCGACAAGGATGCCCTGGGCAAGTGACCCGGCGTAGACGAGGAGGACGAGGCCGGTGACCACGCGCAGGGAACTGCCGGGCTCGACTTCGTTGCGGCGCATGGCGAGTGCCGGAGGGAGCGACTGAGCCGTACCCGCGAGCCGACGGGCGAGCCAGGCCGTGGCCGGCGCGAGTGCGAGAACGAGGCCGGCCCCCGTCAGCAGGACGCCGACGGGGACGAGCACCGAGTTGGCCGGCCCGTCGGAGGTGTCCTGGCCGAGGGCTCCGAGGGCGCAATAGCCGCAGATGACGCCGAGCCCCGGCAGGAGCAGCAACATCCCGTACTTCTTCGGGGGGCGGGGCTGGGAGCCTCGGCGCACCTGCAGCGGCCGGAGTGCGGCCTCACGGGCACGGTGGCGTCCGACAAACCAGGCCAGGCCGGGACAGGCGAGCAGGCAGACGGCAAGGACGGTGGTGGAGGGCCGCCCGTCGGGCGGGTACCACTGCAGTCCCGGCAGGCCGACCTGCGCGAGAAGCTCGTTGGCCAGTGCGTACACACCGACGCCGAGGAGCGCGCCGAGAAGGGCGGCAGCCACGGTCTCCACGGCGTTGACCCGCACGGTTCCCTTCACGCTCAGCCCGAGCAGACGCAGCGCGGCGAGTCGGCGTGCTCTGGCCTCTGCGGAGAGCCTGGCGCACACGGGCAGGAAGACGGCCAGTGGCAGCAACACCAGGCAGCCCAGGGCGAAGCGCAGGATGTCGAGGGTGGAGGAGTCCAGAGCGGGAGTCGGGGCCCAGGCGGATCCGAAACTCGCCGGCGGGCTTGCGGAAGGGGGTAGTTGGCCAGTTGAGCGGCCGATGTAGGCGTACAGCTCGTCGGGGCCGGTGAGGCCTTCGGGCCCGATGGTGCCGGTGACCCTGCCGGGGAGGAGCCCGGCGAGGCCGGGCTGTTCGGCCAGGGTCTCGCGCAGCCGCGGGGAGACGAGCACCTCGCCTGCCTTCGGCAGATGCTCGATACCGGGTGGGCGGGAGGTGCTGCCGCCCGCCGGGTGGCTGAGAAAGACCCGGGTGAACGGCTGCGAGCCGTAGGGGTCCTGGCGGGTCAGGAAGACGGTGTCCTCAGCGGACCGGGCATGCAGGACGCCGGTCACCGGCTGCGGTTCGCGGGCCGCGGCCCGGCTGTCGTGCGCCGCCAGGATCGCGGGGATGGTCAGCACCGCGGCAAGGCAGGCGACGCCCATCGCGCAGCCGAGGGACATCAGGAGGAAGCGGGCCTGCCCCGCGCGGCCGGCACCGCGCAGAAGGCGCAGCCCGATCAGGAACGTGGTCACGGAGTGTCCGGTCACACCACTGCCCGCCTGGCCAGCGCCCCGTCGGCCATCGTGTACCGGCTGTCCGCACGGGCAGCGACCGAGGCATCGTGCGTCACCATGATCACGGCAGTGCCCTGGGACCGCGCGAGGACCAGGAACTCCTCCAGCACCGCGTCGGCGTTGGCGCTGTCGAGGGCACCCGTAGGTTCGTCCGCGAAGACCACGGCGGGCCGGTGGACGAGAGCCCGTGCCACCGCGACTCGCTGGCTCTGGCCCCCGGAGATCTGCGACGTCCTGCGCTGCCTCAACTCGGCAAGACCCAGTCGACCGAGAATCTCGCCGGCCGCCTCGTGCGCCTGCGCCTTGCGCCGACCGGCCAGGCGGAGCGGCAACGCCGCGTTCTCCTCCACGGTCAACTCCGGCAGTAACTCCCCGTACTGGAAGACGAACCCGAACCACTGCTGCCCATGATCGCGCGGACCTCTCCGGGGCTCAGCGCGAAGTCCACTCCGCTCACGGCCCTTTGCGAGCCGTAGAGCAGCTCCACACCCGTCGCACGAAGGATGGCGTCCATGGTGAGCGGTACCTCTCTGTGTATCTCGACGGCCCCGCGCCCTTGAGACAGCGACAAGGCTCGGCAGGGTCGGGCCTCGTCACGCGGTCCGGGCCGGCCGTTACCTCCTTCGCACGCCACCTCCAGCGACAGCATCCCGACCAGATGTAACGGAGAGTAGTCAATGTGATCTCGCTGCGGCTATGAATGGGGCCTTCGTTCCCCCCATCCGGTGAACCCGGAGGAATCGGTGACGCGGCGCCGAGCCTGAAACCGGATCCGAAGCACCGTAGGCTCGATGCCATGGACTTTCGCCTCAGCACCGTCATCCTGCCCATCGACCGGTGGCACGAGGGAGGGCGCGCGAAGTGGCGGGCGGCTGAGGAGCTCGGGTTCCACGCCGCCTACACCTACGACCACCTGTCCTGGCGCACGTTCCGGGACGGACCGTGGTTCGGTGCGCTGCCCACGCTGACGGCGGCGGCGACCGCCACCGAGCGGTTGCGCCTGGGCACCCTCGTGACGTCGCCGAACTTCCGTCACCCGGTGACGCTCGCCAAGGAGCTGATCTCCCTCGACGACGTATCGGGCGGGCGGATCACCCTGGGAATCGGCGCCGGCGGCACCGGGTTCGACGCGACGGCGCTCGGTCAGGAGCCGTGGACGGCGCGTGAGAGGGCCGACCGCTTCGGGGAGTTCGTGCCTCTGCTCGACCGGCTGCTGACCGAGGACTCCGTCTCCTGGGAAGGCGACCACTACACGGCGTACGAGGCCCGCACCATCCCCGGCTGCGTCCAGCGGCCCCGGCTGCCGTTCGCCGTGGCCGCCACCGGCCCGCGCGGGATGCGCCTCGCCGCCCGGCACGGGCAGGCGTGGGTGACCACGGGAGATCCGAAGCTGTACGAGAACGGAACGCCCGAACAGTCGGTGCAGGCCGTGCGCGGACAGATCGACCGGCTCGCGGACGCGTGCGCCGGTATCGGCCGCGATGCGGACGAGCTCGACAAGATCATGCTCACCGGCTTCACCCCGGATCGCAGGAGCCCGCTGGAGTCCGTGGACGCGTTCGTCGACTTCGCCGGCCGCTATGCGGCCCTGGGGATCAACGAGATCGCGATTCACTGGCCCATCCCCGACTCGGACTTCGCCGCCGACCAGGCCGTCTTCGAGAAGATCGCCGTCGAGGCCGCCGCCCAGATCGGGTGAACGCCCTGCCCACCGAGCCGTCGCCCGCCCACTGAGCCGTCGCCCGCGCGCTGGACGTGGCTGGGCGTCGCTAGGCGTGGCTAGACGTGGCTAGACGTCACGCGGACCTGTCATCCACCGGTTCACGTCCCCGTACGGCGGGGCCTGGGCGGCGAAGTCGAAGGTCCCGTGGTCGAGCACCTCACGGGCTGCCCGGACGAATCCGCCCAGCGCAGCCCGGGACAGGGTCGACCCGAGGCTGATCCGGCGCACCCCGCAGTCCGCGAGCGCGGCCACGTCCAATGCCGGCTGCTGGCTCCCCGCGAGGACGTTGACCGGCCGGCCGACCGAGGCGCACACGATGCGCACCGCCTCGGCCGACGGCAGTCCGGGCGCGTACAGGACGTCGGCACCCGCCTCCTCGTACGCCTGCAGGCGGCGGACCGTGTCGTCGAGGTCGGGGCGCCCGTAAAGGAAGTTCTCGGCGCGTGCGGTGACGGTGAACGGGAAGGGCAGGCCGCGCGCCGCCTCCACCGCCGCCGTCACCCGGTCCACCGCCTCCGCGAGCGGACGGACCGGGTCACCGGGCAGCCCGGTGGCATCCTCGACCGAGCCGCCCACCAGCCCCGCCTCCGCCGCAGCGCGAATGGTCTCGGCAACGCCCTCCGGGGTCTGCGCGAAGCCGCTCTCCAGGTCGGCGGAGACCGGCAGCGGCGTCGCGGCGGCGATCTCTCCGGCGTTCGCGAGCACCATGTCGCGGTCCAGCAGATTCGCGCCGTCCGGCAGGCCGAGAGCGACGGCGAGACCGGCACTGGTCGTCGCAAGCGCCGAGAATCCGAGCCCGGCCAGAATCCGGGCGGTGCCCGCGTTCCACGGATTGGGGATCACGAAGGGTTCTGGCCCGTTGTGCAGTTCCCGGAACGCGGCGCCCCTGGACTGCAGCTCACTCAAAGACAGTTGCACTTTCACTCTCCCCATCAGGTCTTCGGAAACAGGCACACGGATCGCCTCGGCAGGATGTCCAGTCCGGCCGGCGCGAGGCAAGTGAGACGACCGGCATATGCCAGCGGAATACCTCCTGCTCAGGGCGCGCGTACTCAGATGTGCGCCCCTGCGCACGCCCGTGCACCCTCGTACGCGAGAATGGAGCGGTGACCTCAGCTACCGATCACCCTCTCCCCGCCGCTCCCCGGCTGATCGCCACCGATCTGGACGGCACGCTCCTGCGCGACGACAAGACCGTCTCGGACCGTACGGTCGCGGCGCTCGCCGCCGCGGAGGAGGCCGGTATCGAGGTCTTCTTCGTCACCGGCCGCCCGGCCCGCTGGATGGGTGTCGTCAGCGACCACGTCCACGGCCACGGCCTGGCGATCTGCGCCAACGGCGCCGCCGTCGCGGACCTGCACGACGGCGGCCGGCTGCTGAAGGTCCGCGCACTGGAGCGGGAGGCCGCCCTCGACGTCGTGCACACCCTGCGCGCGGCCGCCCCCAGCACCTCCTTCGCCGTCGAGCTGGCCACCGGCATCCACTACGAGCCCGCCTACCCGGCCTTCCACCTCGACCCCGGCGCCACCGTGGCCGCCGCGGAGAAGCTGCTCCGCGAGGAGGCGCCCGGCACCGGCGCCCCCGTGCTGAAGCTCCTCGCCCACCACGGCGAACTGGCCCCGGACGACTTCCTCGCCCTGGCCCGTACCGCTGCGGGCGACCGGGCCTCGTTCACCCGGTCCAGTCCGAGCGCCCTCCTGGAGGTCAGCGGTCCCGGCGTCTCCAAGGCCAGCACGCTGGAGCTGTGCTGCGCCGAGCGTGGCGTCTCGCCCGCCGAGGTCGTCGCGTTCGGTGACATGCCCAACGACGTGGAGATGCTGAGCTGGGCCGGCACCTCCTACGCGATGGGCAACGCCCACCCGGCCGCTCTGGCGGCGGCAACCGGCCGTACGGTCACCAACAACGAGGACGGCGTCGCGGTCGTCATCGAGCGGATCATCGCCGATCGGGCGCTGTCCCGCGGTGAGCGCTGAACGAACGCAGACCTCCTGCACGGCGGTGACGGCTGCACGAGCGCGCACCACCGGCACGGCAGTGACAGCTGCACGAGCGCGCACCCGCCCGCGCCGCCGTTCGCACCGGGCCGTCACAGAGGTGCCTGCCACACCACCGCCGTACCGCCGCCGCCCTCCCCCAGGCCGGGTCCGAACCAGCTGGCCCCGCCCAGCGACTCCGCCCGCCGGGCCAGATTCCGCAGCCCGCTGCGCCGGCCGCCCGGCGGGATGCCCACGCCGTCGTCCGCGACCGTGAGCCGCACCGCGGCCCGCCCGTCGGGAAGCGTGGCGGTCGCGTCCACGACCACGTCGATCCGGGACGCCACGGCATGCCGGAAGGCGTTGGACAGAGCCTCCCGCAACGCCGCGATCAGGTTCTTCCCGGTCAGCTCGCCGACCACCGCGTCGACCGGACCGACGAAGCGGTACGACGGTTTGAAGCCCAGTGGGACCGCCGCCATGTTGATCTCACGCAGCACCCGGGTCCGCAGCCCTGACGGCGCCTCGGCCGGCTCCTGCTGCAGCGCGAAGATGGCGGTACGGATCTCCTGGATCGTCACGTCCAGCTCGTCGACCGCCCGGCCGACGCCGGTCTGCACCTCCGGCACGTCCGACCGGCGCTGAGCGCTCTCCAGCATCATCCCGGTGGCGAACAGCCGCTGAATGACCAGGTCGTGCAGATCGCGGGCGATCCGGTCGCGGTCCTCGTAGACCGCGAGCCGCTCGCGGTCCCGCTGCGCCTCCGCCATCATCAGCGCCAGCGCCGCCTGCGAGGCGAACTGGGCGGCGAGGGTCCGCTCCGTCTCCGTGAACGGCCGGCCGCCCCTGGCACGCGGGGTGGCGAGCGCGCCGAGCACCCGGCCACCGCTGTGCAGCGGAAGCAGCATGCTCGGCCCGAACCGGTCCGCCAGCGTGGTGATCATGCGGGAGTCGGTGGCCGAGTCGTCCACGAAGACGGCCTCGCCCCCCAGCAGCATTCCCACCACCGGACTCTGCGCCGGGATGATCACCCCGAGCGCCCCGGTCGGCTCCGTCTCGGACACGGCGACGATCTCCAGTCCGCCGTCCTCCGCGGGCAGCAACACGATCCCGGCGGCGGAGGCGGCGAGGTGGCGGGCCTGTTCGGCCACGACCGCGAGCGCGTCGTCGGCGTCCCCGCCGGAGAGCAGGGCGGTGGTCACGGCCACCGAGCCGTCGATCCACCGCTCTCGCTGTCGGGCGGCCTCGTACAGCCGGGCATTGCCGATGGCGATGCCCGCCTCGGTGGCCAGCACCCGCACCATGTGCAGGTCGTAGTCGGTGAACTCGCCCCCGCCGTCCTTCCCGGCCAGATAGAGATTGCCGAAGATCTCGCCCTGCACCCGGATCGGTACGCCGAGGAACGTCCGCATCGGGGGGTGGCCCGGCGGAAATCCGGCGAACCGCGGATCGGCCGTCAGATCCGCGAGCCGCACGGGACGGGGGTCGTGGATCAACGCGCCGAGCAGGCCACGGTGTCCGTCCGGCCGGTGGCCGATCTCGCGCGCCACCGGCTCCGGGACTCCATAGGTGACGAAGTCCGAGAGCCCCTTGCCCTCCTCGTCCACGACGCCGATGGCCGCGTAGCGGGCGTGGGCCAGTTCGGCCGCCGTCTCGCAGATCCGGTCGAGGGTGGTGTGCAGTTCGAGCCCGGTGCCGACGGAACGCATGGCTTCCAACAGCTGCGGCACGCGGGCGGTGAGTTCTGT
This sequence comes from Streptomyces sp. NBC_00341, assembly GCF_041435055.1. Classification (NCBI taxonomy): domain Bacteria; kingdom Bacillati; phylum Actinomycetota; class Actinomycetes; order Kitasatosporales; family Streptomycetaceae; genus Streptomyces; species Streptomyces sp. NBC_00341. The sequence continues at coordinate 4,512,847 of NZ_CP108002.1, read as the reverse complement.
GGACAGACCCCGCAGACTGCGGGTCGCCTCCGTCGCGGCTTCGAGCGGCCCCTCCGGGGGCGCGGTGCGCTCGGGGTCCTCGGGACGCGTCGATTCCTTCGGCTGCTCCTGGTGCTTCTGGTGCTTCGAGTCCTTCGAATCCTTCGAGTCCTTCGGGCCCTGCTCTGACATACCCAGAGCGTAGTTAGTCCCTTTTGTTCGGGAAAGTCGAAGCCGGGTTGTGAGGGATAGCCGAAGCCCGGCGGGGACCCCTCAGACCCGCCCGCCCCGCGACGCCCCCGCCGGCTCCCGTACGGTCTCGCGCTCGCGCGCCAGCATCCGGCTCAGCGGACCGTCCACCGCCACGAGAGCCGCGTACGGACCACGTTGCACGACCGCTCCCGCGTCCAGGACCACCACCTCGTCGACCGCGTCCAGGCCTTCGAGCCGGTGGGTGATCAGCACCGTCGTACGTCCCCGGGTGGCCGCCAGCAGGTCGGCCGTCAGGGCGTCGGCGGTCGGCAGGTCGAGGTGCTCCGCGGGCTCGTCCAGAACGAGCACGGGGAAGTCCGCCAGCAGCGCCCTGGCCAGCGCGAGCCGCTGGCGCTGGCCTCCGGAGAGGCGGGCGCCGTGCTCACCGACCAGGGTGTCCAGCCCGTCCGGCAGCGCCTCGGCCCAGTCGAGCAGCCGGGCCCGTGCGAGGGCGTCGCGCAGCTCCGCGTCGCTCGCTCCGGTACGGGCGAGACGCAGGTTCTCCCGGATGGAACTGTCGAAGATGTGGGCGTCCTGCGCGCACAGCCCGACGAAACGCCTGACCGTGTCCCCGTCCAGCGCGGACGCCTCCACGCCTCCGATCCGGTACGTCCCCGCCCGCGCGTCCAGGAAGCGGAGCAGGACCTGGGCGAGCGTGGTCTTCCCGGAACCCGAGGGACCCACGACCGCGATGCGCTTGCCGGCCTCCAGCGTGAGGTCCACGTCGGCCAGGGCGTCGTGCTCCGCTCCCGCGTACCGGGCAGAGAGCCCCCGTACCTCCAGCGGGAAGGGCGACGCGGGGGCCTCGGCCGGGGCGGCGGGTTCGCGCACCGGCACCGGGGCGTCGAGCACCTCGTACACCCGCTCCGCGCTGCGCTTGACCCGTTGCCGGTACTGGACGGCGAGCGGGAGACCGGTGACGGCCTCGAAGGCGGCCAGCGGGGTGAGGACGACGACGGCGAGCTCCACCCCGGCCAGCCGACCGTCGGCCACCGCGGGGAGGGCGACGAGCGCGGCGGCGACCACGGTGAGGCCGCCGATCAGCGCGGTGAGCCCGCCGCCGAGCGCGGTGGCGGTCGCCGCCCGGGAAGCGATCCGGGTGAGGACGCCGTCGGCCTCCCGGGTCCTGGCCGAGCGTCCGGGCAGCGCGCCCGCGACGGTCAGTTCGGCCGTCCCGCCGAGCAGGTCGGTGATCCGGGTCGCCAGCTCGGCGCGGGCGGGCGCCAGCCGGCGCTCGGTGCGCCGGGCGCAGGCGCCGCTGACCAGCGGGACCCCGACCCCGGCGAGCAGCAGTCCGGCGGCGAGCACGGCGCCCGCCTCCGGGAGCAGCCAGCCGGTGAACCCGGCGGCTGCCGCGCCGACTACGACCGCCGTTCCGGCGGGCAGCAGCCAGCGCAGCCAGTAGTCCTGGAGGGCGTCCACGTCAGCGACGAGCCGCGAGAGCAGATCCCCGCGCCGGGTCCGGCGCAGTCCTGCGGGCGCGATGCGCTCCAGACCCCGGTAGACGTCGACGCGCAGCGCGGCGAGCATCCTGAGCACCGCGTCGTGCGAGACGAGGCGCTCGGCGTAGCGGAAGACAGCCCGTCCGATGCCGAAGGCGCGGGTCGCCGTCACCGCGACCATCAGGTAGAGCACCGGAGGCTGTTCGGAGGCGCGGGAGATCAGCCAGCCGGAGACGGCCATGAGGCCGACCGCCGAGCCAAGCGCGAGACTGCCCAGCAGCAGGGCGAGCGCGAGCCGGCCGCGCTGTGCTCCGGCGGCCTCCCTGACCCGGGCCAGCACGTGCCCGGTCCGGGCCGCGGTGTCCCGCAGCACCTCGGGCTCCCGCGCCGCCTCGCCGCCGATGAGGTCGTCGGGAGCACCGGCCGGGCGCGGCACCACGGCGGCGACGGCGGGCCCGGCCGGTCCGGCCGTCGCGCCCGGCTCCAGCGTCACCACCCGGTCGGCGACCGAGAGGAGCGCCGGCCGGTGCACCACCAGCAGAACGGTCCGCCCGGCGGCCAGTCGTCGTACCGCCTCGACGATGCCCGCCTCCGTCTCGCCGTCCAGGCTCGCGGTCGGCTCGTCGAGCAGCAGCAGCGGCCGGTCGGCGAGGAACCCGCGGGCGAGCGCGAGACGCTGCCGCTGTCCTGCGGAGAGGCCCGCGCCGTCCTCACCGAGGAGGGTCGCCGCACCGTCCGGCAGGGCCGCCACGAAGTCGTACGCCCCGGCGTCGCGCAGCGCGGCCGTGACCGCGCCGTCGTCCGCCTCCGGCCGGGCCAGCCGTACGTTCTCCGCGATCGTGCCGGCGAAGAGGTGCGGCCGCTGCGGGACCCAGGCGATCCGCTCCCGCCAGCGTTCGGGGGAGAGGTCCGCCAGGTCGGTTCCGCCGACCCGTACCCGACCCTCGTCCGGTGCCGCGAAGCCCAGCACCACGTTCAGCAGGGTGGACTTGCCCACGCCGCTCGGGCCGACCAGGGCGACGGTCTCCCCCTCCTCCACCACCAGCGAGGCCCCGGCGAGCGAGGGCTCGGTGCGCCCCGCGTGCCGGACGGTCACACCCTCCAGCTCCAGCCGCAGTGACGAGGGGACCTCCCGCGTACCGCCCGCGGGCGGCTCGGTCTCCAGGACCGAGAAGATCTCCTCCGCGGCCGAGAGCCCCTCGGCGGCGGCGTGGTACTGCGCCCCGACCTGCCGGAGCGGCAGATAGGCCTCCGGCGCGAGGATCAGCACCACCAGGCCGGTGTAGAGGTCGAGTTCGCCGTGGACCAGCCGCATGCCGATGGTGACGGCGACGAGTGCCACCGAGAGCGTCGCCAGCAGCTCCAGGGCGAAGGACGACAGGAAGGCGATCCGCAGTGTGCGCACGGTCGCCAGCCGGTACTGCGAGGTGATGGTGCGGATGGACTCGGCCTGGGCCTTGGCCCGGCCGAAGACCTTCAGCGTCGGCAGCCCGGCGACCACGTCGAGGAAGTGGCCGGAGAGCCGCGACAGCAGCCGCCACTGGCGGTCCATCCGCGACTGGGTCGCCCAGCCGATCAGGATCATGAAGAGCGGGATGAGGGGGAGGGTGACGACGATGATCGCCGCCGAGATCCAGTCCTCCGTGACCACCCTGGCGAGCACCGCCACCGGCACCACCACGGCGAGCCCGAGCTGCGGCAGATACCGCGCGAAGTAGTCGTCCAGCGCATCGATGCCCCGCGTGGCGAGCGTCACCAGCGAGCCGGTGCGCTGCCCGCTCAGCCATTCCGGGCCCAGCGCGGCCGCCCGGTCGAGGAGCCGGCCGCGCAGCTCCGACTTGACGGCCGCACCGGCCCGGTGGGCGGCCAGTTCGGTGAGCCAGGTGACCAGGGCCCGTCCGAGCGCGACCGCCGCGAGCAGCAGGAGCGGCGTACGGAGTCCGGACCCGGTGAGCCCGTCCTCGAAACCGCCCACCACCACTTCGGCGACGAGCATGGCCTGGGCGATGACCAGCGCCGCTCCGGCCAGTCCGAGTACCACCACGGCCACCAGGAAGAGGCGGGTGGCACGGGCGTGGCGGAGCAGACGCGGGTCGATCGGTTTCACGTGAAACACCCCATGGGACTCGGCTCGGTCAGGAAGGCATTCACTGCGGTGCATTCACTGCGGTGCATTCACTGGGTTCAGCGCATGCACCGCGCGTCAGCGATGTGGTGCGTTCAGTGCGCGTCAGCGATGTGGTGCGTACCGATCCGCTTGCGGAACACCCAGTAGGTCCAGCCCTGGTACAGCAGCACCACGGGAGTGGCGATCCCCGCACACCAGGTCATGATCTTCAGCGTGTACGGGGTGGACGAGGCGTTGGTGACCGTGAGGCTCCAGGCATCGTTCAGCGAGGACGGCATGACGTTCGGGAAGAGCGTCAGGAAGAGCATCGCGACCGCGGCCGTGATGGTCACACCGGAGAGGGCGAAGGACCATCCCTCGCGGCCCGCCGCGACGGCGCCGATCGCCCCGACCAGGGAGACCACGGCGATGATCATCGCGATCAGGCTCCAGCCGTCGCCGTTGTCGGCCTGGGTCCAGATCAGGAAGCCCAGGGCCAGCACCGCGGTGACCGCGCCCAGCTTCAGGGCCAGCGCGCGAGCCCTGACCCGGATGTCGCCGACCGTCTTGAGCCCCGCGAACACCGTCCCGTGGAAGGTGAAGAGGGACAGCGTGACCAGCCCGCCGAGGATCGAGTACGGATTGAGCAGATCCCAGAAGTTGCCCACGTACTCCATGTCGGCGTCGATCTTCACGCCGCGCACGATGTTCCCGAAGGCCACGCCCCAGAGCAGGGCGGGGATCAGCGAGGTCCAGAAGATCGCGTTCTCCCAGTTGTTCTGCCACTTCTCCTCGGGCCGCTTCGCCCGGTACTCGAAGGCGACCCCGCGCACGATGAGGCAGAGCAGGATGATCAGCAGCGGCAGGTAGAACCCGGAGAACAGCGTGGCGTACCACTCGGGGAACGCGGCGAAGGTCGCTCCGCCCGCGCTGAGCAGCCAGACCTCGTTGCCGTCCCAGACGGGCCCGATCGTGTTGATCAGCACCCGTCGTTCCTTGCGGTCGCGGGCCAGCAGCTTGGTGAGCACACCGATCCCGAAGTCGAATCCCTCCAGGAAGAAGTAGCCGGTCCAGAGGACGGCGATGAGCACGAACCAGACGTCGTGGAGTTCCATCTCTCGGCTCCTGCGCTCTCAGTAGGAGAAGGCCATGGGCCGGTCGGCGTCGTCATGGTCGCCGCCGATCCTGGTGGGCGGGTTGAGGTCGTCGTCCGTGAGCTCCGGGGGCCCGGCCTTGATGTACTTCACGAGCAGCTTGACCTCGACCACGGCGAGTGCCGCGTAGAGCAGGGTGAAGAGGATCATCGAGGTGAGCACCTCGCCCTGCGAGACGCCGGGGGAGACCGCGTTGCGGGTCTGGAGCACTCCGTAGACGACCCAGGGCTGACGGCCCATCTCGGTGAAGATCCAGCCCCAGGAGTTGGCGATCAGCGGGAAGAGCAGGGTCCACAGGGCGACGATCCAGTAGCACTTGGCGAGCTTGGGGCTCAGCGCCTTGTTCTTGAACAGGACCAGATGCGGCACTTCGTCCTCACCGGTCCGCATCCCCGGTGGCAACATGAACTTCTTCCGGGTCAGCCACAGTCCCAGGATGCCGAGGGCGAAGGACGCCATCCCGAAGCCGATCATCCAGCGGAAGCTCCAGAAGGCGACCGGGATGTTGGGCCGGTAGTCGCCGGGCCCGTACTTCTCCTGCTCGGCCTTGTTGATGTCGTTGATGCCGGGAACGTAGGAGTTGAAGTTGTCGTCGGCGAGGAAGGACAGTATTCCGGGGATCGAGACCTCGACGGAGTTGTGGCCCTTGCTGACGTCTCCGTACGCGAAGATCGAGAAGGGCGCGGAGTTCTGGCCGTCCCACAGCGCCTCGGCCGCCGCCATCTTCATCGGCTGCTGCTTGAACATCACCTTGCCCAGCTGGTCACCGCTGACGGCGGTGAGCAGACCGGCGACCACCACGGTGATCAGGCCCAGCCGCAGCGAGGTCCGCATCACCGGGATGTGCTTCTTGCGGGCCAGGTGGAAGGCGGCGATGCCGACCATGAACGCGCCGCCGACCAGGAAGGCCGCCGTGATGGTGTGGAAGAACTGGGCGAGCGCGGTGTTCTGCGTGAGCACGTGCCAGAAGTCGGTGAGCTCGGCGCGTCCGCGTTCTTTGTTGATGCGATAGCCGACCGGGTGCTGCATCCAGGAGTTGGCCGCCAGGATGAAGTACGCGGAGAGGATGGTGCCGATCGAGACCATCCAGATGCAGGCGAGGTGGATCTTCTTCGGCAGCTTGTCCCAGCCGAAGATCCACAGGCCGATGAAGGTCGACTCGAAGAAGAACGCGATCAGCGCCTCGAACGCCAGCGGGGCTCCGAAGATGTCCCCGACGAACCGCGAGTAGTCCGACCAGTTCATACCGAACTGGAACTCCTGGACGATGCCGGTGACGACGCCCATGGCGATGTTGATCAGGAAGAGCTTCCCCCAGAACTTCGTGGCCCTGAGGTACTTCTCGTTGTTCGTCCGCACCCAGGCGGTCTGCAGGCCCGCGGTGAGCGCGGCGAGCGAGATCGTCAGGGGAACGAAGAGGAAGTGGTAGACGGTGGTCGTTCCGAACTGCCATCGCGCCAGGGTCTCCGGCGCCAGAGCTAGCTCCACGTCGTCTTCTCCTTACGTCGCCGTAGTTGCACCGGCATTTTGTCCTTTGAATCCGACTGATCATGGGAGGAACCAGGACACGCTTGTGAACGCGTTCACATTCACAAGCAATTATGGCGCACAGACTTTCGGGATCTACGAGGGGGGTACCCCCTTCGGGAGGCAGCACCCATTCCCCCCGAAACGGACAACGCGCGCGCCGGGCCGAACGCCGCTCCGCCGGGCCGGACAAGCAAACGGGCCCCGCACCTCGCGCACGAGATACGGGGCCCGACAGGCTGCTTCCGGGGGCTGGAATTCCCGGGGCTACAGCTCCTTGCGGTACGACTCCGCCACCTTCAGGAACAGATCGTTCGCCTCGTCCTCACCGATCGTGACCCGCACGCCCTCGCCCGCGAACGGCCGGACCACCACACCGGCCTTCTCGCAGACCGCGGCGAAGTCGACGGTACGGTCCCCCAGCCGCAGCCAGACGAAGTTCGCCTGGGACTCCGGCACCGTCCATCCCTGCCCCACCAACGCCTTGTGCACCCGCTCCCGCTCGCACACCAAAGACCCCACCCGGCCCAGGAGTTCATCCTCTGCGCGCAGCGAGGCCACCGCCGCGTCCTGGGCGAGCTGGCTCACGCCGAACGGCACCGCCGTCTTGCGCAGCGCGGCCGCCACCGGCTCGTGGGCCACCGCGAAGCCGACCCGCAGCCCCGCCAGCCCGTAGGCCTTGGAGAACGTCCGCAGCACCGCCACATTGGGCCGGTCCCGGTAGATCTCGATGCCGTCCGGCACGTCCGCGTCGCGGATGAACTCCTTGTACGCCTCGTCCAGCACCACGAGCACATCGCCCGGCACCCGGTCCAGGAAGCGCTCCAGCTCGGCCCTGCGCACCACGGTGCCGGTCGGGTTGTTCGGATTGCAGACGAGGATCATCCGGGTCCGGTCCGTGATCGCGTCCGCCATCGCGTCCAGGTCGTGCACCTCACCGCTGGTCAGCGGCACCTTCACCGACGTCGCGCCGCTGACCTGGGTGATGATCGGGTACGCCTCGAAGGAGCGCCAGGCGTAGATGACCTCGTCGCCCGGCCCCGAGGTCGCCTGGAGCAGCTGCTGCGCCACACCGACCGAGCCGGTGCCGGTGGCCAGGTGCGAGACCGGCACACCGAAACGGTCGGACAGCTCGTTCATCAGACCGGTGCAGGCCAGGTCCGGGTAGCGGTTGAAGTGCGCGGCCGCGGCCATCGCGGACTCCATCACCCCCGGCAGCGGCGGATACGGGTTCTCGTTGGAGGACAGCTTGAACGCGGCCGGTCCGTCCGCCGCGGCCGGCTTGCCCGGCACATAGGCGGGAACGCCGTCCAGCTCGGCACGCAACTTGGGGCTCGTCTCGCTCATCGCGGGTCCTCCTCGACCGTCTGTACACATCAATACTGCTCACCTTATGAGGATTGAGCACCGCTGCGAATGGCGGGACCGGGGATTCGTCCGGTGGGCCCCGGAATGAGGGGGAGCGCTCCTCACCCTGGCGCGCGCCGGTGGCTCACTCCGTGGCGCGCGTCCCCCGAAGAGGTGAGTTGAGACCTCTTCGAGACATCACACCTACGACAGGCCCATCCGGTCCGACGCCCAACACATGATGGTCCTGACCAACAACACCCTTGATTAACAAGGGCATTGGCATTAAATGATCATGCAGAAACGTGCCTGTCAACGCGTGCATATGCGATCGGACCAACTGCCCTTGCGAGCCCTACTATCGGCTCGCCATGACAGCAGCAGGGAAGCACCAGGTGAGCCGGACGGAGACCCCCCGGCGCGGCGGCAGGCGAGGACGAGCAGGCATCCGGGATGTGGCCGCCGCCGCCGGAGTCTCCATCACGACCGTCTCCGACGCGCTCAACGGCAAGGGCAGGCTCCCGGACGCCACCCGCCGCCATGTCCGCGAGGTCGCCGAGCGCCTGGGCTACCGCCCATCCGCCGCGGCCCGAACCCTCCGTACCGGCAAGTCCGGCCTGATCGGCCTGACCGTGACGACCTACGGGGACGAACCCTTCACCTTCACCGAATTCGCGTACTTCGCGGAGATGGCCAGAGCGGCGACCTCCGCCGCGCTGGCCCGCGGCTACGCCCTCGTCATCCTGCCCGCCACCTCACGCCACGACGTCTGGTCGAACGTCGCCCTCGACGGCACCGTCGTCATCGACCCCTCCGACCAGGACCCGGTCGTCACCGAACTCGTCCGCCAAGGGCTGCCCGTCGTCTCCGACGGCAGGCCGGCCGGGACCCTCCCGGTCACCGCCTGGGTGGACAACGACCACCGGGCCGCCGTGCTCGACCTCCTCGACCATCTCGCCGCCGCCGGGGCCCGCCGTATCGGGCTCCTCACCGGCACCACCACGGACACGTACACCCGGCTGTCCACCACCGCGTACCTCCACTGGTGCGAGCGGGTCGGCCAGGACCCGGTGTACGAGTCCTACCCCGCCCACGACCCGTGCGCGGGCGCCGTGGCCGCCGACCGCCTGCTGGCCCGCCCGGACCGCCCTGACGCCGTCTACGGGCTCTTCGACCCCAACGGCACCGATCTGCTCGCGGCCGCCCGCCGGTACGGCCTGCGCGTCCCTGAGGACCTGCTGCTGGTCTGCTGCAGCGAGTCCACCGTCTACGCGACGACCGAACCGCCCATCACCACCCTCTCGCTCAAACCGCGCAGAATCGGCACAGCGGTCGTGCAGCTGCTCATCGACGCCATCGAAGGCGTCGAGCACGACGGCCCGGTGGAGCAGGTGATACCGACGGAACTCATCGTCCGGACCTCCTCCCAACGCCGTCCGCCCCGCACCACGGTCAGCGCGCCACGCTCCCCGGCAGGGGATTGATCAGACCAATTGGGATCAATCGACCGACGAACCCGGCGTGCGTTCGGATTCACCACCCCTGGTGCGTCACAGAGCACGATTCGCATTCCTATGATGGGCGGACGACACCGCGGACCGCCCCGACCAGCAGGGCCCGTCAGGTGTACGGCGGCGCGACGGTGGTGGAGGGGTCGATGACACAGGGGGCCGGTCAGGAACCCGCGGTGCGGACGGCGACGTTGCGCGACTTCCGCGTACCGCCCTATGCGCAGTCCCCGGCACCGCCGGCGTCTCCGCACCCGGGCAACGCCTTCCCGGAGGGCGAGGCGCCGGAGGGGTACACCCCCACCGCGCGCGATCTTCCGGTGATCACCCGCGAGGCCACCGTCCAGGTGCGGGCCGTTCCCGAACCGCGGCCCGCCCAGGATCCGGAACTCGGTCCGCTGTACGTGGTCGGTGACGTCCACGGCTATCTGGACGAGCTGCACGCCGCCCTCGGCGAACAGGGCCTGATCGACGGCGACGGCAACTGGTCCGCGGGCAACGCGCGGCTCTGGTTCCTCGGTGACTTCACCGACCGGGGGCCCGACGGCATCGGCGTCATCGACCTCGTGATGCGGCTGTCCGCGGAGGCCGCGGCCGCCGGCGGCTACTGCAAGGCCCTGATGGGCAACCACGAGCTGCTGCTCCTCGGCGCCAAACGGTTCGCCGACACCCCGGTGAACTCGGGCGCCGGCACCGCCACCTTCCAGGCCGCCTGGCTGCTCAACGGCGGCCAGAAGAGCGACATGGAGCGGCTCCAGGACGTCCACCTCCAGTGGATGTCCCGGCTCGACGCGGTCGTCGAGGAGGACGGGCATCTGCTGATGCACTCGGACACCACGGCGTACCTCGACTACGGCACCACCATCGAGGACGTCAACGACACGGTGCACGCCATCCTGACGCGGAACGACGCCGACGAGTGCTGGGACCTCTTCCGCAAGCTCACCAAGCGCTTCGCCTTCCGCGACGAATCGGGCCCGCAGGCCGTCCAGCAGCTGATGGCGGCCTACGGTGGCCGACGCGTCGTCCATGGCCACAGCCCCATTCCGTATCTGCTCGGTGAGGTCGGTTCCGAGGACGGCGAGGACAGTGCCGGACCGCTGGTGGACGGCCCGCACGTGTACGCGGACGGGCTCGCCATCGCCATGGACGGCGGAGTGACCATGGCCGGAAAGCTACTGGTCGTCCAACTCCCCCTGCATGACTGACGCTCTTCGGGGAAGACGCATCAACGACCTGACCGTGCCGACCACTGGGCCTATTTCCGGAAACCCCCTGTCACCCTGTGCCGTGGGCGCTCTACCATCGGCGTACCAGTAGCAGGCTCTCCTCCGTTTCCGCCCGACTGCCCGGTTGAATCGGGCACACAGGCCCTACGGAGCATCGGGGGATGCACATGAACAGCGCTCCGCACCTGCTGACCGAGGACCGCCCCGAGTACGAGCGGATCCTCGACGACGCGCTGCGTCACGCCCATGAACGACCAGATCTGGCCGCGGTCGGCGAACGGCTCAACCCGGTCCAGCTGCGCACCATGGCGATGGCCGCCACCGCCCTGATCACCGCCACGGCCGCCACCGAGTACGAGCACTACGTGAAGGCCCGCGAGGAGCTGCGGGCCGCCACGGCCGACGCCGATCAGGACGCCGCCGGCCTCATCGGCGCCGACGGTCCCGACGGCTCGGGCGCCGGCCTGGGAGCCGTTGTCACCGTGCTGGCCCCGGTGTTGGCGGGCACGGCCGCGGTGATCTTCCTGCTGGTCGGCTACATCCTGAAGATGCTCAGCCCACCGCCATCCTTCGCGGGGACCATGGTGAGCGTCGGCTGGGTCTTCGTGGCGCTCACCGCGGCCGCCATCCTGATCGCCGCCGTCGGCCTCCTCATCGCCGCGCTGCGCAACGGCTCCACGTCACTGGCCGCAGACGATCCCGGCGAGGAACTGCCCGAGGACGTGGCGCGGGCCAGAGAAGCCTGGCGGCACGCACTGCTGGAACGCGGCATCCTGCCGTTCCTGCGGGACGCGCTGGCCGACCCGGGCGCCGCTCCCGCCGCCCGTACCCCGTACCCCTCGGCCAACCGCATCCCGAAGATCGGCTACAGCAGGCCGGACTTCTCCAGCCCGGACGACGGCCCGGCGGCCGCGCCCCGGCCGACCTTCACCAGCCCGGACTTCACCAGCCCCGATTTCGGCGGACCGGAACACGAAATGGACTGACCGGATCCGGGGCAGGGTCCGGGGCGGGGTCCGGGGCAGGGCAGTGCGCGGGCGCGTCGTACCGGTCGGCGCGAGCCTGCCGGTACGACGCGCCGTGCCTCAGTCCGCGATAGGCAGGTAGACCCGGTTGCCCGCGGCGGCGAACTCCTTGGACTTCTCCGCCATGCCCGCCTCGATCTCCGCCTGCGAACCGCCGTGCTCACGCCGGATGTCGTGCGAGATCTTCATCGAGCAGAACTTCGGACCGCACATCGAGCAGAAGTGCGCCGTCTTCGCCGGCTCGGCCGGCAGCGTCTCGTCATGGAACTCCCGTGCCGTGTCCGGATCGAGGGCCAGATTGAACTGGTCCTCCCACCGGAACTCGAAGCGGGCGTCCGACAGCGCGTCGTCCCAATCCTGCGCCCCCGGGTGCCCCTTGGCGAGGTCCGCCGCATGGGCCGCGATCCGGTACGTGATCACGCCGGTCTTCACGTCGTCCCGGTTGGGCAGGCCGAGGTGCTCCTTGGGCGTGACGTAGCAGAGCATCGCCGTCCCCCACCAGGCGATCATCGCGGCGCCGATGCCCGAGGTGATGTGGTCGTACGCCGGAGCGACATCGGTGGTCAGCGGGCCGAGGGTGTAGAACGGCGCCTCCTCGCAGATCTCCTGCTGGAGGTCGATGTTCTCCTTGATCTTGTGCATCGGGACGTGTCCCGGGCCCTCGATCATCGTCTGGACACCGAACCGCTTGGCGACGGTGTTCAGTTCGCCGAGGGTGCGCAGTTCGGCGAACTGCGCCTCGTCGTTGGCGTCCGCGATCGATCCGGGGCGCAGCCCGTCGCCCAGCGAGTACGTCACGTCATAGGACGCGAGGATCTCGCAGAGCTCCTCGAAGTGCTCGTACAGGAACGACTCCTTGTGGTGCGCGAGGCACCAGGCGGCCATGATCGAGCCGCCCCGGGAGACGATGCCGGTCTTGCGACGGGCCGTCAGCGGCACGTACGGGAGGCGCACGCCGGCGTGGACCGTCATGTAGTCGACGCCCTGCTCGGCCTGCTCGATGACGGTGTCCTTGTAGATCTCCCAGGTCAGCTCCTCGGCCCTGCCGTCGACCTTTTCGAGGGCCTGGTAGAGGGGCACGGTGCCGATCGGCACCGGGGAGTTGCGAAGTACCCACTCACGGGTGGTGTGGATGTTGCGGCCGGTGGAAAGGTCCATGACCGTGTCGGCGCCCCACTTGGTCGCCCAGGTCATCTTGTCCACCTCCTCCTCGATCGAGGACGTCACCGCGGAGTTGCCGATGTTGGCGTTCACCTTCACCAGGAACCGCTTACCGATGATCATCGGCTCGATCTCCGGGTGGTTGACGTTGGCCGGCAGCACGGCCCGGCCCGCGGCGATCTCCTCGCGCACCACCTCGGGCGTGACGTTCTCCCGGATCGCCACGTACTCCATCTCCGGGGTGACCTCGCCGCGCCGGGCGTACCCGAGCTGGGTCACCGGGCGCCCGTCCCGGCTGCGCCGCGGCTGGCGCGGGCGGCCGGGGAAGACCGCGTCCAGATTGCGCAGCCCGCCACGCGGCGAGGTGTGCTTGAGCCCGTCGTCCTCGGGACGCGCGGCGCGGCCGGCGTACTCCTCGGTGTCACCGCGGGCGATGATCCAGTTCTCCCGCAGCGGCGCGAGTCCGCGCCGCACATCGGTGTCGATGGCGGGATCGGTGTACGGCCCCGACGTGTCGTACAGCGTCACGTCCTTGCCGTTGGTGAGGTGCACCTGACGGACCGGCACCCGGAGGTCCGGGCGCGAGCCCTGGACGTACCCCTTGTGCCAGCCGATGGACTTCCCGGCCCTGTCGCTCGGACCGGCTCCGTCGTTCTGACTGGCTCCGTCGCTCGGACCGGCCCCGTCGCTCCGACCGGCCCCGTCGCTCCGACCGCCCTCGTCGTTCTGACTGGAGGCAGGCATGCGTGCATCCGCTGTGGTCATGAGACCTACTCCCTACGCCGGCATTACCCGGTAACAGGTTCGGCGGTCGGCGCAGCTTGTCCCGTACGGATGTACGGAGATCAGCGCCCTCTCAGCCCGGTGCTCCGAGCTCCCGCGTGTGCAAAGGTGCCACCACGCTAACGCCCTCATGGGTGTGCTGAACAGTGGGCCCTGCTCGTCTTGCGATGATCGGCCGGTGACGTCCCCCCGTATCGTTCCCGAGCAGCCGTCCCCTCAGCACACCCACACCCACGCCCACACCCACACGCACGGCCCCGCCGCACCCGTGTCCAAGCACCTGCGCAAGGTGATCGCCGCCGTACTGATCCCGTTCGCGGCCGCGGTCGCCGTCGGGCTCGTGGTGCTCTGGCCCGGTGGTGCGCCGGCGCACGAACGAACCGGTGTCGGTTTCGACCGGCAGACCCAGCAGGCGAAGGTGGCGAGCGTCGACAAGGTCGACTGCAAGGACGTGAATGCGGCCCAGCTGCCGGTCGATGGCGAGACCCCGCCGGTGAAGGACCCGGCGACCGGTGAAGGCGGGGCCGCACTCTGCGAGAAGGCCACGGTCGAGGTCACGAGCGGCAAGGACAAGGGGCGCACCTTCATCGAGGTGGTCCAGCCCGGCGCACCGCGACAGCTGCGGGAGGGGCAGGAAGTGGTGGTCGCGTACGCCCCCGACGCGCCCCATGACCTCCAGTACTCCGTGACGGACGTGACCCGGAAGTTCCCGATGGCGCTGCTGGCCGGAATCTTCGCCGTGGCGGTGGTCGTCGTGGGGAGACTGCGCGGGGTCATGGCGCTGGTGGCGCTCGCCCTGTCGTTCGCCGTGCTGACCCTGTTCATCCTCCCGGCCATCCTGCAGGGCTCGAATCCGCTGCTCGTGGCGGTGGTCGGGGCCGGCGCCATCATGCTGATCGCCCTCTACATCTGCCACGGGCTGACCGCCCGCACCTCGGTCGCCGTCATCGGCACCCTGATCTCGCTGCTGCTGATCGGGCTGCTCGGCTCGCTCTTCATCGGCTGGGCGAGCCTGAGCGGGAACACCGATGACAGCACCGGCCTCATCCACGGCCTGTATCCGCACATCGACATGAGCGGTCTGCTTCTGGCCGGCGTCATCATCGGCTCCCTGGGGGTGCTCGACGATGTGACGGTCACCCAGACATCGGCCGTCTGGGAACTGCACCAGGCGGACCCGACGATGAGTGCGAAGCAGCTTTACCGGGCAGGTATCAGAATCGGAAGGGATCACATCGCCTCGGTGGTCAACACCCTGGTGCTCGCCTATGCGGGCGCGGCGTTGCCGTTGCTGCTGCTGTTCTCGATCGCCCAGAGCAGCGTGGGCACGGTGGCCAACAGCGAGCTGGTGGCGGAGGAGATCGTGCGGACACTGGTCGGCTCGATCGGGCTGGTCGCCTCGGTGCCGGTGACCACCGCGCTCGCGGCACTGGTCGTCTCCGCGGACCGTACGGGGGTCGGCGCGGAAGCCGGGGCTTCGGCACCCGTACGGAGTGGCAGAGGACGACGGCGACGGGCGAAGGCCTCAACGGTCAATCACGGAGAGTGATTCACCCGTTCGGCAGGTGTGGTGTTCGACCGGCACCCGGGCCCCGATAAGACGGCTCCCGTCAGCCGGCGTTCTGCTCCTCGGCCAGAATTCGCCCCAATGCCTCTTCCAGATTGCCCTCGAAGTCACCCAGAGTGCACTCCTGGCCGAGCGGGACGAGCTTGTCCGTCCGGTCGAGAAACGCCACAAGAGGTGCCGTACCCGCCCTGAAGAGAGCGCGGTCCGCCCCCACCTGGAGCCGGATGTGGACGTCGCACAGTCCTTCGGGCTCGGTCGGCCCGATGTGTACGTCCCCGTCGCCACTGGGGCTATTGAGGCCGTCGAGCAGCAGCTCGCGGCCAAAAGCCCAGGTGACCGGGGCATCACCGGGGAGATGGAAGGTCATCCGGATCGCGTACGGATCGCACACTTCGTACCGGAGCTCCACCGGGATACGGAATGAGAGCTCCTCGGAGACGAGGAAGCTCATCATGACCTCAGCTTGAACCGACTCGCGCATCGTTCAACCCCGCAGTAGATGAATCTGGCCAGGAATGATCCCCCATGGCCCTATTGACGCCATCGTGGTGCACGCGATAGCAGATCACAAGGAGTGATTTTTCAGATACTGATAGAGAACACGAACGAACGCAAGAGGCTGGCCACTTCGCCACGTAGTCGTTCGACTGCGGGGAGCAACCGTTCTTCCTGGTCGAGAGGTACCGAAATGGCCATCGCCGCAGCCGTGAAACCGGCCGCGATCGGGATGGCCGCGCAGACCGTCCCGAGGGCGTATTCCTGCCGCTCGATGACCGGTTCCGTTCGCTCCAGGGACCGCAGCCGTTCAAGAAGTGCCGCGCGGTCGCGTACGGAGTACCGGGTCAGCGGACGGACCGGATGCCGGTCCAAGTGGTCCTCGCGGGCCTTCTCGTCCAGCTGGCTCAGCAGGCACTGGCCGATCGCGTGGGCGTGCCCGGTCTCCTGGAAGGCGGCCCATTCGTCCACCGCGGGCGTGGCCGGGGCGTCGGCGACCGCGACGAGCTCGATCTCGCCGTCGCGGTAGACGGCGCAGTACACCGGGGCCCCGATGATGTCCCGCCAGCGGTCCAGGGACTGGGTCATCCGGCTGCGCCGGTTCTGCAGAGCGCCGTCGCCCACCAGCCGCTCGGCGGCCGCGCCGAAGAGGAAGACGCCGTTCTCCCGGCGCAGATATCCCTCGTGGGTGAGGGTGCGCAGCAGGTGGTAGGCAGTGGGCAGCGGGAGCCCCGCCTCACGCGCGAGCTGTTTGGCCGGCGCCCCGTCGCGATGGGCGCCCACGGCCTCCAGCAGCCTCAGCGCCCGCTGCACCGATCCGATCAACGTCGGCACAGCGGTACTCGATGCCGTGGTCAACGGTCACCCCCAGGCATGGTGACGGGCGGTCAGCCCGCCTGTGGAGGCCGCCCCCACATGTCTGCCGCAGGTTCGGGTCCGGAGGCCGGATGCCCTGTCCACCACTGGTCAGGTGGTGACTGACGGTGCTCTCCCAGGCGGCGGCAGCGGATTTCCACTGTATCCGCAGCGCCCGCGGGGGTTGCGGTTTCGTCTTCCGCTTAGCTCGCCTGGGCTAACCGCGCGACCGGTGGTGCGGCCACCGGTCGTCCGCCGGTCGCCTACCAGTCGCCGCGCGAGGACGAGGACGACATGAACTTCCGGACGAGGAAGACGATCCCGCCGACCAGCACCACGAAGATCAGGACCTTGAAGAGCAGCCAGACGACGAAGCCGACCACGCTGGCGATCAGACCACCGAACACGACGATCGCGATGACGGGCACCGCGATCCACTTCACCCACCAGGGCATTCCCGCGAATATCTCCCGCACGGCCATCTGTCCTACCTCGTCTCTGTGAGTACCTGCTTCGATGCTAGAGGGGCAGGGGTGGTCGGCGGGGGCCTCGCATCCCTTGAACTCCCCTGATCGAACCCTTAGGGATCCCCGAGAGACCGCTCCGTCTCCCGGGCCCCTCAGCCCTCGGGCGGCGAGAAGACCACCATCACCCGCAGGTCCTCTGTGATGTGGTGGAACTTGTGAGCCGTGCCGGCAGGTACATACACGACACTTCCTCTGCCCACCTGCGTGGTTTCCATGCCCACGGTGATCGACGCGCGCCCGCTGACGACCAGGTAGACCTCGTCCTGCTTGTGCGGCTGCTGCGGATCGAGCTCCCCGGCGTTCAGCGCGTACAGGCCGACAGACATGTTCCGTTCACGGACGAACTGCAGATACGCGCCGTCGTTGGCGGCCCGCTCCGCCTCCAGTTCGTCCAGTCTGAATGCCTTCATGGCCTGTCCGTCCCTTGCCTCTGCCCAGCCGGTGTCCGCCACCGATCATGTCTGCCACGATCAGACACATGAAGAATTTCGTAGTCAAGACGATCGCCAACGCGGGTGCGCTGGCAGTGGCCATCTGGCTGCTCCAGGACATCACGCTGACCGGCGGGAGCACCGGCCGCAAGGCCCTGACCCTGATCGTGGTCGCTCTGATCTTCGGTCTGGTCAACTTCTGTGTAAAGCCGATCCTGAAGCTGCTCACCCTGCCGCTCTTCCTCCTCACTCTGGGGCTGTTCACCCTGGTGGTGAACGCGCTGATGCTGATGCTCACCTCCTGGCTGGCCGGCCAGTTCGATCTGAGCTTCCACGTCGACGGCTTCTGGACCGCCGTCCTCGGCGGACTGATCATCTCGATCGTGTCCTGGGCGCTGAACGTGGTCCTGCCCGACGAGGACTGATCCGCGTACACCTGGAACAGTGCAGGCAGTACCGGTGACGGACCGGGGAGAGAAGTGAGGACGCAGCATGAGCACCATGGGCGACGGAACCCGCGCGGTACGGGCAGGTCTGCCGGAACCGCAGCAGTACGAACCGACTCTCCCCGGTCCGGTCTTCGCCGCGCACTTCCACCTCTCCGGCGAGCCAACCGGCCCGTACACCTACGGCCGTGACGCCAACCCGACCTGGACGCATCTGGAACGGGCCATCGGTGAGCTGGAAGCGCCGGGGGAGAGCGTCGAGACCACGGTCTTCGCCTCCGGGATGGCGGCGGTCTCGGCCGTACTGCTGTCCCAGGCGCGCAACGGTGACGTGATCGTGCTGCCCGACGACGGTTACCAGGCGCTCCCGATGGTCCGGGCGCAGCTGGAGGCGTACGGGGTCGAGGTGCGGACCGCCCCGACCGGCGGCGATGCCCAGCTGGCCGCCCTGGAGGGTGCCAGGCTCCTGTGGATCGAGACCCCGTCCAACCCCGGGCTCGACGTCTGTGACGTGCGGCGGCTCGTGGAGGCCGCGCACGCGGGCGGGACGCTGGTGGCCGTGGACAACACGCTCGCCACCCCGCTCGGCCAGCGCCCGCTGGAGCTGGGCGCGGACTTCTCGGTGGCCAGCGACACCAAGGGCATGACCGGGCACGGCGACATCCTGCTCGGCCACGTGGCCTGCCTCGATCCCGAACTGGCGGCCGGGGTGCGGCGCTGGCGCAAGGTGGCCGGAGCGATCCCGGGGCCGATGGAGGCCTGGCTCGCCCACCGCTCGCTGGCCACCCTTGAACTGCGAATCGAGCGCCAGTGCGCGAACGCCCTCGCGCTGGCCGAGGCGCTCACCGAGCACCCGGAAGTGACCGGGCTGCGCTACCCCGGACTGCCCACCGACCCCTCGCACCAGAAGGCCGCGCGTCAGATGCGGCGCTTCGGCTCCGTGGTCTCGTTCGTGCTGGCCGACCGGGAGACCGCCGAGCGCTTCCTCTCCGCGCTCCGGCTGGCCGAGGACGCGACCAGCTTCGGCGGGGTGCGCTCCACCGCCGAGCGGCGGGCCCGCTGGGGCGGCGACGCGGTGCCGGAGGGCTTCATCCGCTTCTCGGTGGGCGCCGAGAACCCGGCGGACCTGCTGGCCGACGTGGAAAGGGCGCTGGCCGAGGCGGTCGACGGAAGCTGAGCGACCGCACCGGCAACGGCCGGTGCGGTACGGACGGCCCGAGCCTCCCCCCTCGTGGCTCGGACCGTCCCGGCCCTCCGCGTTCCCACGCGAAGCACCGCCACGACAAGGCTAGTTGACTCTGAGTCAGTGTCCAATCACAGTAGCCGCAGCGGCCTATCGACATATTTATGGTTGTCGGGGCCCGACACGTCGCGGCAGTGGGAGGGGACAGGACATGGACCTGGCCCTGCTGCGCACGTTCGTCACCGTGCACCGGGCCGGTTCGTTCACCCGGGCCGCCGCTCTCCTCGGCCTCTCCCAGCCCGCGGTGACCTCGCAGATACGCACGCTGGAGCGGCAGCTGGGCCGCCCGCTCTTCCTGCGCCGGGCCCGCGGCGTGACCCCGACCACGATCGGGGACGAGCTCGCGCACCGGGCCGCTCCCCATCTGGACGCGCTGGTGGAGATCGCCGAGACGGAGCTGGACGACGAGTCGGGCGTCCGGACGCTGCATCTGGCGGGTCCGCCGGAGTTCACCTCGCTGCGGGCGCTGCCCGCGCTCGCCCCGCTGATCGCCCAGGGCCTCGCCCTGCGCAGCTCGTTCTCCGCGGACACCGACGAGACGCTGGAGGGCCTGGCCGCCGGGCACCACGACCTGGCCATCGTGACGGCCCGCCCGCGCGGCGGGCTGCTCACCGCGACCCCGCTCTGCGACGAGGAGCACGTGCTGATCGCCGCGCCCCGCTGGGCCGGGCGGCTCGGACCGGGGACCCTGCGGCGAAACGGCCCGGTGGTCCTGGAACAGCTGCCGGTCGTGGAGGTGCACGAAAGCCTGCCGCTCGTCTCCCGGTACTGGGCCGCGGTCTTCGACACCCGGCCCGCAGCCGCCGGGGCCGTCATCGCACCGGATCTCCGGGCCGTCCTGGAATGCACTGCAGCGGGCGCCGGGCTGGCCGTCCTGCCCCGCTATCTCTGCGAGGGCGCGCTGGAACGAGGCTCAGTGGTGGCACTCCTCGATCCTCCGGTGCCACCACTGCGCACCTACTTCCTCGCCGCGCGGACGGGCACGCTCGCCCTGCCGCATCTCGCTCGCGCGCACGAGTGGCTGCTGCGCGCCGCAGCCGACTGGTGACCGCAGAGCGGTCCGGCAGCCCTCAGGTGTTTCAGAAGGGGTCCAGCGGGCCACTCTCTTGCCATGACCGAACGCCCCGTGGTCAAGCGCACCGCACGCGCCATCCTGCTCGACGGCAACGACCTCATCCTGATCAAGCGCACCAAGCCGGGGGTCGACCCCTACTGGGTCACGCCGGGCGGCGGGGTCGAGCCCGAGGACGCGACCGTAGTCGACGCCCTGCACCGCGAGGTGGACGAGGAACTCGGCGCCAAGATCACCGATGTGGTCCCCTGTTTCGTCGACACCGTGGAACACATCGAGGGCAGCGGGGTGAAGGGCGTCAAGGTCCAGCACTTCTTCGTCTGCCGGCTCGACTCGATGGACCTCTCGCTGCGTCACGGGCCGGAGATCGACGCCCCCTGCGGGGAGTACGACGTCGTCCGAGTGCCGTTCAGCCGGGTCGGCATCGCCGCCGTACACCTCGTGCCCCTGTCGCTGCGGCATTACCTGGACGGCAACATCGAGGGCGTCCGGGCCATGCACGCGACCGACCTGGGCTGATCGGGACCGGGCGGAGTCCCCACGCGGCCGGCTACGCCGAGGCCCGTACGGACGGATACTCCCCCGGGCAGATGACCGGCCGGGCCGCCCCCGGCACCGTGTTTCACGTGAAACCACTCAAACGCCGCCCCCGCAGAAGCCTCCTTGTCGCCCACGTCGCGGTCTCCGTCAGCTGGCTCGGACTCACCGTTGGTCTGCTGACGCTGGCCCTTGCCGCCTTCGCGACCGGGGACCCGGCCACCGCGCAGGCCGCCACCCGCGCCATGAAGATCTTCAGCGACTGGCTCGTCGTACCGGTCGCGCTGCTCTCCCTCATCAGCGGCCTGGTCCTGTCCCTCCGCACCCGGTGGGGGCTGGCGCTCCACCGCTGGGTCTGGACGAAGTTCTGGCTCACCCTGATCACGACAGCGCTGTCCGTCCTCTCCCTGCGCCCCGGCATCAACGAGGCAGCGGAACTGGGCAGGGCCGACATCAACCTGGTCGTCGCCCCGTCGGTGGCCACGGCGACCTATCTCTTCATCACGGCCGTCTCGGTACTGAAGCCGTGGGGCCCCACCCGGCGCGGCCGGAGGCTGCGGATCTCGGCCAGTTCCGTTAAAGCGGTGGACGAGCGATCATCGCGTCGGACAGCCTGACCCTCATGCCCAGCTCACTGCCCCGCCCGCTCGCCGGCCTACCCGTCCGGCGTCTCACCCGGGACGATCTGGTCCCCTGCGCCGACCTCAGCGAGGACCGCGGCTGGCCGCGTGACGAGCACCGCTGGGGGCTGCTCCTGGCGGCGGGAACCGCTCTCGGTATCGACGATCCGGACGGCAAGGGCCTGATGGCCACCTGTGTGGTGACCTCCTACGGCCCCCGCATGGCTGCCATCGGCATGATGCTGGTCGCCGAGCGGTACGCCGGGCAGGGGGTCGCCCGGTACCTCATGCACGAGACGATCGGGACGACCGACGGCGTCCCGCTCAGCCTCTACGCGACGGCCGCGGGCCGGCCGCTCTACGAGAAGCTCGGATTCACCGCGGTGGGCAGCGCCCAGCGCGTGAGCGGGCATTTCCGGCCGGCTGCCGGCACCGGCGGTCCGGACGCGACGGATCGGCCGGGCCGCACGGTCCGTCCTGCCTCTGCCGGGGATCTGCAGGCCATGCTCCGGCTGGACGCGGACGCCTTCGGGCTCGACCGGACACACCTCCTGACCCGCCTCCCCGCCTTCGCCGACCATCTGCGGGTGGCCGAGGACAACGGCGAGCTGATCGGCTACGCGGCGCTCTGGCCGAGCGCCGACAGCCATGTCGTCGGCCCGCTGATCGCACGGGACACAGCCGCGGCGAAACTGCTCGTGGCCTCGCTGGCCGGGGCGACCGAGCGGCCGCTGCGTGCCGACATCGACGCCCGTCACCAGGAGCTCCTGGACTGGCTCGGGGAACGCGGTCTTGAGCCCGGTTCCGAGACCACGGTGATGAGCCTCGGGGACCGGCAGCCGGGGGACTGGACGCAGTGCTTCGCACCGCTGAGCGTGGCGACGGGCTGACGCCCGGACGGTGCCCCGGACCGGAGATCCGGTCCGGGGCACCGCTCCCACCGGGTCAGTTGTCGAACCAGACGGTGAGCCGGACGCTCTCGCCGCCGTGCACGGCGACGAGGGCCATGTGCGGAGATTCTCCGGCCGCACGGGAGCTGACACCAAGTGAATTACCTTGGCCCTCAAGGAAGATGAGGACTCGTACGGGGCGGAGGGGCTGAGGTCAGCGCCGGGCCGCGGTTACAGCGGCCGGCTCCGGGAGGTGGGCGGCGACGGGGCGGCTCCGGGTGGCCGTGCGGCGTTCCAGGCGGCTGGAGACGACGGCGAGGACCAGGGCGGAGGCGGCCAGGACCGCGCCGACCCAGTTGGGCGCGGTGTAGTCGAGACCGGCCGCGATGACGATGCCGCCGAGCCAGGCCGACAGCGCGTTGCCGAGGTTGAAGGCGCCGATGTTCACGGCGGAGGCGAGGGTAGGGGCGCCCGCCGCCTGGTCGAGCACCCTCTTCTGCAGCGGGGGCACGGTCGCGAAGCCCAGGCCACCGATGAGCACGATGGTCACGGCTGCCGCGATCTTGTTGTGCGCGGTCAGGGTGAACAGCGACAGCACCACGGCCAGCGCCCCCAGCGACACGTACAGCAGGGGCATCAGGTGGCGGTCGGCGAATTTGCCGCCGAGGAGGTTGCCACCGACCATGCCGAGTCCGAACAGGACCAGCAGCCAGGTGACCGAGGAGGCCGAGTAGCCGGCGATCTCCGTCATCATCGGCGTGATGTAGGTGATCGCCGCGAAGACTCCGCCGAAGCCCAGCACCGTCATCGCCATGGCGAGCAGGACCTGCACATTGCGGAACGCGGCCAGCTCGTGCCGGAGCCGGACGCCTTCGGCGCGGGGCTGCTCGGGGACGAGCTTGGCGACGCCGAGCAGGCCGATCACGCCGAGGGCGGCGACGAGGAAGAACGTGGTGCGCCAGCCGGTGGTCTGCCCGATGTAGGTGCCCAGCGGAACGCCGACGACGTTGGCGACGGTGAGTCCGGTGAACATCATGGCGATGGCACCGGCCTTCTTGTGCGGGGCGACCAGATCGGCCGCCACGACCGATCCGATGCCGAAGAAGGCTCCGTGTGCGAGCGAGGCGATCACGCGGCCGGCGAGCATCACACCGAGGACGGGGGCGGTCGCGGAGACCACGTTGCCGATGACGAACAGCCCCATGAGGATCATCAGCATGCGTTTACGGGTGACCCGGGTACCGAGCACGGACATCAGCGGGGCCCCGAGGACGACCCCCATCGCGTAGCCCGAGACGAGGTAGCCGGCGGTCGGGATAGAGACGTGGAAGTCCGCAGCCACCTCCGGGAGCAGTCCCATGATCACGAACTCGGTGGTTCCGATACCGAATGCCCCGATGGCGAGAGCGAGGAGCGCTAGCGGCATGGGTGACCCCTTCCCTGGAGATTGCATCTGCGCCTTACGAGCGTTCACAATAATTGCAGGCGCTGGTTAATTGCAAGCGCGGGCTATTGCGTGGGTCGCCTATCCTGTACGTAAGCAGCTCCAGCACGGAGGAGAGACACCATGACCGCGACGGACCCGGCACTGACCGCCCTCTCCCAGGGCTGGTGCGCGCTCTCCCTGCTCCACGGGAAGATCGAGGCCCATATCGAGCGCGCCCTGCAGAGCCGGCACGACCTCAGCGTGCGGGAGTACTCGCTGCTGGACGTGTTGAGCCGGCAGCACAGCGGACCGGGCGGACATCTGCAGATGAAGCAGGTGGCCGACGCCGTCGTGCTCAGCCAGAGCGCCACCACGCGCCTGGTCACCCGCCTCGAGGACCGCGGTCTGCTGACCCGGTACCTCTGCGACACCGACCGCAGGGGTATCTACACCGATGTCACCGAGGCCGGTCTCACCCTGCTCGCCGAGGCCAGGCCGACCAATGACACCGCTCTGCGTGCCGCACTCGACGAGGCCGCCAAGGACCCCGAGCTGGTGCCGCTCGTACGGGCGGTCGAGGAGCTGAAGGTCCCCGTGTAGGCCGATTGCCGCCGCACGGCCCGAGGCCACTGCGTAGGCTGCTGATCATGAGCGATCTGGACATACGTGCGGCGGGCATCGACGACCTCCCCGAGATCGTGGCCATGCTGGCCGACGATCCGCTGGGCGCCGAACGCGAGTCGCCGGACGACCTCACGCCCTATCTGGCAGCCTTCCGGCGGCTGGCCGGGGACCCGAACCAGCACCTGATGGTCGCCGCGCGCGCGGACCGGGTCGTCGGCACCCTCCAGCTGACGGTGATCCCCGGCCTCTCCCGGCGAGGCTCCACGCGCTCCGTCGTCGAGGGCGTCCGCGTACACAAGGACGAACGCGGCAGCGGACTCGGCACCCTGCTGATGCGGTGGGCGGTGGACGAATCCCGGCGCCAGGGGTGCCGACTGGTCCAGCTGACATCGGATGCGAGCCGTACCGACGCGCACCGCTTCTACGAACGGCTCGGCTTCGTCGCCAGCCATGTGGGCTTCAAGCTCGCTCTCTGACCGCACCCGGCAGCCGAGGGGCCGACGATGCACCACATCAGCGACGAACAACGCCGCATCAGGCTGGCCGGGCGCCATCTCCTGGCGCCCGCCACGCGGGCCGGTTCCCCGGTGGCCGTGGCCGACGCCCTCGTGGCGCTGCACGCCACCGACGCGGCCACCGTCTTCCTCTCCGTGTGCGCCCGGCTCCGCACGCCGGACGTCGCCGCGGTGGAGAAGGCCCTGTACGAGGACGTCTCGCTGGTCCGGCTCCTCTCCATGCGCAACACGCTCTTCGTCGTGCCGGAGGCGCTGGCCCCGCGGATCGAGGCGACGAACGCCCGCGCGGTCGCGGCCAAGGAGCGCCGGACCCTCCTGAAGCACCTCGCGGAGGACGGCCAGGGCCTGGACGAGCGCTGGCTCGACGCCACGGAGCAGGCCACCCTGGCGGCCCTGACCGCCCGCGGGACAGCCACGGGCAGCGAACTCTCCGCCGCCGTACCCGCCCTGCGCACGAAGATCACGGTCTTCCCCGGCAAGAAGTACGAAGCGGTGCAGGGCGTGACGACCCGGGTCATCCGCATCATGGCCGCCGAAGGCCGGATCCGCCGGGACCGGCCCCGTGGGTCCTGGACGTCCAGCCAGTTCCGCTGGACGGCGGCCGAACCGCGACCGGTTCCGGCAACCGCGGAGGCGCAGGCGGAGCTGGCCCTGCACTGGCTCCGCTCCTACGGACCCGCCTCAGAGGCCGACCTCAAGTGGTGGACGGGCTGGGGGCTCGGCCAGGTCCGCAAGGCGCTGGCCGCCGTCGGAGCCGAGGAGGTACGGCTCGACGACGGCTCAGCCGCCTGGGTCGCCCCCGGAGACACCGCGTCCGAACCGGCGCCGGAGCCCTGGGCGGCGCTGCTGCCCGCGCTCGACCCGAGCGCGATGGGCTGGGCCGACCGCGGCTTCCACCTCCCCGCCGAACACCGGGCAGCCCTCTTCGACCGCTCCGGCAACATCGGCCCCACGGTGTGGTGGGACGGCCGCATCGTCGGAGGCTGGGCACAACGCGCCGACGGTGAACCGGTCTGGCGACTCCTGACCGACACCGGCCGGGATGCCGCCTCGGCTATCGAGGAAGAGGCATCCCGGCTGGCGGGCTGGGTGGGGGAAGCGCGGATCACACCGCGCTTCCGCACCCCGCTGGAGCGGGAGTTGACCGCCTGAGCCGTCCGTCCGCTGCCATGTTTCACGTGAAACAGGACGCTCAACTTCCCAGTCCGCGCCACCCGTTCTCGTCCACTCCGCCCGGAACGGCCGCCGCGGGATCGTACGGTTCGCGAGTGAAGACGAACGAACCCAGGTCCAGATGGTTCACGCTGCCGTCGTCGTTCCGGACGATCCGCAGCGTCTCCCCCGCGTAATAGCCGTCCAGCCCGATCCAGGTGCCGTCCGGCCGGGCGGTGAACCGAGCGCCGCGGCCGTCGCCGCGGAGGCCTCGGAGTTCCAGTCCGCGATCGGCGTTCAGGCGCAGGACGTTGGGACGCGTACCCCAGTACCAGGGGCCGGTCAGCGCGAGCAGCTCCGCGTCCACCTCGGGCAGCGGGCGCCAGGGCTCCGGGATGCGGGGCTCGGCCTCCGCGACGATGTCCACGAGGTCAGCGGCCACCTCACCGATCGGTGGCCCGGAGGTGACGTTGGCGAACACCACCGCCGCCACGTCCTCCTCGGCGCAGAACCACAGGGTGGCCAGGAATCCGGGGAGCGACCCGGTGTGCCCGACAAGCGTGCGGCCCTTCCTGTGGATCACCTGGAGCCCCAGACCGTAATTCCCCTCCCAGTCCCCCGGATCAGAGGGTGCGGACGGCGCCTTCATCTCCGCCACGGAGGCGGCGCAGAGCACCCGGTCGTCTCCCTCGGCGAGGAAGGCGGCGAACCGGAGAAGGTCGGCGGTGGTGGACCAGAGCTGACCGGCCGGAGCCATCAGTCCGAGGTCCTCGGCCGGCTCGGGCAGCATGGCGTCCGCCCACGGGTGGACGGCCCAGCCACCGGCATGCGGCGCCTCCGGCCCGGGACTCGTACGGTGCATGCCCAGCGGCTCCAGGAGCTCACGCTTCAGGACCTGCGCCCAGGACGCCCCGCGCACGGCTTCGATCAGCGCTCCGAGCACCGTGTATCCGGGGTTGGAGTAGTGGTGACGACGACCAGGTGTGTGCATCCGGGTCTGCTCACCGAGCACATCCGTGAGCTCGGGCCGCAGACTGCCCGGCGTCCGTTCCCACCACGGAGCGGGCGACTCCGCGCCGAGCCCCGCGCTGTGGCCCAACAGCTGGTGAATGGTGACCTCGCCCAAACCCGTTCCGGTCAGGTGCTTCTCCAGCGGATCGGCCAGATCCAACAGCCCCTCGTCACGCAGCCGCAGGACCAGCACCGCGGTGAACGTCTTGGTGAGGGATCCGATCCTGAACTGCGTGTCGTCATCGGGGGCGTGGCCGTCGACACAGGTGCGGGCGCCGTTCCAGACGGTCTGCCCCTGCCGCCGGACAGCGGCGACGACGGAAGGTGAACGCCCGTCGGACTGGGCGGTGGCGATGCGGTGCAGCAGGGCGCGCCGCGTAGCCGGAAGCAACTCTTCAGCAGGAGTGGTCATCGTCAACAACTACCGCCCCGGCCCGTACCGGGGCCAGCTCATTCCCGGGCCCGCACGGACCCGGCCGGGCCAGGAGGGCCGCCAACAGCCCTTGAGGCCTTCTGGGAGGGGGCATCCGGCGGTGTTCCGCCGAGGGTGAAGTCCCGCCCGGCCGGGCCCGGAGATCACTACAGTCCAGTCATATGACGACGGTTACCACGCGCACGGTCGAGTACCCGGCAGACGGACTGACGATGATCGGGCACCTCGCGCTCCCGGCCGGCACCGACCGCGCACCCGCGGTCCTGCTCGGGCCCGAGGGGCTCGGCCTGACCGACATCCAGCGCCGCCGTGCCGACGCCCTGGCCGAGCTGGGATACGTGGCGCTGGCCTTCGACATCAACGGCGGGCGCTGTTTCGAAGACCCCCAGCAGATGCTGGCGCACGTGACCCCGCTGCTCGCCGCCCCCGACCGGATGCGGGACATCGGGCACGCGGCGCTGGACGTGCTGCGCGCCGAACCACGGACCGATCCCGACCGGATCGCCGCCATCGGCTACGGCACCGGAGGCATCATCGCGCTGGAACTCGGACGCGACGGAGTCGGCCTCCGCGCGATCGGGACGGTCAACGGACTGAACACGGGCCGGCCGGGCGAGGCGGCACGCATTCACTGCCCGGTATGGGCCGGCGTCGGTTCGGAGGACCCCATCATGTCGTCCGCCCAACGCGACGCGTTCACCGCCGAGATGCAGGCCGCGGGCGTCGACTGGCGCCTCGTCGTCTACGGCGGAGCCCTGCACGCCTTCCACCATCCGACGGTCGCCCACACCGTGCTCCCCGGCGTCGGCCACCATCCGCTGCACGCGGGGCGAGCCTGGCGCGACGTCCTCGACCTGCTCGCCGAATGCCTGCCTCTGGGGGAGCCGGCCACGGCAGCGGGACGGTCGGCGGCATGACACGGCAGGCGGGGCCTCCGTCCCGCCGCACCGAACGGGAAAGGACCCCGCCACCATGGCTCGTGCCATCACTCTGATCCGCTCCGACTCCCTCTCCGACGTCGCCGAGTACGCCTACGCGGCCACGGCGCCCGCCGAGGCCCGCCTGATCTTCCTCGCCGGGTCGTGTCCGCTGAACGAGGACGGCTCCACGGCGGCGATCGGGGACTACGCGGGCCAGGCGGCGAAAGCGATCGAGAACATGCGGACCGCTCTCGCCGCCGCGGGCGCGTCTCTCCAGGACGTGATCAGCACCCGGGTCCTCGTCGCGTCAGCCCGCCAGGAGGACCTGGTGACCGCCTGGCAGGTGGTCCGCGACTCGTTCGCCGACCATGACGTCCCCAGCACCTTGATGGGTGTCACCGTGCTCGGCTACAAGGACCAGCTCGTCGAGATCGAAGCCGTCGCCGCCGTACTCGATTGAGCCCTGTACTCCCGGACTCCCGGCTGCTCAGCAAGGCGGCTCCCAGACCGAGCAGTCGTGCGCGAACAGCACACGCCGTGGATCGAACTCCAGGAGCCGCCCCAGCCACGGCCTGTACGTCGGAAGCGGCTGCTCCAGACCTTGGAGTCCGGCGTGGTGAGCCAGCTGATCGGCTGCGAAGTGGGACGCGAAGTCGTGTGCCTGTCCGGCGAGGATGACGGTGCCGTCATCCTGCCGGACCACCAGTGACTGATGACCGTCGGTGTGGCCAGGGGTGGGGATGATCCACACTCCTGGCCAGACCTCGGCTTCTCCGGAGATCTCCTCGTAGGTCGCACCGGGGAAGTCGACGAGTTCGTCCACGGTGTAGTCGCCTCGACGTGCGGCGGCCAGTTCCACGTCCTGCACCAGGATCGGCCTGCCGCCCAGCAGCGGATTGCCCCCGCAGTGGTCGAAGTGAAGATGGCAGTTCACCACCAGGGACACATCCGAGAGGGAGACTCCGGAGGCTGCGAGCGCCCTCCGCAGTTCTCGGCGCTGTGGGCGGTAGTGGGCTTCGGTATCAGGACCGGCGTCACCGATACCGGTGTCGAAGAGGATCAGCCCCTCGTCACGTCGGACCAGGTAGGCGAGTACGGATTCGACACGCGGCTGAGGGCCACCGCTCTCCGACGCGGGCCGGACGAAGTACCCCAGGTCGAGGCGACGAACCGCCGTGTTGTTGCTCATCCGGTCATGCTGGCAGGGAACTGCCGCCGTCCCAGGGGTGTTTGCCGACGGCGTACAGGGGCGTGCAGCGGGAGAGGGCGGACGGGCCGGACAGCGGGGACACGGCGGAGTGTGCGGCGAGAACCTCATCCGTGGCGAAGCCCTCATCCGTGGCGAAGCCGCCACGCCCTCCGGCCGCGCGTCACAGTGAGAGGCGGGCCTCGATGCCGTCGAGCAGGAAGTCGAGGCCGAGCCGGAAGGTCTGATCGGCGTCCAGGTGGGCGGCATCGCGCACCACCGTGGCCAGCGCGGGGAACCGGCCGGTGGCGAACGTCCGCTCCAGATAGGGCCCGAGCGATGCCTGCCAGCGCTTCTCGTCCATCCCGGTGGCCCGTTCGGCACGCCGCTCGGCGTTCTCCCGGCGCACCGCGCCGATCACGTACGCGTTGACCGCGGCGACCACCGGCATGGTGGCGTCCAGGCCGATGTCGCCCAGAGCGGCCACCACTCTCTCCCCGCCGGCCAGCGCGTTCGGGCCGAGCTGGGGCCGGCCGCCCAGTAGATCCGCGAGCCATTCGTGCTCGTGAGCGGCGTGCCGAGTGGCTTCGGCAAGAGAGCGGAGCACCTCGCGCCAGCCGTCTCCGGCCGGCCGGATCTCGGCATGGGCGGCGTCGACCATCAGGTCGAGCAGCTCCTCCTTGCCGGCGATGTAGCTGTACAGCCGCATCGGACGGACATCCAGAGCGGTGGCGACCTTGCGCAGCGACACCGCGTCCAGGCCGTCCGCGTCGGCCAGCCGGATCGCCGCTCGCACGATGTCCTCCCGGCTCAACGGCACCGGTACCGGGCGATTCGGGGGCTCCGGCCTCTCCCACACCAACATGCCGCTCATAATACATCGCATCGAGCGATACAGTGTATCGGCCAGTACGGCGTATCAGCGTGTTCGTGCATCAGCGTGTTCATGCATCAGCGTGTTCGTGTATCGAAGGGGAAGAGCATGCCCATGACCATGACCATCGTCGGAGCCGGCCCAGGCGGCCTGGCCCTTGCCCGGGTGCTGCACGTGAACGGAATCGACGCCACCGTCTACGAACGGGAATCGTCACGGGACGCACGCGGTCAGGGCGGCATGCTCGACATCCACTCCGGCCAACGGGCGCTCCGCGAGGCCGGTCTGATCGACCGGTTCCACACGCTGGCCCGGGGCGCGGGGCAGGACATGCGCCTCCTGGAGCCCGACGGCACCCTGCTCCTCCAGGAGGACACGCCCGACGACGCCCCGTCCGAGCGCCCCGAGATCGACCGCGCCGATCTGCGCGACCTGCTGCTGGACTCCCTCCCCGAGGGGACGGTGCGATGGGGGCACGCCTTCGAGTCCGCCGGCAGCGGCCTGCTGCGCTTCGCCGGAGGCGGCAGCGCACCGTATGACCTGCTGGTGGGCGCGGACGGCGCGCGGTCCCGGGTCCGCCCAATGCTCACCGACGCCCGCCCGGCGCACATAGGCCAGAACGTCGTCGAGATCGGCATTCCCGACATCGACCGCACGCACCCCGACCTCGCGGCGATGGTCGGGCGCGGCAACTACTGGGTGCTCGGCAACGGAATCTCCCTGGCGGCGCAGCGCAACGGCGACGGCCGGGTTCGCATCGGCATCAGCTTCTACAACACCGCGGAGGACTGGTTCGCCACCAGCGGTATCCCGTTCGACGACCCGGCCGCCGCCCGTGCACGGCTGATCGACCTGCTCCCCGGCTGGGACGCGCGGTTCACCGCGCTGATCGCGGCCTGCGACGACACGGTCGTACCGCGCTCGATCACCACGCTCCCGGCCGGCCTGACCTGGCCGTCGGCGCCGGACGTCACGCTGCTCGGTGATGCCGCGCATCTGATGCCGCCGGTCGGAGAGGGCGCCAACATGGCACTGGTCGACGGCGCCCTGCTCGGCCTCGCGCTGGCCGCGCACCCGGACGACGTACCCGCCGCCGTCAAGGAATACGAACGCGAGATGTTCGAACGCACCGCTGCCGCCGCCCGGATGTCCGCGAGGATGCAGGAACTGCTGATGTCGCCGGACGCCGGCCGGCGGATGCTTGAGTTCTTCCAGCCCGACTGAGGGCGGGGGCCCGCGCCTCCCGCCCTCAGCAGCGGGAGGGGCCGCGCCTCGTCACTCGATGACCGGGCGGCATGGGTGGGACAGCCCTTGGCGACGACATTTGTACAAGACCGATCGCCGTCCGCACAGGCATCGTCCCGTACATGGGACATGAAGGCGTCACGCACTCGCACGGGATGCACGTGGTCCACCACGGCCCGCGGCAGGCCCCGCCGCTGCTGCTCATCCACGGATCGGGATCCTCCGGCGGCTCCTGGAGACCGGTGGTGCCGGCCCTCTCCGCGCGGCACCACGTCATCCGGGTCGACCTCTCGGGGCACGGCCACTCCCCGCCCGCGCCGTCGTACGACGTGCCGGAGCAGGCGGGCCGCCTGGCCGCGGTGCTCGACGAGCTCGCCCTCGGCCGGGTCACCGCGGTCGGGCACTCCAGCGGGGGCTACATCGCCACCGCGCTCGCCGAACAACGCCCGGACCTGGTCGGTTCGCTCGCGCTGATCAGCAGCGGCCCGAGTCCCGACGCGCTCCTTCCTCAGCCCGCCGTCCTCCGGGCGCTGATCGCCCCGCCGCTGGGCCGGCTCCTCTGGTCGATCCGCTCGGACTCGATGCTCCGCAGGGGGATGACCTCGGTGTGCAACCGCCCGGTGGAGATCCCGGACGAACTGATCGCCGAGGCCCGGAGCATCGGCTACCGCACGTTCAGGACCGTGCTGCGCCGGAACACCGCGTACATCGCCGAGCGGAGCGTGCCCGAGCGCCTCGCCTCCCTCGACGTCCCGGTCCTGGTGATCTTCGGCGCGGCCGACCGCCGCTGGGACCCGTCTTCGGCACACCGCTACGAGACGGTGCCGAACGCGCGCGTCGAGCAGCTGCCCGGCGTCGGGCACCTCCCCATGCTCGAAGCGCCGCAGGAGACCGGCGAACGGCTGCTGGCCTTCGCGGCTGCCCACCGCTGACACCGCTCGCTACCCTGGTGCCGTGTGGACCACCGGGTCACCCGACTGGACATCAGTGGAAGTCGCCGTTCCACGGAAGTCGCAGCGGCTTCCCGGCATCACCATGGCCGGGTTCGCCCAACGCGTCCCGGCGCTCGTGGACATCACCATGGTCGCGCACCCGTCGGTCACCCTGTTCGTGGACCTGAGCGAGGGAGCCGGCCCCGCTTACGACGCCCACGGGCGGCGCGAACGCGGCAGCGTCGTCGTCGGACTGACCCCGGGAATCCTCCGGGTCAGCGGCCCGGAGACCGAACAGTGCCGGTGCCTCCAGATCCGGCTCTCGCCGATCGTGGCGGCCACGGTGCTCGGCGCGTCGACCGAACTCGTCGGCTCAGTGGTCCCGCTGGCAGACGTCTGGGGGCGCGACGCCGGGCGGACCGAGGACAGACTGCGCGCCGCCACGTCGTGGGACGAGCGGTTCACGATCGTGGCGGACGTCCTCGGCCGGCGACTGGACGCCCGTCCACCGCGCGACCCGGAGGTCGCCGCCGCCTGGTCGCGGATGCTCAACGGCCGGGGGCAGGTACGGGTGGACGATCTGGCGGGCGAGTTGGGGTGGAGCCGTAAACGCCTCTGGTCCCGCTTCCGGTCCCAGGTCGGCCTCACCCCCAAGCTCGCCGCCCGGCTGGTCCGTTTCGACCACGCCGCTCACCTGCTCGCGGCCGGTGACGCCGCCGCTACGGTGGCGGCCGCGACCGGCTACGTCGACCAGTCCCACCTCCACCGCGAGGTCAGGGCGTTCACCGGCGTGACCCCCACCGCCGTTGCCGCCGCGCCGTGGCTCGGGTTCGACGACGTGGCGTGGCCGGGTTCCTCCGCCGGTCCGCCGCAGTCGGAAGGTTCGCCGTAGCGGACAGACGCGGTCCGCACGCCTGCCCCTCAAGTCCGGAGAGCCTGCTGGGCGACGAGCTCGGAGCGGGTCAGCTCAAGCAGCCGCCCCATCCAGTTCCGTCCCCGGCCGTCGGAATCATCCCGCCAGAAGGGCGAGTCCGACAAGCCGGTGTAGCTGATCCTGGCGTCCCCCGTGGAGAGGAGTACCTGGGCGGGTCCGGGGTGCTGCGTGAACTTCGCGCGAAGCAGCCCCGCCATGACCGCGAGCCGTACGTCCGGCCAGTCAGTCCGGTGCGCCGCCCGGCCACCCCGCTCATGCGCCTCCCGACCGGACGCCGCATCCCGGATCGCGGCGCTGTCCGAGGCATCGGCCGCTGACAGCGCCCAGTATCCGTGGAGCACGGACGCGTAGGACTCGCCGGCGAACGTGATCTGCGCCGGGAATTCGTTGCGGAGCATGAACAGCCCCGGCTGTTCGGGCCAGCCCCGCGGGTAGACGGTCTCGTGCGAGGTGAGCACCGCTCGGCCCGGCCCAGAAGGGTCGTCGGCGTGCAGGACGGCCTGCCGCTCCTGTTCGCTCCGGACACCCTGGTCTCCGCGGTTGAAGTAGTCCAGGGCGTCCCTGTGCCTCTCCGCCGTCACTACGGGTCCATCGCCGTCGACGGCCTCACCGATGTCCGTGAGCAGGATCCGCAGAGGACGGTCCTGACGGTCCATGTCCCCGAGCACGTAGATCCGCAGATGCGGTGGAACCGCCAGGTACGCCGCCCGGAGCAGCGCCCGACCGGACTCGGTCGGCTCCTGCTGAAAGCGGCGGATCGCGTCCCAGCAACGCTCGTCGGCAGTCGGCCGCTGGTTGAGCGCTTCGATGCGGTCCGCGACCTCCAGAAGAAAACCCTCCGGAGTCAGCGGCTCGCCACGACGAGAGGCCCACTTCGACGGTTCGTCGGGAAGCACTGGAGTCGTGGAGTTGCTCACCGCGAGCCGGCCCGCCGCGAGCAACTTCTCCAGGCCGGCCAGGTCCGTACGTTCTCCGCAGGTGATCGTTCCGTCCGCGAAGACGATCAGGTCGTCGAGGTAGTACTCACCGTCCGGTAGATACCTCCGCCAGATGTGAGACCAGGCCCCGTCGATCCTCTCTCCGTCCACCATCCTGTACGTCGGTCCACGCCAAGTCATGGCCGCACGCTACCGCCTGACCGTGAACCGTCACGGCCGGCCGATCTCCAGGGCGACGGAGCCGCCACCCGCCCGGCGTGCCCGCCCGAGCAGCAGGTCGCACGGTCGAACAGCTCGACCAACTCCTCTGCGTACGACGCCAGATCGAGGTCGGGTTCGGAACGCAGCAGGAACGGCAGCCCGTCGATGGAGCGCTGGATCGTCGTCGCCATCACGAAGCTGTCGAACACACGGAACTCACCCGTACGCTGCCCCTCCGCCAGGACCCGCCGCACCGGGTCGACCGCATCGCGCTCGTCGCCCCCGCCGTAACTGCGCCCGCCGTCCTCGGCCCGGTGGTCCAGGAACACCGACATGAGCGTGCGCATCCGCTTCGGATGCTCGGCGATGTAGCCGGCCAGCGCGCGGATGTACGCGTGCAGCGCTTCGCGGGGCCCGGTCGCCGCACGGGTGCGCTCGGTCATGTGCCGGGTGATGTCCGCGTACGCCTCCGCGACAAGAGCGGCGATCAGCTCACTCCTCCCGGCGAAGTGATACGAGATCAGCCGGTTGCTGCTCAACCCGGCCCGTTCCGCGATCCGGGCGAACGTAGGCTGCACGTAACCCAGTTCAACAAGGGGGCCGAACGCGGCCGGGCATGGGGAACCGGTCGGCCCTCGTGGTCAGCCCTTTGTCCCGGGGTCGATCCAGTCGAGTACGGATACGAGGAGGGCCTGGAGTTCTTGCTCGGTTCGGAGGTCCCGGTGCACGGGACGGTGGTCACCGCTGCCGAGGTCCACGAAGTCGAGTTCGGCTTCACCACTGTTCCAGACGGTGATCCGTGTGACCCGGTCCCCGGCCTCGACCGTCAGCCATGAGCTGTTCTTGAGCCGGCCGTCTTCTGGGGAGTGCCGCAGTTCAGCGCTGATCCCACGCGTGCGGAGACCCGCTCCGTTCCTGGCGAACCATGTCGCGAGCGCGTCCGGGAGGTCCGGCAGTCGACGGCCGCTCCCGACTGTCGGGTAGGACATCTGGAAGGCGAGGCGTTCGTCGGCCTGGTCACCGATGCGGGCGAGCACGCTGTCCAGGTCGAGGAACTCCTCCCAGACCGGCCTTCCGCTCGCCGCTGCGAGTCGGGCGACGACAAGGTCTTCGAGTTCGGGGACCCGCTTGTTCTTCCAGATCTTGTCGGCCAGGCTGACCAGGAGGTCTTCCATCCCGGCCTCTTCGGTGGTCCAAGCGGCGTGGGTCGCGGCGAAGCGTGCCATGACGGAATCGACGCCCTGGGCCATCAGCAGCTCACGGCCGGCTTCTTCGTGCTGCGAGCCGGCCGCGGACAACTCGGCGGGGTGCAGAGTCTTTCCGATGTCGTGGGTCGCGGCTCCGAAGAGAACGGCCTCCGGGCTGATGCCGAGGTCGAGGTCGCGTCCAGCGATCCATTCCAGGAGCTGCCCGGCCACGTCATGGACTGCTCGCAGATGGGCGACCAGACGTGGCGGGGCGTCAACGTTGTGGAGCACGTCGGCTGCTGCGATCGGCAGTGGACGCAGCAGGGGCTGATTCGTGTCCTGGAGGGCGATCGCCAGTACCGAGGTCATCACCGCGACAGGCTAGTCGCAGCGGTCACGGAACGCGCATCCTGGACGCGCTCAGCGGGTTCTCAGCTCCCTGTCACTTCCTCGACGGATCCGGCCAGGTCATGTCCGGGGATCATGCCGTGCCCCGGTGTCGCCACAAGGGAGGCCGCAGCGGCCTGGAGCCGTTGGTTCAGTCAACGGCGTCGTGCAGCAGGTCCCTCAGTGTCAGCGCCGCCGGCAGCGGGGCTGCAGGCAGCGCCACATGGACGGTCCGGCGCAGGGCCGGGTCGGTGAGGCGGCACAGGACGAGTTCGTCGGGGACCGCCCGGGCGGCCAGCGAGGGGACCAGCGCCACCCCAAGTCCGGCGGCGGCGTAGCCGAACTTCCCGGTCCATTCCGCGATCCGGATGATCTTCCTGGGGGTGAAGCCCGCCCGTGCGCAGGCATCGGCGAGCATCGTAGGACGGTCGCCGTACGCGCTGTGAAGCCATGCCTCGTCCCGCAGTTCACGCAGGTCGACCGATGGGGCTCCGGCCAGGCGGTGCGCGCGGGGGAGGGCCACGAACAGTTCGTCCTCGCACAGCATGGTCGTCGTGACACCGGCAGCCGACGGCAGACCAGACGGGTAGTCGCTGACGACAGCAAGGTCCAACGCCCCGTCCTGGAGGCGTTCCATCAGCGTGTCGGTCCAGCCCTCGACCGCGATGACCTCGACATCCGGCTTGGCGTGCTGGAGTGCCCGCAGGGCGGTGGGCACGAGCGAGATGTTGGCAGTGGCGAAGGCTCCCGTGTGCAGCAGTCCGCCGTTCCCCGCGTTCAGCACGGCCAGCTCCCGGGCCGCCCGGGACAGCCGGTCGAGCACCTCCACGGCGTGCCGGTGCAGTGTCCGGCCGCGGGGATTGAGCCGTACGCCCCGAGGGAGCCGTTCGAACAGCGGGCCGCCCGCCTGCTGTTCCAGCGCGGCGATCCGCCGGGAGACCGCGGACTGGGTGTAATTGAGCCGGACCGCCGCCTTGGTGAACGATCCGGCCTCTGCCACGGCCACGAGCAGCCGAAGTGCGTCGACCTCGAACACGTCTCTCCCCTTTCACGATCCTCCGGGCATCGCCCGTCTTCCCACAACCCATTCTCCAGGTGCATGGGTCCCATGCAATCCAGTCGCTGGTGGAATGCCTTGGCCCGCCCTAACGTCGGTCACGCGGCGGGACTTCGCAGCGGGAACGGCCCCGCCGCACCAGTGCCCAGGACGTCCGAGGGGGAAATGTGTTGTCACGACGGTTAGCACGACCAGGAGTTGGCGTGGAGCGGGACCGATGACCCGGGGGGCCGCAATCCTGCTGCCGGCGATGCTGGCCGATCTGGCGGAACTCGTGCGCTGCGAGTCCTTCTCTGCCGACCACGCGGCGGTGGCGCGGAGCGCCGAGGTGGTGGGCGCGCTCGGGACGAGGCTGCTGGGGGCCGGGCCGGAGACGATCGTGATCGACGGTGTGACCCATCTGCGGTGGACGTTCGGCACCCCTCGGGTCCTGTTGATAGGACACCACGACACGGTGTGGCCCATGGGGTCGATCGAGAGCCACCCCTGGTCGGTGACCGACGGGATCGCCCGCGGCCCAGGGGTCCTGGACATGAAGGCGGGCCTGGTGCAGATGTTCCACGCCCTGGCCTCGCTTCCGTCCTTGGACGGGGTGGGCGTACTGGTCAACGGGGACGAGGAGGTCGGCTCGGCGACCTCCCGGCAACTGATCGAGGAATCCGTGCGGGGGTGCGCGGCCGCCCTTGTTCTGGAACCGTCCGCGGACGACGAGGGTGCGCTCAAGACCGCCCGCAAGGGCACTTCCCGGTACGAGGTCGTCGTACATGGCAGGGCGGCGCACGCCGGTCTGGAACCGCAGAAGGGGATCAACGCCGCGGTCGAGGCCGCTCACCAGGTGCTGTCCATCGCCGGTCTCGGGGCCGCGATGGGTGCCGTCGACAGCACCGACTCCGGCCTGGGCTCCGCGACCGTCACGCCCACCCTGCTGTCGGCCGGCAGTGCGGGCAACACGGTGCCCGCACTGGCACGGGTCTCGGTGGACGTGCGCGTGCCGACCTTGGTGGCGCAGGACCGGGTCGACGCCCTCATCCGGGGTCTCACGCCGCGGGCGCCCGGCGCCCGCCTGGAGGTGCTGGGCGGCAGGCGACGACCGCCCATGGAGCCGGGGTCCTCCGCCGGACTGTTCGCCCTCGCCTCCCGGCTCACCGCGGAACTGGGCGAGGAACCGCTGCGAGGGATCGCCGTCGGCGGCGCCTCGGACGGCAACTACACCGCGGCTGCGGGCTGTCCGACGCTGGACGGCCTGGGCGCCGTGGGCAGTGGCGCTCACGCGGACACCGAGTACGTCAAGACCGCGCGGATGGTCCCCCGCGCCCGTCTGCTCGCTCAACTCATCATGCGGACACAGCACCGGCCCGACCGTGACCGGCGTGACTCCGTGTGAAAGACGGCTGGGCCCCCCTCCCGGCCCATCGAATCCGGCGATGCCGCTACCGCTGTTGCCGCCGTCCCGTCAGCCGCACCTGGACGGCTGACGGTTG
This sequence comes from Streptomyces sp. NBC_00341, assembly GCF_041435055.1. Taxonomy (NCBI): domain Bacteria; kingdom Bacillati; phylum Actinomycetota; class Actinomycetes; order Kitasatosporales; family Streptomycetaceae; genus Streptomyces; species Streptomyces sp. NBC_00341. The sequence continues at coordinate 4,474,147 of NZ_CP108002.1, read as the reverse complement.
GTCCGAATCCATGGGGAGATCATGGCGCTGTGCCGGAGGAGACGATTAATCATGCGACAGGGCGTGGACGGGCTCGGCCTCGGCGAGCGTCTCGGTAGTTATCCCATCGCGGGAGTGGGAGGTGCTCTGGCACAGATGGCGCAGCGGGTCGGGCTGGTGCTGTACGCCGTCCTGATCATCTGCTTGGCAGCCATCACGCCCCCGGCGGCATTCGCCAAGGGCGCCGTCATGACAGCGGTGGTGTTCGCCCTGTTCGGCCTCATTCGGGCGTGGCGTCACATGTCCGCCAGATCGGGACTCAGGCGATGCTACGTCTACACGGACGGCCTGGTCGTCACCAGTCTGTTCGGCGGCGTGCGGGACGCGGTGGCGTGGAGCGAGGTGACCGTGCTGAACCGGTCCAGCGGCGCGTCGGTCTTCATGACCTTCCACCGGGTCGAGATCGCACGGCACGGCCTCAGGCCCTTGGCGTTCCTGGCGCTGGGTCTGAAGCCCCCCGTGGTGGACGCTCTGCTGAGCCAGTTGGCCAAGAACGGTATTCGCTGAGAACGGCACGCGACTACCGAGTCGATACCGTGGCGGACCCTGACGATGCGTGGCCGCAACCACTGCCCCGCAGCCTTGTCGCCGGACAGGGGGTTCGTCCCACCGCGCTGTCCCCCGGGCCGGACAAAGGCCACCGTCAACGAGAAGGGGACAGTGGAAATGCGAGCCTGCGACGCTCTCCGGTCAGGTCTGTGCCATGTCCACGAAGCGCGAGTAGTGTCCCTGGAAGGCGACGGTGATCGTCGCCGTCGGACCGTTACGGTGCTTGGCCACGATCAGGTCCGCCTCGCCCGCTCGCGGTGACTCCTTCTCGTAGGCGTCCTCGCGGTGCAGCAGGATCACCATGTCGGCGTCCTGCTCGATGGAACCGGACTCACGGAGGTCGGAGACCATCGGCTTCTTGTCCGTGCGCTGCTCCGGGCCACGGTTCAGCTGGGAGAGCGCGATGACCGGCAGTTGGAGCTCCTTGGCGAGGAGCTTGAGGTTTCGGGACATGTCAGAGACCTCTTGCTGACGGCTCTCGGCACGCTTCGAGCCACCGGACTGCATCAGCTGCAGATAGTCGATGACCACCAGCTTGAGATCGTTGCGCTGCTTGAGGCGACGGCACTTCGCCCGGATCTCCATCATGGAGAGGTTCGGGGAGTCGTCGATGTAGAGGGGGGCGGCGGAGACGTCCGGCATCCGTCGCGCCAGCCGGGTCCAGTCCTCGTCGGTCATGGTGCCGGAGCGCATGTGGTGGAGCGCCACCCGCGCCTCTGCGGACAGCAGTCGCATCGCGATCTCGTTGCGGCCCATTTCCAGGGAGAAGATCACGCTGGGCAGATTGCTCTTGATCGAACAGGCCCGTGCGAAGTCCAGGGCGAGCGTGGACTTACCCATGGCGGGCCGGGCCGCGATGACGACCATCTGGCCGGGGTGGAGGCCGTTGGTCAGGGCGTCGAGATCGGTGAAACCGGTCGGTACACCGGTCATCTCCCCGCTGCGGGATCCGATCGCCTCGATCTCGTCGAGCGCGCCCTCCATGATGTCGCCGAGCGGCAGGTAGTCCTCGCTGGTCCGCTGCTCGGTGACGGCGTAGATCTCGGCCTGTGCCGAGTTCACGATGTCGTCCACATCGCCGTCGGCCGCGTATCCCATCTGCGTGATCTTCGTGCCCGCCTCGACGAGCCGCCGCAGGACGGCACGCTCATGAACGATCTCCGCGTAGTACGAGGCGTTGGCCGCGGTCGGCACCGACTGGACCAGGGTGTGCAGATACGGGGCTCCGCCCACCTTGGTGATCTCGCCGCGCTTGACGAGTTCGGCCGCCACGGTGATCGGGTCGGCCGGCTCGCCCTTGGCGTAGAGGTCGAGGATCGCCTGGAAGACGGTCTCGTGAGCGGGGCGGTAGAAATCGTGGCCCTTGATGATCTCCACGACATCGGCGATGGCGTCCTTGGACAGGAGCATGCCGCCGAGGACCGACTGCTCCGCGTCGAGATCCTGGGGCGGCACCCGCTCGAACTCCCGGGAACCGCCTTCCCAGCCGCCGCTCTCCCGGCCGCGGTCGTGCTGCTCACCGCGGTCACGGCCCTCGCCCCGACGCTGGCGGGAGACGGGCAGCCGGTCGCTGGGGCCGGTGTCGGCCCAGGGGTCGTCCAAGGGCTCGGGGATACTCATCCGGCCGCCTCCTCCCGTCCGCTCCGCGGACCTAGCCGTGCCACTCTTTCTTACGGCACGGCACCGACAAACAAGACGCCCGACTCCGGTTGCGGTGTGTCGGGTTCTGCCGGGTTTCCAGGCCGAAACGGGGTGGGGGCGCCGCACCACGTTAGGCCTCGGAGCACCGTCAGCCAATCTGGTTATCCACAGGGCATGTGGACGACGGACCAGATGCTGTGGAGAACCACGCAGAACCTGTGCACGGACCGGGGGACAGCACTGTGGACAAACTCATAGCACCCCCACCATCACCCGTCTGACCTGCATGTTTCTCATCCACCGACTGTGGGGGAGAAAAACTTTCCGAGTCGGCGCAAGATCACGGCAACACACACGCAGCAGAACGCCGAACTCCTCCACATGTAAGGATCAATAGGGGATTGCATCTGTTACCTGTGGAAGATTAGATTGGCCCCCATGACCCAGGCACCGGCGAGCCCGCCACCCAGTCGCCGTCGACACGACCGCGAGATCATCGCACTCGCGGTTCCCGCCTTCGGCGCGCTCGTGGCCGAGCCCCTTTTCGTCATGGTCGACAGCGCCATCGTCGGCCATCTCGGAACCCCTCAACTGGCCGGCCTGGCTGTCGCGGCAGCCCTCCTGACGACCGGCGTGAGCATCTTCGTCTTCCTCGCGTACGCCACCACAGCGGCGGTCGCCCGCCGGGTCGGTGCCGGGGACCTGTCCTCCGCGATCCGCCAGGGCATGGACGGCATCTGGCTGGCGATCCTGCTCGGCCTCGCGGTCATCGCCCTGACGCTCCCCCTGTCCCCCTGGCTCGTGGAGGTCTTCGGCGCATCCGACACCGCGGCCCCCTACGCCACCACCTATCTGCGGATCTCCAGCCTCGGCATCCCCGCCATGCTCGTCGTGATGGCCGCGACCGGGGTGCTCCGGGGCCTGCAGAACACCCGCACCCCGCTTTATGTCGCCATCGGCGGTTTCACTGCCAACGGAGTCCTCAACGTGGGGCTCGTCTACGGCGCCGGTCTCGGTATCGCCGGATCGGCCTGGGGCACGGTGATCGCTCAGATCTCGATGGCCGCGGCCTATCTCGTCGTGGTGGTCCGCGGCGCCCGACGGCACGGCGCCTCCCTGCGGCCCGACGTCGCCGGCATCAAGGCCAGCGCCCAGGCCGGCGTTCCCCTCCTGGTCCGTACGATGTCGCTGCGCGCCGTCCTGCTCATCGCCACCGCCGTCGCCGCCCGGCTCGGCGACACCGACATAGCCGCGCACCAGATCATCCTCTCGCTCTGGAGCCTGATGGCCTTCGCGCTGGACGCCATCGCCATCGCCGGGCAGGCCATCATCGGACGGTACCTGGGAGCCGATGACGCGAAGGGCGCACGCGAGGCCTGCCGCCGCATGGTGCAGTGGGGCATCGCGTCCGGCGTGCTCTTCGGGGTACTGATCATTCTCGCCCGGCCGCTGTTCGTGCCGCTGTTCACCAGCGACCAGTCCGTCCAGGACACCCTCTTCCCCGCCTTGCTGGTGGTGGCCCTGACCCAGCCGATCTCCGGGGTCGTCTTCGTTCTGGACGGTGTGCTGATGGGTGCCGGAGACGGCCCGTATCTGGCCTGGGCCATGCTCGTCACCCTGGCCGTCTTCGCCCCGGTGGCCCTGCTGGTTCCCGCCCTGGGCGGCGGGCTGACAGCGCTGTGGTGTGCGATGACGCTGATGATGGCCGTTCGCATGGCGACACTCTGGCTGCGGACCCGCTCGGGCAAGTGGCTGGTCACCGGCGCTGCTCGCTGAGTCCCCCGGCCGCACTCGTGCCTGTTTCACGTGAAACAGGCACGGGGTCCAGCAAGCTCCCCGAGCGGGAAACGGCGAAGGGCCGCACCTCAAGAGGTGCGGCCCTTCACTGTTCTGCTGAGATGCGGCCTGATCAGGCAGCAACAACCTCGACGCCGAGCTTCGCAGCGACCTCGGGGTGCAGACGCACGGACACCTGGTGTCCGCCGAGCGTCTTGATCGGCGAGCCGAGCTCGACGCGACGCTTGTCGACGTCCGGACCACCGGCAGCCTTGATCGCCGAGGCGATGTCGGCCGGGGTGACGGAGCCGAAGAGACGACCGGCGTCGCCGGAGCGAACGGCCAGACGGACCTTCACGGCCTCGAGCTTGGACTTGATCTCGTTGGCCTGCTCGATCGTGGCGATCTCGTGGATCTTGCGGGCGCGGCGGATCTGCGCCACGTCCTTCTCGCCACCCTTGGTCCAGCGAATGGCGAAGCCACGCGGAACCAGGTAGTTACGGGCGTACCCGTCCTTGACGTCAACGACGTCGCCAGCAGCACCGAGGCCGGAGACCTCGTGGGTGAGGATGATCTTCATGATTCGGTCACCCTTCCCTTATCGCGCGGTGGACGTGTAGGGCAGCAGCGCCATCTCACGGCTGTTCTTGACAGCCGTGGCGACGTCACGCTGATGCTGCGTGCAGTTGCCGGTGACGCGGCGGGCACGGATCTTGCCACGGTCGGAAATGAACTTCCGCAGCATGTTCGTGTCCTTGTAGTCCACGTACTGGGTCTTGTCCTTGCAGAACGCGCAGACCTTCTTCTTAGGCTTGCGCACAGGCGGCTTCGCCATGGTGTTTCTCCTGTGTGATCAAGAAGTGGGGGTACGAGCTGCCCTTAGAAGGGCGGCTCGTCCGAGTAGCCGCCGCCAGACGTTCCAGAAGAGCCGCCGGAACCGCCGGAGCTTCCGCCCCAGCCGCCTCCGCCGCCCTGCTGGCCCCCGCCCTGCTGGCCGCCGGCCGGCGCGCTCGTGGCCCACGGGTCGTCGGCGGGAGCGCCGCCACCGCCCTGCTGGCCACCAGCACCGGGACCGCCGCCCCAGTTACCGCCACCCTGCTGACCGCCGCCGTATCCACCCTGGCCCTGGCCGCCCTGGCCACCGCGACCGGTGGTCTTGGTGACCTTGGCCGTGGCGCTCTTGAGACTGGGGCCGACTTCCTCGACGTCCAGCTCGTAGACCGTGCGCTTGACGCCCTCGCGGTCTTCGTACGACCGCTGCTTCAGCCGGCCCTGCACGACAACGCGCATGCCTCGCGTGAGCGACTCGGCGACGTTCTCCGCCGCCTGCCGCCAGACCGAGCAGGTGAGGAACAGGCCTTCGCCGTCCTTCCACTCATTGGTCTGCCGGTCGAAGATGCGGGGAGTGGACGCGACGCGGAACTTCGCGACCGCCGCACCGGACGGGGTGAAGCGCAGCTCGGGGTCGTCGACGAGATTGCCGACGACCGTGATGACGGTCTCGCCTGCCATGGATGAACCTCTCGGCGGGGATTGCTTCTGGCTGCTTGCTGCTACTCGAACCCGATGACCACTGAGCTAGAAGCTCAGTGGATCTCGGGACGGAGGACCTTGGTCCGGAGGACCGACTCGTTCAGGTTCATCTGGCGGTCGAGCTCCTTGACGACCGCAGGCTCGGCCTGCAGGTCGATGACCGAGTAGATGCCCTCGGGCTTCTTCTTGATCTCGTAAGCGAGCCGACGACGGCCCCAGGTGTCGACCTTCTCAACCTTTCCTTCGCCCTCACGGACGACGGAGAGGAAGTTCTCGATCAGCGGGGAGACTGCTCGCTCCTCGAGATCGGGGTCGAGGATGACCATCACCTCGTAGTGACGCATGTGGAACCCACCTCCTTTGGACTCAGCGGCCACGGTCGTTCCGTGGCAGGAGGGTCGTGATGCGTAAGCAACAGTGTCTCCGAGTAAAACAGCCGCCACTGACAACGCCCTCGGTCAAGGAGGGGCTGAGATGGGGTGGCCCGGGCAGACACCGGTGCAGACCGTCCAGAGTACCCGTAGACGGGCTTCCGGTTGAAATCCGGTGGTCAGGAGACGCAATCTGTACACATCGGGTGTGAGCGGCGCCACGATGCGCCGCCTTTCGGCCAGGAGGTACTCCATGGCACACGCAGTGCGACCCCGTTCGTCCGTCTCCCTCTTCGCCACTGACGGAAAGGCTCATCCGCTCCAGGACGCCCTGGTGGCGGTAACGCTGGCTCTCGGCATCCTCGCGTTCGTGACGGCGTGGTTCCACGGCCTGCATCTGATCAGCTCGTGGGCCGGGCTCGTCGGAATCCTCGTAGGCGCGTACGGGCAGTACATCTCCGTGACGACGCGGGAGAGGTTCCCGCTGATCCTCGGTATCGGAGCCTCCGCCATCGGGTTCTTCCTCGGCATGGCCCACGGCGGCCTCTTCGGCGGCGTGGTGGGCTGAGCCCGGCGGCATCCGGCGGGCCCGGCACGGGTCCGGGGCGGCGTAGCAGCCCGGCGCCGCCCCCCGTACCACCTGCCGGAACCGTCCGGGTGCGACAGGGCCAGACCGCGCGCTTCCCGGTCACAGTAGGCTTCGGCGCGAGAGCCGGAGCCCCTGACCGATGGGGACACACCTGCCGAGGAGCGCCCCGCATGAGCCTGACCCTGAGGACCATCAGCCGAGAGCAGCATCTGGCGTACATCCAGAGTCTGCCCGCGGCGAGTCACATGCAGGTCCCGGCATGGGCGGATGTGAAGGCCGAGTGGCGCTCGGAGAGCCTGGGCTGGTTCGACAAGAACGGCGAGCTCGTCGGCGCCGGCCTGGTGCTCTACCGGCAGCTCCCCAAGATCAAGCGGTACCTCGCTTATCTTCCCGAGGGCCCGGTCATCAACTGGTACGCCCCGAACCTGGCCGACTGGCTGCAGCCGATGCTGACGCACCTCAAGCAGCAGGGCGCCTTCTCGGTGAAGATGGGCCCGCCGGTCGTCATCCGCCGCTGGGACGCCCACGCGATCAAGGCCGGTATCCAGGACCCCGACGTGAAGCGCCTGCGCGACGTCGAGGCCACCCACATCGAGCCCCGCGCCTTCGAAGTCGCGGACCGGCTGCGGAAGATGGGGTGGCAGCAGGGCGAGGACGGCGGCGCCGGCTTCGGTGACGTACAGCCCCGCTACATCTTCCAGGTGCCGCTGGCGAACCGTTCGCTCGAAGACGTCCACAAGGGCTTCAACCAGCTCTGGCGGCGCAACATCAAGAAGGCCGAGAAGGCCGGCGTCGAGGTCGTCCAGGGCAGCTATGCCGAGCTCGCCGAGTGGCAGCGGCTGTACGAGATCACGGCCGAGCGCGACCACTTCCGGCCGCGCCCGCTCGGCTACTTCCAGCGCATGTGGACGGCCCTCAACAACGAGGACCCCAACCGGATGCGGCTGTACTTCGCCCGTCACGAGGGCGAGAACGTCGCGGCCGCGACCATGCTGATCGTCGGCGGTCACGTCTGGTACTCCTACGGTGCGTCGGCCAACCACAAGCGTGAGGTCAGGCCCTCGAACGCGATGCAGTGGCGGATGCTCCGCGACTCGTACGCCATGGGCGCCACCGTCTACGACCTGCGCGGGATCTCCGATTCGCTGGACGAGACCGACCACCTCTTCGGCCTGATCCAGTTCAAGGTCGGCACCGGCGGTCAGGCGGCGGAGTACCTCGGTGAGTGGGACTTCCCCCTCAACAAGCTGCTGCACAAGGCGCTCGACATCTACATGTCCCGCCGCTGATCCGGGGCACATGGATCCGTGGCGCACGGATCCATGACACAACGATCCGTGGCGCAAGGCTGACGAAACCGGCTTCATTCGTTTCAATGGGCTCTTCAAGTAGCTCTTCACACCTCTGATACACCGCAGCCACCAGAAAGGTTCCGGACCGGCCATGGCGCTCTCCCTGTACGTCGACACCGCGCGCTGGCGGGCGCACCAGAAATCCGTGCTCGATCAGTTCCCCGGGCTCGTACCGGTCTGCAAGGGCAACGGGTACGGCTTCGGCCACGAACGGCTGGCCGACGAGGCGATCCGTTTCGGTTCCGACACGCTCGCGGTCGGCACCACCTACGAAGCAGCCCGGATCAAGGACTGGTTCAGCGGCGATCTGCTGGTGCTCACGCCGTTCCGGCGGGGTGAGGAGCCGGTGCCCCTGCCCGACCGGGTCATCCGTTCCGTGTCGTCGGTGGACGGGGTGCACGCCCTGGTGGGCGCCCGGGTCGTCATCGAGTGCATGAGCTCGATGAGGCGGCACGGCGTCAAGGAGGAGGAGCTCGGGCAGCTGCACGCCGCCATCGAGGACGTACGCCTCGAAGGCTTCGCCCTGCACCTCCCGCTGGACCGCGCGGACGGCTCGGACGCGGTCGAGGAGGTCATCGCCTGGATGGACCGCCTGAGGGCGGCCAGGCTGCCGCTGCACACGATGTTCGTCAGCCACCTGCGGGCCGAGGAACTGGGCCGGCTCCAGCAGCAGTTCCCGCAGACCCGGTTCCGGGCCCGCATCGGGACCCGGCTCTGGCTCGGCGACCACGAGGCGACGGAGTACCGGGGCGCGGTGCTCGACGTCACGCGCGTCGCCAAGGGCGACCGGTTCGGCTACCGGCAGCAGAAGGCCGCGTCCGACGGCTGGCTGGTGGTCGTCGCGGGCGGTACGTCGCACGGGGTGGGCCTGGAGGCCCCGAAGGCGCTGCACGGCGTGATGCCGCGCGCCAAGGGCGTCGCCCGCGCCGGCCTGGCCACCGTCAACCGCAACCTGTCGCCGTTCGTCTGGGCCGGCAAGCAGCGCTGGTTCGCAGAGCCGCCGCACATGCAGGTGTCGATCCTGTTCGTGCCCTCCGACGCGGAGGAGCCGAGGGTCGGCGACGAGCTGGTGGCCCACCTGCGCCACACCACCACGCAGTTCGACCGCCTCGTAGACCGCTGAGCCGCCCGGGGCCGCCGCATCGCTGCGGCCCCGGCGCGCCTCACCCGTCCCGTCGCTCAGTCGGCGGCCGGCGTGCCCCCTGCGCCCCACTCCACGCGCGGTCCCTCGACCGTGAGCGCGGCATGGCGCGGCGGGTGCGCTGCCGCACGGCCCAGCACGAAGGCGTCCGGCGCCCCGTCGAGCACCCCGCCCGAGGGGTCGTCCGAACCGTCGCGCCGCACGCCGTCCCGCTCCGGCATCAGGATGTCCCGCACGACCACGGCGCAGAGGTACAGCGTGCCCAGCAGATGCAGGGCGATGGCGAGCTGGTAGCCCTCCGTCGGCAGGCCCTGGTGCTTGTCGCCGCTCGTCGTGTAGGCGAGGTACATCCAGATCCCCAGGAAGTACATGACCTCGCACGCCTGCCAGATCAGGAAGTCCCGCCAGCGCGGCCGGGCCAGCGCGGCGAGGGGGATCAGCCACAGCACGTACTGCGGTGAGTAGACCTTGTTGACGAGGATGAACACCGCGACGACGAGGAACGCGAGCTGCGCGAACCGGGGCCTGCGCGGCGCCGTCAGTGTCAGCGCGCCGATGGCGGCGCACAGCCCGACCGTCGCCAGGGTCGAGACGGTGTTGACCGTGCTGACGTCGATGGACTCACCGGTGCGCTGCGTGATGATCAGCCAGAACGAGCCGAAGTCGATCGAGCGTTCCTCGCTGAAGGTGTAGAACTTCTTCCACCCGTCGGGGGCGAACACCATCACCGGCAGGTTGACGACCAGCCAGGAGGCCGCGGCGCCGAGCGTCGCCACCCAGAACGCCCGCCATTTCGCGGCCCGCCAGCACAGCACGAAGGCCGGTCCCAGCAGCAGCACGGGATACAGCTTGGCGGCGGTGGCCAGCCCGATCAGGATGCCGAACGCCAGCGGCCGGCTCCTGGACCACATGAGCATCGCCGCGGCCGTGAGGGCGACGGCCAGCAGGTCCCAGTTGATCGTGGCGGTGAGCGCGAAGGCGGGTGCGAGAGCCACCAGGAGGCCGTCCCAGGGGCGGCGCCGGTGCGTGCGCGCGACACAGACGGCGATGATCGCGGTGCAGATCATCAGCATGCCCGCGTTGACCAGCCAGTACACCTGCTCCTGGTGCTGGATCGAACCGCCCGGGGTCAGCCACGCCGCGATCTGCATGAACACCCCCGTGAGGACGGGGTACTCCAGATACTGCATATCGCCGGGCAGCCGGTCGAAGTAGGGCACCAGGCCGTCGGAGAAGCCGCGCCCGGCGTACAGATGCGGAATATCGGAGTAGCAGGCGTGGGTGTACTGGGAGCCCGCGCCCTGGAACCAGGCCCAGTTGTAGCAGGGCAGCTTCTGCACCATGCCGAGCGCGAACATCCCCAGCGCGACCAGCGCGACGGCACCCACGGGGGTGAGTGCGGTACTGCCGAGCCGCGACCAGCGGCCCGACCTCCCGCCGATCAGCTCGCTGCCGGCCGCGGCGACCTCGTCCTCACGCGTGGGCCGTACGACGGACCGTTCCTGCTGCACGCTCGTGTCCTCTGCACTTGGCATGCCGCACATCCTGCCGTACCGGACTGTGCGAACGGCGAGGGCCGCCGCACCCCGTGGTGCGGCGGCCCTCGCCATGGCTGTCGGACTGCCCCGCGCCGGCCTGCCCGGCCGGGCGGAGGCCGCTACCCGTTCGCACCTCCGAGGATGCCGTTGTTGCCGTTCCCGTTGCCGTTCCCTCCGTCGCCGGCGGGCGGGCTGGAGCCGCCGGGATCGCCGTTGCCGGCCGTTGTCCCCTCCGTGGTACCGGGTGTGCCGCCGTCGTCCCCGCCGGTCGTGCCGGCGTCGGCGCCGCTGTTGTCCCCTCCGTCGGACGTACCGCCGTTGTTGTTCTGGCAGTTCCAGTCCCAGGCACCGCAGCTCTCCGTCGGGTCGGGCGGCGACGGCGGCGAGGCCGGAGCGCTCGGCGGGGGCGTGTCGGACGGCGTTATGGACGGGCTCGGCGGGGGCGTGTAGCTGGGCGTCGGCTTGGGGCTGCTCGCGCCGCCGCCGTAGAGCTTGTCGCCGATCGGCTCCGCCTTCGGGAAGTCCACGACCTTCTTGCCCTGCATGGCTTCCGCCATGTAGTCGTGCCAGATCTGGGCCGGGAACGAGGCGCCGTGGATCTTCTCCTCACCGCCGGTCCCGTACATCTTCTCGAACTTGCGGCCCTTGTGCTTCTCGTTGTCGTCCAGCCGGTACATGCTGATCGCCGTCGAGAGCTGCGGGGTGTAGCCGACGAACCAGGCGGAGAGGTTGTCGTCCGTCGTACCCGTCTTGCCCGCCACATCGCGGCCCGGAAGCTTGGCGGGTGTACCCGTACCGTGCTCGACGACGTTCTTGAGCACGTCGGTCACGTTGTCGGCCACGACGTTGTCGAAGGCGCGCTTGGTGACCGTCTCGTGCTGGTACATCACCTCGCCGAGCTTCTTCACCTGAGTGACCGAGAACGGCTCGCGCTGCTGGCCGCTGGCCGCGAACGTGGCGTACGCGCCGGCCATCCGGATCACGCTCGGCGAGGACGTACCGATGGAGAACGACGGAACGGTCGAGTTCGCCATGTTGTCGTCGTCCTTCAGGCCGGCGGCCATCGCCGCCTCCTTCACCTTGTCCGTGCCCACGTCCATACCGAGCTGGACGTAGGGGGAGTTGGCGGAGACCTCCATCGCCTTACGAAGGGTGATGTTGCCCTCTGAGTGGTTGCCGTCGTTGGTCTGCAGCCACTCCTCACCCTTCTCGTTGGTCCATACCTCGCCGTTGTACTTCTTGATCTTCAGTTTGTTGTTGCCGTTGTAGACGCTCAGCGGCGAGACCTTCTGGCGTTGCGAGTCGTTCTGGTCCGGGCCGAGCTCGGGGTCCCGTCTTCCGTGTTCCATCGCGGCGGCCAGCACGAAGGGCTTGAAGGTCGAACCCACCGCGGCGCCGGTCGGGTCGGCGTTGTTGGTGTAGTGCTGGGTCGCGTCCTTGCCGCCGTAGATCGCCTTGATGGCGCCGGTCTCCGGATCGACGGAGCCACCACCGAACTGGACGTGGGTGTCCTTGTCGGGGCGCTTCTTGGGGTCGATCTTCTCGTCGTAGACCTTCTTGACGGCCTTGTTGAGCTGCTCGACCTTCTTCTTGTCGAAGGTCGTGTGGATCTCGTACCCGCCCCGGTTGAGCATCTCGGCGGTGACACCGCGGGTGTTGTTCGCGAGGAAGTACTTCCGGGCCAGCTCGACCAGGTAACCCGTCTGCCCGCCCAGCTGGGCGTCCTTCTTCAGCGGCTTGGGCGCCGGGAACGTCCGGTACTTGTCGTGATCGGCCTTCGACAGCCGGCCGTCCTTGAACTCCTCGTCCAGGATCCACCGCCAGCGCTTCTTCGCCCGGTCCAGGTTCTTCGCCGGCGTCGCTTCCTTCGCGTCGACGTCCGGAGCACCCGCCGGGTCGTAGTAGCTGGCGCCCTTGAGCAGCGTCGCCAGGAAGGCGCACTCGCTCGGGTTCAGCTTCGCGGCGTCCTTGCCGTAGTACGTACGGGCGGCCGCCTGGATACCCGAAGCACCCCGCCCGTAGTACGAGACGTTGAGGTACCCGGCCATGACCTCCTTCTTGTTCCCCTGCTCGCCGACCTTCAGCGTGATGAAGAGCTCCTCGACCTTCCGGCTCAGGGTCTGTTCCTGGGAGAGCCGCGAGTTCTTCACGTACTGCTGCGTGATGGTCGAGCCACCCTGCGTCTGGCCGCCCTTGGCCATGTTCCACACGGCGCGGCCGATGCCCATCGGGTCGATGCCCTTGTCATGCTCGAAGGACTTGTTCTCCGCCGAGATGACGGCGTTGCGCATCGCCTCCGGGATCTGCTCGTACGCGATGACCTGGCGGTTGGCCATACCACCGGTCGCGACCATCTGCGTGTTGTCGGACCAGTAGTAAACGTTGTTCTCCGCCTTCGCGGCATCGTTCACCTTGGGCATCGTCACCATCGCGTACGCGAGGCTGGCAACGCCCATCAGAATGCCCACGAAGCCGATGCACAGGCCGGAGACGAGCTTCCACGACGGCACCCAGCGCCGCGCGCCGTGCTTGCCGGCGCGCGGGTAGTCGATGAAGCGCTTCTTGACCGGGCGCTGGCTTCCGCGCCCTCGGCCCCGGCCGGGGCCCTCGGCCCCGTCGTCGCCACCACCGCCCCGGCGCCGTCCTCCGCCGTCGGAACCGCCACGGCCGCCGGAGCCGCGCTGGGCGGCCCGTCTCGCCGCGGCACGCCCGCCGTACGGGGTGTCCTCGCCGTGCGGACCGGAAGGTGATTCAGAAGTCACGCTACGTGACGGCGCTGCGCGGCGTCCTGAGGACTGCTGGGTGGCTCGTCTGGTCGCTGCGCGCCCGCCACCTTGCGGCTGCGGTGCTTTGCGACGGTGCTCGCTCATCGAACGACTACTCCTCGGGCAGGCGAGAACGCCTGGAAGCGGCAGTTGAGATCCGGTCCCCCCGAATTACGGACCAGCCCTGCGACGGGCACGTCCGCAGCGCATCCGGTCAGTCCGCGGAGACTGACGCGGTCGGGCGTCACGCGGTTCCCGGTGGTCTGCATGCCGGACAGACTACGCACGGTCAAAACCCTCCTAGGACCGAACTTCACCTCAAATTACGCAAGTCGGTTCCCAAGAATTAGTTATGTGACGCCGTTCACTAAGGCCCCCCTTGCCCCAACGGAGACTCCGATCTATCGTGCTGATGTATCGACTCGATACATCAGCTCGGTACATCGGCTCGGCATAACAGCCCGGCACAGGGACGGACGAGAGCACTCGGAGAAGGAGGAGGCGAGGTTGAGCAGACGCTCCGGCATCCTTGAGTTCGCTGTCCTCGGGCTGCTCCGCGAGTCCCCGATGCACGGCTACGAGCTGCGTAAACGTCTCAACACGTCGCTGGGGATCTTCCGCGCCTTCAGCTACGGAACCCTCTACCCGTGCCTCAAGACGCTGGTCGCCACCGGCTGGTTGATCGAGGAGCCGGGAAACGCTCCGGCAGAGCTTCCGCCCGGCTCCGGCCGCGCGGTGGCCCCTTCCTCTTCTCTGGCAGGGCGCCGCGCCAAGATCGTCTACAGATTGACGGCGGAAGGTAAGGAGCACTTCGAAGAGCTGCTCTCGCACACCGGCCCGGACTCCTGGGAGGACGAGCACTTCGCTGCTCGTTTCGCCTTCTTCGGACAGACGGAGCACGAGGTGCGGATGCGGGTGCTGGAAGGCCGTCGCAGCCGGCTGGAGGAGCGTCTCGAGAAGATGAGCGCCTCTCTGGCCCGCACCCGCGAGCGTCTCGACGACTACACACTTGAGCTTCAGCGACACGGCATGGAGTCCGTGGAGCGCGAAGTGCGCTGGCTGAACGAGCTCATCGAGAGCGAGCGGTCGGGACGGGATCAGCGACGATCCTCGCCCGAGGGCTCAGCTCAGCAGAACACCGCAGGAGAGCCGGACGGCCTGCCCCGGCGGGGTAACAACCCGCCGGATCCGTCCGGCGACACCGCCAAGTGAGATCCCCGCAGATCCACGGGGCCCTCATCAGGAACATCCATTACACACAGGGAGCAACCGGAATGGGTTCGGTTCGCGTAGCCATCGTCGGCGTGGGCAACTGCGCCGCCTCGCTGGTCCAGGGCGTCGAGTACTACAAGGACGCCGATCCGGCCGGCAAGGTGCCCGGTCTGATGCACGTCCAGTTCGGCGATTACCACGTACGGGACGTTGAATTCGTCGCCGCCTTCGACGTCGACGCGAAGAAGGTCGGCCTCGACCTCTCGGACGCCATCGGCGCCAGCGAGAACAACACCATCAAGCTCTGCGACGTGCCGAACGCCGGCGTGACCGTCCAGCGCGGCCACACCCACGACGGTCTCGGTAAGTACTACCGCGAGACCATCGAGGAGTCGGCCGAGGCCCCGGTCGACATCGTCCAGATCCTCAAGGACCGCAAGGTCGACGTTCTGGTCTGCTACCTGCCCGTCGGCTCCGAGGTCGCTGCGAAGTTCTACGCGCAGTGCGCCATCGACGCCAAGGTCGCGTTCGTCAACGCCCTCCCGGTCTTCATCGCCGGCACCAAGGAGTGGGCGGACAAGTTCACCGAGGCCGGTGTCCCGATCGTCGGCGACGACATCAAGTCGCAGGTCGGCGCCACCATCACGCACCGCGTGATGGCGAAGCTCTTCGAGGACCGGGGCGTCGTCCTGGACCGCACGATGCAGCTGAACGTCGGCGGCAACATGGACTTCAAGAACATGCTTGAGCGTGAGCGCCTCGAGTCCAAGAAGATCTCCAAGACGCAGGCCGTCACCTCGCAGATCCGCGACCGCGACCTCGGTGCGGACAACGTCCACATCGGCCCGTCGGACTACGTGGCCTGGCTGGACGACCGCAAGTGGGCGTACGTGCGCCTCGAGGGCCGCGCCTTCGGTGACGTTCCGCTGAACCTTGAGTACAAGCTCGAGGTGTGGGACTCCCCGAACTCGGCCGGTGTCATCATCGACGCCGTCCGCGCCGCGAAGATCGCCAAGGACCGCGGCATCGGTGGCCCGATCCTCTCCGCGTCCTCGTACTTCATGAAGTCCCCGCCGGTCCAGTACTTCGACGACGAGGCCCGCGATAACGTCGAGAAGTTCATCAGGGGCGACGTCTCCAACTGACACCACCTGAGCAGGGTCCCCTGTCCGGTTCAGGCCGAATCCGGACGACCGGCCCCAGGTATGTCGGCGCGGCACAGCCGGGAGCGGTAACGCTCCTGAGCTCCCGCACCGTTGAGGGTCCCCGGGCAATCCGCCCGGGGACCCTCAACGTATGTGACCCTTGCTCCCATGCCCGTCGTGCGTGACCTGCGCGTTCTCCTGCGCCTTCGGAACTTCCGCCGCCTGCTGGCCGTACGGGTGCTGTCCCAGTCGGCCGATGGCGTCTATCAGGTGGCGCTCGCGACGCATGTGGTCTTCTCCCCGGAGAAACAGACATCGGCGGGCGCCATCGCCTCCGCCATGGCCGTACTCCTGCTGCCCTACTCGCTCATCGGCCCGTTCGCCGGAGTGCTGCTGGACCGCTGGCCCCGCCGTCAGGTCTTCCTCTACGGCAATCTGCTGCGCGCCGGGCTCGCCTGCTGCACCGCACTCCTGATCCTGGGCTCCGCCCCGGACTGGCTCTTCTACACATCGGCCCTGTGCGTCACCGCCGTCAACCGCTTCGTCCTGGCAGGCCTCTCCGCCGCGCTGCCGCGCGTCGTCGACCAGGAACGGCTGGTGCTGGCCAATTCCCTCTCCCCGACCGCGGGCACCCTCGCGGCGACGGCAGGCGGTGGCCTCGCCTTCGTCGTACGGCTGCTGCTGTCCGACTCCGATGCGGCGGTGGTGCTGCTGGGCGCGGGGCTCTACCTCGCCTCGGCGGTGGCGTCCCTGACCCTGGCCGCCGGGCTCCTCGGCCCGGAGCGACGCAGCGGCCGACTGCCCCTGCGTCGGGCCCTGGCCACGACCGCCCGCGGTCTCGGTGACGGGCTGCGCCATCTGGCGGAACGCAGGCACGCCGCACGGGCGCTGGCCGCCATGACGGTGATCCGCTTCTGCTACGGAGCGCTGACGGTGACGGTTCTGATGCTGTGCCGGTACGCCTGGGCGGACACCGAAGCCCATGGGCTGGCGCTGCTCGGGCTGGCGGTGGGGGTGTCCGGGGCGGGGTTCTTCGCCGCGGCGGTGCTGTCCCCGTGGGCCGTGGCACGGCTCGGGCGGTTCCGCTGGATGACGGTGTGCGCGGCCGCCGCAGCCGCCCTTGTGCCGGCGCTGGGGCTGTGGTTCACCCCCACGCCGATGCTCGTCGCCGCGTTCGTCCTCGGCCTCGTCACCCAGGGGGCGAAGATCGCGACGGACACGGTGGTGCAGACCTCGGTGGACGACGCCTTCCGCGGCCGGGTGTTCTCGCTCTACGACGTGCTGTTCAACGTGGCCTTCGTGGGAGCAGCCGGTGCCGCCGCTCTCATGCTGCCTCCTGACGGCAGGTCGGCCACGGTGGTCATCGGAGTGGCCGCGCTCTACGCCCTGGTGGCCATGGCCCTGTACCGCTGGAGCCGAACCCGCGAGGTCGTATAGCGTGCGCGCGTCCAAGAAGGCAGTGCAGGATTCGAACGCTGCCGAGTTCAAGGTCGCCGCAGTGCACGACGACACCTCCGACAGGACTGACCGAGGGCGCTGTTTCACGTGAAACAGCGCCCTCGTCGTACGAGCTGCCGGTCATGTTTCACGTGAAACATGACCGGCAGCCCTCCCGGCCATACCGCCTAGTGGGGCTCAGTCCTGCGATTCCCACCACTTCTTGAGCTCGGCCACTGCCTCGTCGTGCTCCACCGGCCCGTTCTCCAGGCGCAGTTCCAGCAGGAACGCATACGCCTTGCCGATGACCGGTCCGGGCCCGACGTTCAGGATCTGCATGATCTCGTTGCCGTCCAGGTCCGGCCGGATCGCGTCGAGCTCTTCCTTGTCCTGCAGCTGCGCGATGCGCTCCTCCAGCGCGTCATAGGTCCGCGAGAGGGCGGATGCCTTGCGCTTGTTGCGCGTGGTGCAGTCCGAGCGAGTGAGCTTGTGCAGCCGTTCCAGCAGGGGGCCGGCGTCACGCACGTAGCGGCGGACCGCCGAGTCGGTCCACTCCCCGTCGCCGTACCCGTGGAAGCGCAGATGCAGCTCCACCAGCTTCGAGACGTCCTTGACCATGTCGTTGGAGTACTTGAGGTCGGTCATCCGCTTCTTGACCATCTTGGCGCCCACCACCTCGTGGTGGTGGAACGAGACCCGGCCGTCCTTCTCGAAGCGCCGGGTCCTCGGCTTGCCGATGTCATGAAGAAGCGCGGCAAGACGCAGAACGAGGTCCGGGCCGTCCTCCTCCAGGTCGATCGCCTGCTCCAGAACGGTCAGGGAGTGCTCGTACACGTCCTTGTGACGGTGATGCTCGTCACTTTCGAGCCGGAGCGCGGGGAGCTCGGGAAGTACCTGTTGTGCCAGCCCCGTGTCGACAAGAAGCGCCAGCCCCTTCCGGGGGTGCGTGGAGAGAAGGAGCTTGTTGAGCTCCTCACGGACCCGCTCGGCAGAGACGATCTCGATCCGCCCCGCCATTTCCGTCATCGCCTCGACCACATCGGGAGCCACTTCGAAGTCCAGCTGCGCGGCGAAGCGCGCGGCTCGCAGCATGCGCAGCGGGTCGTCGGAGAACGATTCCTCGGGGGTTCCGGGGGTGCGCAGGACGCGCTCCGACAGGTCCCCGATGCCACCGTGGGGGTCGATGAAGTCCTTCTGCGGCAGCGCGACAGCCATCGCGTTGACCGTGAAATCACGTCGGACGAGGTCGTCCTCGATGGAGTCGCCGTAGGAAACCTCCGGCTTGCGCGAGGTTCGGTCGTACGCCTCGGACCGGTATGTGGTGACTTCGATCTGGTAGCCGTCCTTCTGGGCGCCCACCGTGCCAAAGGCGATCCCGACCTCCCATACCGAGTCCGCCCAGGGCCGGACGATCTTCAGGACCGCCTCGGGACGGGCATCGGTCGTGAAGTCCAGGTCGTTCCCGAGCCTGCCCAGAAGTGCGTCCCGGACCGAGCCACCGACCAGGGCGAGACTGAATCCGGCATCCTGGAATCGGCGGGCGAGATCGTCGGCGACCGGGGACACCCGGAGCAGTTCACTGACTGCGCGGTGCTGCACCTGGGTCAGGACACTGGCGTTGTCTTCATTGGCATTCGGCACAACAGAAAAGGGTACGTGCCCGGACCGGCCCGGACGTCATGGTTTCCTTCAGCCCTGCGAGACTCTGCCGATCATGTGCCGTACACCCCAGCACTTAGCCGCCGCGCACATCGTTACCATGCGTGGACGCAGCAACGGACGACGATCGACAGCAGCTCATGACGACGAGGGACGGGTAGGCGCGTGGCCGAGGCGGCAGACTTCCAGGGGATGGATCCCTCTCCTGCCCGCCGGTGGCTGCGGCGCACAGCCGCCGTGCTGGCCGGGGCTCCGCTCGTCGCCGCCCTGCTGGCCGGGGCGGCCGCTCCGGCGGCGCAGGCCGGCGTGCCGGACAAGGCCCCGACGGGCTCCGGCACGGTCGCGGTGTCCCTGGACACGGTCACTCCGAGTGCCCCGGTGAAGGGGGACACCCTCACCGTGTCCGGCACCCTGACCAACAAGGGCAAGGAGACCGTCACCGCGGCCCAGGTCGATCTGCGCGTGGGCCCCCGGCTCTACAGCAGGACGTCGATAGACGCGGCCAACCGGCGCACCGGATATCTGCCCGGCGCCGACCCGTCTCCGGTCGGCGGCAAGTACACGGTCAAGATCGCCAAGCTGCCCTCCGGGATCAGCCAGGACTTCACCCTGTCCGTGCCCGTCAGCAAGCTGGGGCTCGGCGACGACGGCGTGTACCAGCTCGGCGTCACCCTGTCGGGCCGGACGTCCCACGCCCTGTACGACCAGGTGCTCGGGATCAAGCGGACGTTCCTCCCCTGGCAGAACGAGAACCGCGACTCCAAGCCCCGGATCAGTTACGCCTGGCCCCTGATCGCTGCGGCGCACCTCACCGCCGAGACCGGCTCCGACTCCCAGCAGACCCCGGTGTTCGCCGACGACGAGCTGGCCGCGGAGATCGCGCCGGGCGGCCGCCTGGAACAGATGGTGTCGCTGGGCAGCCAGCTGCCCGTGACGTGGGTCATCGACCCGGATCTGCTGGCCAGCGTCGACGCGATGACACGGGACTACCGGGTCAAGTCCGGTGACACCACGATCGCCGGTACGAATCAGAACGTGGCCAAGCAGTGGCTCGCCTCACTGGAAGCGGCGGTGACCGAGGGCAAGGTCATCGCGCTGCCGTTCGGGGATCCCGATCTGGCATCGATCGCGCACCGCGGCAAGAACGTCTCGGGCACCCTGAGCCACCTCCAGAACGCCAGCGAGGTGGCCGCGACGACGGTGCAGACGATCCTGCACCTGAAGCCCTCGACGGACTTCGCGTGGCCGGTCGACGGTGCCATCGACCCGTCGATCGTGGACGTCGCCACATCGGCCGGCGCCCACAACGTGATCTCACGCAGCGACAGCCTCCAGGAGAACGGCAACCTGGTGTACACGCCCACCGCCGCCCGGCCGATCGGCGGCGGCACCACCGCCGTGGTCTCCGACTCCCGGCTCTCCACCGCCTTCCAGGGCGATATGACGAAGGCCGGGGACTCCACGCTCGCCGTGCAGAAGTTCCTCGCCCTCACGCTCTCCCTGGCCGAGCAGGACACGGACAAGGACCGGAGCGTCGTCGTCGCGCCCCAGCGGATGCCGACGGTCGCCCAGGCCCAGACGATGGCCCGCGCCCTGCACGCCCTCGACGACGATCGCTGGACGCAGTCCCAGGGGCTGATCCAGGCGGCCGAGGGGAAGCCCGACGCGAAGGCGACCACACAGGTCCCCCGGACGTCCCGGTACCCGAAGAAGCTGCGCAGCCAGGAGCTGCCCACCCAGGCCTTCCAGGACATCAAGTCCACCCAGGCCTCCCTCAACAACTTCCAGGTCATCCTCACCCAGCCCGAGCGCGTGGTGACCCCCTTCGGCAACGCGGTCAACCGCTCCATGTCGACGTCGTGGCGGGGCAGGCCGCTGGAGGCCCAGCAGTACCGGGATTCGGTGCGCACCTACCTGCAGGGTCTCGTCAACGAGGTCCAGCTGATCTCGAAGTCGGATGTCACCCTGTCCGGGCGGAGCGCCACGATTCCGGTCACGGTGCAGAACAGGCTGTTGCAGGACGTCGACCACCTGGTGCTGCGGCTGAGGTCGGAGAACGCGACGCGGCTCAAGCTGAACGACGGCGGTGCCGTGGCGGAGCAGCCGATCCAGATCGCGGGCGGTCACAGCCAGTCCGTGAAGTTCGACGCCGCTGCCAACATCAACGGCCAGGTCCAGATGACCGCCCAGCTGTACACGGAGGACGGCACGCCGTACGGCGCGGAGATGAACTTCACCGTGAAGGTGTCCGAGCTGACGCCGACCGTCCTTCTCGTGATTGCCGGCGGACTGCTGCTGCTGGTCCTCGCCGGCATCAGGATGTATGCACATCGCAAGCGCGCCAACGCGGGCGGCGCGGCGGGCGACGACGGCAGTGAACCCGAGCAGCCGAGTGACCCGACGCCGGACACCGGTCCCGAAAGCACGGAGCCGTCGGGCACGGGTGAGAAAGTGGACCGTTGAGCGATGTCTGTCGTGGCCGGTCGGCCGGGGACGATGAGGTGGGGTTTCGATGAACGCGCCGTACGACGGTGATCGCGGTCAGGGTACGGGCGGAGCTGGGTCTTCCGGCGGTCCGCCGGTGCCCCCTGGTCCGGAGCAGGTGCCACCGGCGCCCGATCCGTATCTGCAGGCCGCGTACGACTACGACCCCTACCGGGCGCAGGACCTCTCGGCGCAGGATCCGGTGAACGAGGCCCTGTACGACCGTGCGGCGCATCCGCCACCGCCTCCCGGCACCTACCAGCAGCCGCAGCCGCTCTACCAGCAGCCGCCTGCCGCCCCGTACGCCCCCGACCCGCGGATCTGGGCACAGACACCGCCGCCCGAGCCCGACGGCCCGTCCCGGCACCTGCCGTACGGCGACGACGCGGCGACCACCCAGTTCGTCGGCGTGGACGATCTCGTCACCCAGGCCTCTGCGGGGCGCGATGAACCCGACGCGTTCGCACACCTCTTCCGGGACCAGGAGGGCCCGGCGGGCTCCCCCGCCCCGGACCGGCCCGAGCCGGCCCCCGCGCCCGTACCGGCGAAGTCAGGCGGCCGGGCCTCCGGGCTGCTGAAGTCCAGTGCGGTCATGGCGGCCGGCACCCTCGTCTCACGGCTCACCGGATTCGTCCGCAGCCTGGTGATCACCGCGGCCCTCGGCGCGGCCCTGCTCGGCGACAGCTTCACCATCGCCTACACGCTGCCGACGATGATCTACATCCTCACCGTGGGCGGCGGCCTCAACTCGGTGTTCGTCCCCCAGCTCGTCCGTTCCATGAAGGACGACGAGGACGGCGGCGAGGCCTACGCGAACCGGCTGCTGACCCTGGTGATGGTCGCGCTCGGTGTGATCGTCGCCCTGGCGGTCTTCGCGGCGCCCTGGCTCATCCGGCTGATGTCGGACACGATCGCCAGCGATCAGGCCGCGAACAACGTGGCCATCACCTTCGCCCGGTACTGCCTGCCCACCATCTTCTTCATGGGTGTGCACGTCGTGATGGGCCAGATCCTGAACGCCCGCGGGAAGTTCGGCGCGATGATGTGGACTCCGGTCCTCAACAACATCGTCATGATCTTCACCTTCGGCATGTTCATCTGGGTCTACGGCACCTCCCACGAATCCCACATGGGCGTCCAGACGATCCCGCCGGAGGGCGTCCGGCTGCTGGGCATCGGCACCCTGCTGGGCCTGATCGTCCAGTCCCTCGCCATGATCCCGTACCTGCGCGAGGCCGGGTTCCGGTTCCGCCCGCGGTTCGACTGGAGGGGCCACGGGCTCGGCAAGACGGTCAAGCTGGCCAAGTGGACGGTCCTGTTCGTCCTGGCCAACCAGGCCGGTGTCCTCGTCGTCACCCAGCTCGCGACCTCCGCAGGCAAGGAGTCCGGCAGGAACGGCGCCGGTTTCCTGGCCTACTCCAACGCCCAGCTGATCTGGGGCATGCCGCAGGCGATCATCACCGTCTCGGTCATGGCCGCTCTGCTGCCCCGCATCTCCCGTGCCGCCCACGACAACGACCCGGGCGCGGTCCGCGACGACATCTCGCAGGGCCTGCGCAACTCCGCCGTGGCCATCGTGCCGGTCGCCTTCACCTTCCTCGCCCTGGGCGTTCCGATCTCCACCCTGCTGTACGCCTCCACCGGCCCGGAGGCCGCTCGTTCCATGGGTTACATCCTGATGGCCTTCGGCCTCGGGCTGATCCCCTACTCGGTGCAGTACGTGGTGCTGCGAGGGTTCTACGCCTACGAGGACACCCGCACCCCCTTCTACAACACCGTCATCGTCGCCCTGGTCAACGCGGCTGCCTCGGCCATCTGCTACGTCGCGCTGCCCGCCCAGTGGGCGGTGGTCGGCATGGCCGCCTCGTACGGCCTCGCCTACGCCGTCGGTGTCGGTATCGCGTGGCGCCGGCTGCGGAACCGGCTGGGCGGCGATCTGGACGGCGCCCACGTCCTGCGTACCTACGCCCGGCTCTGCCTCGCCGCGATCCCCGCGGCACTGATCGGCGGCGGTGTGGGGTTCGCCCTTCTCCACGCGCTCGGCGACGGCGCCTCGGGCTCGCTCCTCGCGCTGGTCTGCGGTGGGATCGCGCTGCTGGGTGTTTTCGTCGTCGCGGCGAAGCGGATGCGGATCGAAGAGATCAACGGCATGGTCGGCATGATCCGGGGAAGGCTCGGCCGCTGAAGATCACCGGCCCGCACAACCATCTCCGGTCCCTGCGTGTCGTGCATGGTGCCGGAGTATGGGCACAATTGGCGTGACTGTGCAGAGCTGGCTGGCATCGCGCAACGGATGGGGAGGCAGGAACGACGGTGGCGGAACGTAGCACGGCTGCCGTTGACGTGGCCGACAACAGCGGCGACAAGCCGCTGTCCGCCAAGGCGGACGAGGCCACGACCGACGGCACGGCAGAAGCCCAGGAATCAACGGGCGCAGGCCCCCAGGAAGCGGTGGACGAACCGGCGGACGCCGACGCCACCGTGTCTTCCCCCGATCTGCACAGCGGTCACAAGCTCGCCGGACGCTACCGGCTGGAGGAGTGCGTCACCCGTCTGGACGGTTTCAGCAGCTGGCGCGCCGTCGACGAGAAACTGCGCCGCGCGGTGGGCGTCCATCTCCTCCCCGCCGACCACCCGCGAGCCCGCTCCGTGCTGGCCGCGGCCCGTTCCTCCGCACTGCTCGGCGACCCCCGCTTCGTGCAGGTCCTCGACGCCGTGGAGGAGAACGACCTCGTCTACGTCGTCCACGAATGGCTTCCGGACGCCACCGAGCTCACCGCACTGCTCGGCGCGGGGCCGATGGAGGCCCACGACGCCTACCAGCTCGTCAGCCAGATCTCCCAGGCCATGGCGGCCGCGCACCGCGAGGGACTGGCCCATCTGCGGCTCACTCCCGGCGCGGTGCTCCGCAGCTCCTCCGGTCAGTACCGGATCCGCGGTCTCGCGGTGAACGCGGCACTGCGCGGCATCACCTCCGAGGGCCCCCAGCGCGCCGACACCGAAGCGATCGGCGCCCTCCTCTACGCCGCGCTGACCCAGCGCTGGCCGTACGAGAGCGACGCCTACGGCCTCACCGGGCTCCCCAAGGGCGTCGGCCTGATCCCGCCCGACCAGGTACGGGCCGGCGTCCACCGCGGCCTCTCCGAGATCGCCATGCGGGCGCTCGCGAACGACGGCGCCACGGCCTCCCGCCAGGAGCAGCCGTGCACCACGCCCGACGAACTGGCCAAGGCCGTCGCGGCCATGCCGCGGATCCGCCCGCCCGAGCCCACGTTCACCGCGCCGCCCGAGTACCAGCGGACCACCTACCAGCAGGGCACCTACGGTCGTCCCGCCGGACCCGGCGCCGCGCCGACCCAGGCCGTGCACGTCGTACCGCCCGCCCCGCTCCAGAGCCGCACGGGCAAGGCGCTCAAATGGGCGGTCTCCGCGCTGCTCATCGCCGCACTGGGCCTCGGCAGCTGGCAGCTCGCGGAAACCCTCCTGGACCACGACAGCAAATCGGGCGACCCGGGTACCACACAGAGCAACCCGGAGAACGGCGGCGCCCCGCCCGTCGAGAAGAGCAAGCCCGTCCGAATCGTCAGCGCCAAGGACTTCGACCCGCTCGGCGACGGGTCGGAGAAGCCCCAGGACATAGACCACGTCTACGACGGCGACGCGAGCACGTACTGGCACACCGACGGCTACTACTCCGCCGACTTCGGGAAACTGAAGGAGGGCGTCGGGGTCGTACTCGATCTCGGCAAGGTCCAGCGGGTCCGCAAGGTGGACGTGACGTTCCTGGGCGGCACCACATCGGCCGAGTTGCGCACCTCCAGCGACGCCACGGCACCAACGATGCCCAACAGCTTCACCAAAGTTGCCGAAGGTTCGGGCACGAACGTGTCACTCAAGCCCGGCGAGTCCGTTCAGGCGCGGTACCTTCTGGTCTGGCTCACCAAGCTGCCGCCGAGCGAGGGGACCTTCCGGGGCAAGATCTCGGACATCAAGGTCACCGGCTGACAGTAACGAGGGAGGGGGCTCACCGTTGGACGACACCAGATTCGCCGACTCGACTGATCAGGACCTTCTGGCCAGCCACGTAGCCGGTGAGCCGGACGCCTTCGGTGAGCTCGCACGGCGGCATCGCGACCGGCTGTGGGCCGTGGCTCTGCGCACCCTGGGCGACCGGGAGGAAGCGGCCGACGCCGTGCAGGATGCCCTCGTCTCCGCCTTCCGTGCCGCCCATACCTTCCGCGGCCAGTCCGCCGTGACCACCTGGCTGCACCGCATCACCGTCAACGCCTGTCTCGACCGGGTCCGCAAGGCGTCCTCCCGGAAGACCTCGCCCGTCAACGACCCGGAGCGGCTCGACCAGCTTCTGGAGCCGCACGAGTCCGCCGAGGCACCGGCCGAGCGGCAGGACCTGCACCGCGAACTGTTCGCGGCCCTCGCCACCCTCCCCGCCGAGCAGCGTGCGGCCCTCGTCCTCGTCGATATGCAGGGGTATCCGGTGGCAGAGGCGGGGCGCATCCTCGACGTTCCGGTCGGCACCGTGAAGAGCCGCTGCGCCCGGGGCCGCGCCAGACTGGCCCCGTTGCTCACCCATCTCCGCGGGGAAGCCGGGGACAGCGGTGAGCGGGAGGCGGGAAGG
Organism: Streptomyces sp. NBC_00341; assembly: GCF_041435055.1. Lineage (NCBI taxonomy): Bacteria > Bacillati > Actinomycetota > Actinomycetes > Kitasatosporales > Streptomycetaceae > Streptomyces > Streptomyces sp. NBC_00341. Next base: position 4,448,280 of record NZ_CP108002.1, on the reverse strand, counting down.
AACCGGACGGCGAGAGCATCCGTCCCACCGGCAGCGGGGCCAAGAGACGCGGGAACAAGCGATCCAGCTGGAGTGAAGGGCGGAGGTGGGCGCACATGACATCGACAACCGACACGACCCAGCACCCGGACGTCTCAGAGATCTCCGACCTCACCGAGGGCGTGCTCTCGCCGCCGCGCACCGCTGATGTCCGGCACCACGTGGACGGCTGCGATCTCTGCGCCGACGTCCTGGCCTCCCTGGAGGAGATCCGCAGCCTGCTGGGCTCCATGCCTGCCCCGCAGGCCATGCCCATCGACATAGCGGACCGCATCGATGCCGCGCTCGCCGACGAAGCCCGTGCCGTTGCCACCGCTTCCGACTCGGAGGCGGAAGGTTCACGGGCGGAGGCAGATGTTTCACGTGACGCGGAGGCAGATGTTTCACGTGAAACGGAGCAGGCCGCCACCGCGCAGGAGCTCGCGGACCGCCCCGCCGGGCACGCACGTGCCGCCACCGGTCCCGGTCGCCGCCCGATGCGCCGACGCCGCCGCCGGGCAGTGCTCGGCACCACGCTGGGCGCCGCCGTAGTCGGTGTGAGCGTCTTCCTGCTGCAGAACGTCACCACGTCACACAACTCCGCCGACGTCAGAGCTTCGGACCAAGGAACCAGCGCCAAGAAATCCGACTCGCAGGCGTTCTCGCAGTCCACGGTCCAAGAACGTGTCCACAGTCTGCTGAGCTCCAGCACGGACCCGTCGGACCCAGGGAAGTCAGCCGGCCGGAATCAGGCACCTTCGATCGACACGAAGTCCTCGCCGCAGACCGAACCTCCAGGATCGGCGTCGCCGCAGGCGCCGCTCCGCGCTCCCGTGGCGACCGTCCCTTCCTGTGTGGAGCAGGGGATAGGACGGAACTCCGCCGTCCTCGCTGTCGAGAAGGGCACCTATCAAGGCGCGGAGGCCTTCCTCGTCGTCCTTCCGCATCCCACGGACACGACCCGGGTCGAGGCCTACGTCGTCGATGCCGCATGCGTCGGTGCGGACCCCGCAGTCAAGGGGAAGCTCCTGCTGACACACGCCTACGCCCGCCCCTGAGTATCACGCCGGATGCCGGCCCGGGCACGTCGGGAATGCATCCCCCGTAGGATCCGTTGGGTGGGGTGAGAGTCGTTGAACCGACCCCAGTAGGCGTGGACAGTAGGCAGTCTGCAGAGACGAGGAAGAAACCCGTGAGCGACGTGCGTAATGTGATCATCATCGGCTCCGGCCCAGCGGGCTACACCGCCGCGCTGTACACGGCGCGCGCCTCCCTGAAGCCGCTGGTCTTCGAGGGCGCCGTCACCGCCGGTGGCGCGCTGATGAACACGACCGACGTGGAGAACTTCCCCGGATTCCAGGACGGAATCATGGGCCCGGAGCTCATGGACAACATGCGCGCCCAGGCCGAGCGATTCGGTGCCGAGCTGGTCCCCGACGACGTGGTCTCCGTCGACCTCACCGGCGACATCAAGACCGTCACCGACACCGCGGGCACGGTGCACCACGCCAAGGCCGTCATCGTCACCACCGGGTCGCAGCACCGCAAGCTCGGTCTGCCCAACGAGGACGCCCTCTCGGGACGCGGCGTCTCCTGGTGTGCGACCTGCGACGGGTTCTTCTTCAAGGACCAGGACATCGCCGTGGTCGGCGGCGGCGACACCGCGATGGAGGAGGCAACGTTCCTCTCCCGCTTCGCCAAGTCGGTCACCATCGTCCACCGCCGCGACTCGCTGCGAGCCTCCAAGGCCATGCAGGACCGCGCCTTCGCGGACCCGAAGATCAAGTTCGCCTGGGACAGCGAGGTCGCCGGGGTGCACGGCGAACAGAAGCTGTCCGGTCTGACCCTGCGCAACACCAAGACCGGTGAGACCTCCGAGCTCGCCGTTACCGGCCTGTTCATCGCAGTCGGCCATGACCCGCGCACTGAGCTCTTCAAGGGCCAGCTCGACCTCGACGACGAGGGCTACCTCCAGGTCCAGGCCCCCTCGACGCGTACGAACCTCACCGGTGTGTTCGGCGCAGGCGATGTCGTCGACCACACCTACCGGCAGGCCATCACCGCTGCCGGCACCGGCTGCTCCGCCGCACTCGACGCCGAGCGCTTCCTCGCCGCGCTCGCCGACGACGAGAACGCCGCCGCAGCCACCGTCTGATCCAAGTCTCACCCACACCCCCGCGAAGTTAAGGAGGCCGCCGTGGCCGGCGTGCTGAAGAACGTGACTGACGACTCGTTCGACGAGGTCGTCCTGAAGAGCGACAAGCCCGTACTGGTGGACTTCTGGGCTGCCTGGTGCGGCCCGTGCCGCCAGATCGCCCCCTCCCTGGAGGCCATCGCGGCTGAGCACGGCGACCGGATCGAGATCGTCAAGCTCAACATCGACGAGAACCCGGCCACCGCTGCCAAGTACGGCGTCATGTCCATCCCGACGCTGAACGTCTATCAGGGCGGCGAGGTCGCCAAGACCATCGTCGGCGCCAAGCCGAAGGCCGCGATCCTTCGCGACCTCGAAGGCTTCATCGCCGAATAAGGCCGGACAAGGCAGAACCGCTGCCCGATGTTTCACGTGAAACGGGCCCACCCCGAGGGGTGGGCCCGTTTCACGTTTCACGTCCCGTAGATACACCGCCCGAATCACAGCGGTCGCAGCACCGGCTCCTTCTGGACCGCACCCAGCAACCGGTCCAGAGCCAGCTCCACATCTTCTTTCCACGAAAGGGTCGTGCGCAGTTCCAGCCGCAGCCTCGGATGAGACGGATGCGTTCGTACGGTCTTGAAGCCCACTGCCAGCAGATGATCCGCGGGCAGCACACAAGCCGGTTCCTTCCAGCGGGCATCCGCGAACGCTTCGATCGCCTTGAATCCGCGGCTGAGCAGATCCTTGGCGACGGTCTGCACCATGACCCGTCCGAGGCCCTGCCCCTGGTACCCCGGCAGGATCAAGGCAGTCATCAGCTGAACGGCATCGGGGGAGACCGGGCTGGTCGGAAAAGACGCAGCCCGCGGTACGTAGGCCGGCGGTGCGTAGAGAACGAAGCCGACCGGAACGTCATCGACGTAGACAACGCGGCCGCAGGACCCCCACTCCAGCAGAACACCGGAGATCCAGGCCTCCTTCTCCGCCCCGGGCCTGCCGGCCTTGACCGCGGCCGCTCCGCGCACCGGATCAAGTTCCCAGAACACACAGGAACGACAGCGCTCGGGTAGATCAGAGAGGTTGTCCAGCGTGAGCGGTGCGAGCCGACGCCCCATGAAGGCTGTTCCTCACTTCCCTCGTCCACTGCATCGCGTGCGACGGACGGTGCACTCCGTTCGCGGAGACGGATCAACCGGATGTGGTCTACCAGAACGCATCGTATCCACGACGGGATCAAGCTGACACCGAGAGAATGCAAAGGGCGGGCTGTGTTCCGTCCTACCGGAACACAGCCCGCCCAGCGTCGCTCAGAAGTCAGCTCTCGTCGTCCTCAGCCGGCTCCTCAGCCGGGCTGCGGTCCAGCACCCGGCCTTCGCCGGGAGCGAGGCTGCCGAGGATGCGGTCCAGGTCCTCCATCGAGGCGAACTCGACGACGATCTTCCCCTTCTTCTGGCCGAGGTCGACCTTCACCCGGGTCTCGAAGCGATCCGAGAGCCTGGATGCCAGATCGGACAGCGCCGGTGACAGCCGGCCACCGGCTCGCGGCCCCTTGGCCTTGGAGGCGCTCGTGGGCCTGGAACTCATGAGCGTCACGATCTCCTCGACCGCGCGCACCGAGAGACCTTCGGCCACGATGCGATGTGCCAGCTTGTCCTGCTCCTCGGAGTCGTCCACCGAGAGCAGCGCACGCGCGTGTCCCGCCGAGAGAACCCCGGCAGCGACCCTTCGCTGCACCGGGGGCGACAGCCTCAGCAGACGCAAGGTGTTGGACACCTGCGGCCGGGAACGCCCGATGCGGTCGGCCAGCTGGTCATGCGTGCACTTGAACTCCTTGAGCAGCTGGTCGTACGCAGCCGCCTCCTCCAACGGGTTGAGCTGAGCCCGGTGAAGGTTCTCCAGGAGCGCGTCCAGGAGGAGCTTCTCGTCATCCGTGGCCCGGACGATGGAGGGGATCCGCTCCAGACCCGCTTCACGGCAGGCCCTCCAGCGTCGCTCGCCCATGATGAGCTCAAAGCGGTCGGCACCGGTCTGCCGTACGACGACCGGCTGAAGAAGACCGACCTCCTTGATGGAGGTCACCAGCTCGGCAAGCGCGTCCTCGTCGAAGACCTCTCGGGGCTGACGAGGGTTCGGCGTGATGGAGTCGAGCAGGATCTCGGCGAAGTACGCCCCTGCCACCTCGCTCGGCCCGTCGGCCCCGGCCGAATCAGAAACAGGAGCACTCGGCTCCGGCACCGCACCGAGCGAGGTCACCTTGGCGGCAGCGACTCCCCGCTCGGCCGTCATGACCGGACCCGTTCCGGCAGAGGACGCACCGGATCGGGTCGACGCGACCGGCTTCTCCTGCGGAGCGGCGGGAATCAGGGCACCGAGCCCTCGCCCCAACCCTCTACGACGCTCACTCACTGGATCCCCTCCGAAGTGTTCTGCTGGCTGTTCCGACTGCCCGTGTGGGCCTGCTGCGCCTCGTAATGCATCCCCACCCCGCGCAGAGCGATCTCACGTGCCGCCTCAAGATACGACAGGGAGCCACTGGACCCGGGATCGTAGGTGAGTACGGTCTGCCCATAGCTCGGCGCCTCGGAGATCCGCACCGAGCGCGGAATGCTGGTGCGCAGCACCTCCTTGCCGAAGTGGGTGCGCACCTCCTCCGCGACCTGCGACGCGAGCCTGGTCCGGCCGTCGTACATGGTGAGCAGGATCGTCGACACATGGAGCTCGGGGTTGAGGTGCCCCCGCACGAGGTCGACATTGCGCAGCAGCTGCCCGAGCCCTTCCAGCGCGTAGTACTCGCACTGGATCGGGATCAGCACCTCGGCACCGGCCACCAGGGCGTTGACGGTCAAGAGACCGAGCGAGGGCGGGCAGTCGATGAGGATGTAGTCCAGCGGCTGTTCGTAGGCCTGGATCGCCCGCTGGAGTCGACTCTCCCGCGCCACCAGCGACACCAGCTCGATCTCCGCACCGGCGAGATCGATGGTCGCTGGGGCGCAGAAGAGACCTTCGACGTCCGGGACGGGCTGAACCACGTCGGAGAGCGGCTTGCTCTCCACCAGGACGTCATAGATCGAGGGGACCTCGGCGTGGTGGTCGATACCCAGTGCCGTGGAGGCGTTCCCCTGCGGGTCCAGGTCGACCACCAGGACACGAGCACCGTGGAGGGCTAGGGACGCGGCAAGGTTGACCGTCGAGGTGGTCTTGCCCACCCCGCCCTTCTGGTTGGCCACCACCATGACGCGCGTCTGGTCAGGTCGCGGCAGCCCCTCGCCGGCGCGGCCAAGGGCCTCGACCGCCAGCTGGGCCGCGCGGCCGATGGGTGTGTCGTCCATCGGTGGCGGTGTTTCACGTGAAACACCGTCCACCGCCGATTCGGATCGGGGACCGGGGACCGGGTCGGTCATCGGTCCCGCGATGTTGGCGTCGGACCGCAAGGATTCACTCTCCTCGACTTCAGGCTCGCAATGAGCAGAGCCTGCCATGCTTTCAGGGTCGCGAACCAGCGAGGCCCGCTCTTCTGTGGACGAATCCACTTCTGTGGACAACTCCGTAGCCCTAACGGGCCTGCGATGGCGAGGCGTGGCAGCCGCACGACCGCGGCTGATAATTCCATGCAGCAGAGAGCGACGTTTCACGTGAAACACGATGCCCCTGCAGCGTAGCTACAGGGGCACGACACTCCGCGCGGGGTACGTACACCTCCCCGTGCGAGGCATCTCCGATACACCTACAAACGGTGCGTAACGGTCATGCGCGCAGCGTGATCGGATGGATCAGCGACGACGGCGCGTCCGGCTGACCCTCGCGGCCTTGGCCCTCTTTGCGGCGAACCTCACACCACCGGGGCTCTCACCCACCACCACGCGCACCACGGTGGACATCGGATCAACGATGCCCTCGCCCACCTGCAGCACCTCGGTCTCCAGCACACCGAGCTTGCTCAGGGCCGCCCGCGCGCCGTTGATCTCCTCCTCGGCGGTATCGCCCTTGAGCGCCAGCATCTCGCCGTACGGGCGAAGCAGCGGCACTCCCCAGCCCGCCAAGCGGTCCAGCGGAGCCACCGCCCGAGCCGTCACCACGTGGACCGGCTGAAGCGTCCCCAGGACCTCCTCGGCCCGGCCGCGGACGACCGTCACATGATCGAGCCCCAGGAGCTCGACGACCTCCTGGAGGAAGTTCGTCCGCCGCAGCAACGGCTCCAGCAGGGTGATCTTCAGATCCGGCCGCACGAGCGCCAGCGGAATGCCCGGAAGCCCCGCACCCGAGCCCACATCGCAGACCGTGACGCCATCGGGGACGACCTCGGAGAGCACCGCGCAGTTCAGCAGGTGCCGCTCCCACAGCCGCGGCACCTCGCGCGGACCGATCAGCCCGCGCTTGACCCCCGCGTCGGCCAGCAGTTCCGCGTACCGGACGGCCTCGGGGAAGCACTCACCGAACACCTCCCGGGCCTCGTCGGGCGCCTGGGGAAGCTCTACTTCCTCCGTCACGGGAACCGTCCTTCCATACCGCATTACCGCACCATGGTGGCTGACTATCAGGCTGACAAAGATCGGCCCCGCCTGCGAACAGACGGGGCCGACAGGTAAAGAGCCGGTCAGGCCGGCAGGACGACGACGAAGCGCTGCGGCTCCTCGCCCTCCGATTCGCTGCGCAGACCGGCGGCCGCGACCGCGTCGTGCACGACCTTGCGCTCGAACGGCGTCATCGGATCCAGCTTCACCGGCTCACCGGAGCTCTTGACCTCGTCCGCGGCCTTGGCACCCAGCTCGGCCAGCTCCGTACGCTTCTGCGCCCGGAAACCCCCGATGTCGAGCATCAGACGGCTCCGGTCACCGGTCTCCCGGTGCACGGCCAGCCGCGTCAGCTCCTGGAGCGCCTCCAGCACCTCACCGTCGCGGCCCACGAGCTTCTGCAGTTCACGTGCCGACTCACTGATGATCGAGACCGCGGCCCGATCGGCCTCGACGTCCATGTCGATGTCGCCGTCGAGGTCGGCGATGTCGAGCAGGCCCTCAAGGTAGTCCGCTGCGATCTCCCCTTCCTGCTCGAGGCGGGTCAAGGTGTCGCTGCCCTCAGCGGCCGTGGAGGTGGTGCCTTCCGTCACGGATGGACTCCTTCTTACTTCTTGGACGGGTGCTTGGGCCGCTGCGGGCCCTTGCGCTGTCCGGACTTGGCTTGGCGTGAGGAGCCGGATGCGGGCTTGCCGCCCGCCGGCTTGGGCTTGTCGTCCTGCGGTGCCTTCTTCTGCAGGGAGGTCGCGGTCCCCGACTCGTTGGAGTCGGCGTCCTTCGCCCCGCCCTGCTGGCCCGCAGCGGTGTGACGCTTCGCCTTGGTCTGGCGCTTGGGCTGCTGGCGTCGCTGCGCGGCTCCGGCCTCGGCGTCGGCCGCGGCGGTCTCGCTCTTCACCACCGTGCCGTCCTCCTGGGCGGCGAGATTGAGCTTGGCGAGTCCGGTGATGAACTTCCGCTCGATGTCATTGCGGTCCGGGCCCTTGGACACGATCCGCTTGACCGTATTGCGCTTGGTCCTGCCGCGTACCTCACCGTGCGTGGTGACGCTCTTCAGCAGACGTCCCAGGTACTGGTCCTGCGCCTTGCTGCCCGGCGTCGGGTTCTGGTTGATCACGTACATCTGCTGACCCATGGTCCAGACGTTGGTGGTCAGCCAGTAGACGAGGACACCGACGGGGAAGTTGATACCCATGACGGCGAAGATCAGCGGGAAGATGTACATCAGCATCTTCTGCTGCTGCATGTACGGCGTCTTGACCGTCAGGTCCACGTTCTTCGTCATCAGCTGGCGCTGGGTGAAGAACTGCGAGGCCGACATCATCACGATCATGACCGCGGTGACGACCCGGACATCCACCAGCGAGGCGCCGAGCGCCTGGACCTTGTCCGCGCTGTCCATGAACTTGGCGGCCAGCGGAGCGCCGAAGATGTGTGCCTGACGCGCGCTGTCCAGCAGCGACTGGTCGATCACACCGATCTTCTTGTTCGACGCGATGGCCGAGAGCACGTGGTACAGGGCGAAGAAGAACGGCGACTGCGCCAGGATGGGAAGGCACGAGGACAACGGGTTGGTACCCGTCTCCTTGTACAGCTTCATCATCTCTTCGGACTGACGCTGCTTGTCGCTCTTGTAGCGCTCCTGGATCGCCTTCATCTTCGGCTGGAGCACCTGCATGTTCCGCGTCGACTTGATCTGCTTGACGAACAGCGGAACGAGACAGATACGGATCAGGACCACGAGGGACACGATGGACAGACCCCAGGCCCATCCCGTGTCGGGGCCGAAGATCGCCCCGTACAACTTGTGGAACTGGACGATGACCCAGGAAACAGGCCATGTGATGAAGCTGAACAGACTGGCAATCGTGTCCACTAATCAGGCTCCTTGAGCTTTGGGCGAAGTCTCTGCGGCCGAGCTCGGAAGATCGGTGGCCGATCCCCCGGGAGGCACATCAGCGGCGGAGTCCCCGCCCTTACCGCCGCGGAAGAGATCTCGCAGCAGTTCGTGCCAACGCGGACGTTTGCGTGGTGGTACGTAATCCACGCCGCCGGGTGACCACGGATTGCATCGCAGGATGCGCCAGGCTGTCAGCGCCGTTCCCTTGATCGCTCCGTGCCGGTCGATCGCCGTATATCCATAGTGGGAACACGACGGGTAGTAACGGCAGACAGGCCCGAGAAGTGGGCTGATCGTCCACTGGTACAGCTTGATGAGAGCCAGCAGCGGGTACTTCATCGCGCGCCCCCTCCCAGTAGCCGCTGAAGGGCGGCATCCAGGTCTCGGGCCAGCTGTTCATGGTCGGCGTCGCCCGCACCGGGCAACGCTCGTACGACAACCAGGCTACCGGGGGGCAGCAGGGCCAGTCGCTCTCGGACCAGATGGCGAAGCCTTCGCTTCACCGCTGTGCGGACGACCGCGCCACCCACGGCTTTGCTGACAACGAAACCCGCACGCGGCGGGGGAGCAGTCTCCCCAGTCACGTGCGGGTCCGTTGCACCGCTACGTAGATGGACGACGAGTAGCGGGCGGCCGGCCCTGCGTCCTCGTCGTACCGCGGTCGCGAAGTCCTCGCGCCGCCTCAGCCGATTCTCGGTAGGCAGCACGTCATGACGACCTGTACGCGATCAGGCGGACAGGCTGGCGCGGCCCTTGCCACGGCGGGACGCGAGAATCGCGCGGCCGGCACGGGTCCGCATACGCAGGCGGAAACCGTGGGTCTTCGCGCGACGACGGTTGTTCGGCTGGAAGGTGCGCTTGCTCACTCGGGGGCTCCAGAAATGATCGTGTGTTGGCGGGACATCGCCTGGCTGTCACCGTGCGCCCACGAGAGACTCGCGTAAACGCCCTAGTGCACCGCTTCACAATCACAGATCGTGATCTTTGCCCATCGGAGGCAGGCGGCAGCAGCCATCGACAACTCGACCTGGTCACGGTACGCGCGGCTACGCCATCCGGTCAAACCGACCCTGTCGGACCTCCCATTGTGCACAGCCTGTGGACAACGACTTGAACCGCATGGGTCGGCCCGCCTACCGTGGCCGAACCCCGGTTCTTTTTCTTCCCGCCTGCCGGTCCTCACCCATCCCGACCCATACGTCCCGAGAAACACACATTCGTGGGACCAGCGAGAGAGCGTGCCTTGTGGCTGACGTACCTGCCGATCTTGCCGCAGTGTGGCCACGAGTGCTGGAGCAACTCCTCGGGGAGGGCCAGCAGGGCATCGAGCCGAAGGACAAACAGTGGATCGAGCGCTGCCAGCCGCTCGCCCTGGTTGCCGACACCGCGCTGCTCGCCGTCCCCAATGAATGGGGCAAGCGCGTACTGGAGGGCCGGCTCGCTCCGCTCATCAGCGAGACGCTGACCCGCGAGTGCGGCCGCCCGATCCGGATCGCGATCACGGTCGACGACTCCGCGGGCGAGCCGCCGAACCCGCCGGCGCCCCCGATGCACCAGTCGCAGCAGCACCAGTCCCAGCAGCAGCACCGCTATCAGGGACCGCAGCACGACGAGCGGCAGCACAACGACGCCTACGACGGCTACGGGCACCGCCCCTCGGACGACGGCATGCCGACCGCCCGTCCCGCGTACCCCGACTACCAGCAGCAGCGCCCCGAGCCCGGCGCCTGGCCCCGCACCCAGGAGGACCTCTCCTGGCAGCAGCCCCGGCTCGGCGGATACCAGGACCGCGACACCTCCGGCGAGCACTGGCGCGAGCCGTACGGCGGCGGCCGCCCCCAGCAGCAGCCCCAGCACGACTACCGCCAGCAGCCCCCCGAGCACCAGGGCTACGAGTCCCAGCGGTCCGAGCGCCGCGACATGCAGGAGCCCCAGCACCGGCAGGGCGGCGGAACGGGCCGGCCCGGCGGCGTCCCCGGACCGATGGGCGCACAGCCCGCACCCGCGCCCGGACCCGGTGAGCCGCACGCCCGGCTGAACCCGAAGTACCTCTTCGACACCTTCGTCATCGGAGCCTCGAACCGCTTCGCGCACGCCGCGGCCGTCGCCGTCGCCGAGGCGCCCGCCAAGGCGTACAACCCGCTCTTCATCTACGGGGAGTCGGGGCTCGGCAAGACCCACCTGCTGCACGCCATCGGGCACTACGCCCGCAGCCTCTACCCGGGAACCCGGGTGCGGTACGTGAGCTCGGAGGAGTTCACCAACGAGTTCATCAACTCGATCCGGGACGGCAAGGGCGACACCTTCCGCAAGCGGTACCGCGATGTCGACATCCTGCTGGTCGACGACATCCAGTTCCTGGCGAGCAAGGAGTCGACGCAGGAGGAGTTCTTCCACACCTTCAATACGCTCCACAACGCCAACAAGCAGATCGTGCTGTCCTCCGACCGGCCGCCCAAGCAGCTGGTGACTCTGGAGGACCGGCTGCGGAATCGTTTCGAGTGGGGTCTCACCACCGATGTGCAGCCGCCGGAGCTGGAGACGCGCATCGCGATCCTCCGTAAGAAGGCGGTGCAGGAGCAGCTCAACGCTCCGCCGGAGGTGCTGGAGTTCATCGCCTCCCGTATCTCCCGCAACATCCGGGAGCTGGAGGGCGCGCTCATCCGGGTCACGGCCTTCGCCAGTCTCAACCGCCAGCCGGTGGACCTCGGGCTGACCGAGATCGTGCTGAAGGACCTGATCCCGGGCGGTGAGGACGCCGCCCCGGAGATCACGGCGCCGGCCATCATGGCGGCGACCGCCGACTACTTCGGGCTGACGGTGGAGGATCTCTGCGGATCCTCGCGCAGCCGCGTGCTCGTGACGGCGCGCCAGATCGCGATGTACCTGTGCCGTGAGCTGACGGACCTCTCGCTGCCCAAGATCGGCGCCCAGTTCGGCGGCCGCGACCACACGACCGTGATGCACGCCGACCGCAAGATCCGCGCGCTGATGGCGGAGCGGCGCTCCATCTACAACCAGGTCACCGAGCTCACCAACCGCATCAAGAACGGCTGACGGGCCACCACCCGTCTTACAGCCACGCTTCATCGAGCACCGAAAGGGCGCTCCGGGACCCGAATCGGGTCCCGGAGCGCCCTTTTCAGTCGGGTCAGGGACCGCTGTGCACGAGGTTCCCGGGGCGCGGGCCCGTCCCCGCTGTTCGAATACCTGCCGCGGAGGGGCCGTTCTCCACAGATCTGGGCACAATCTCCCCTCCACAGCCTGGGGATTGAAAAGTTGTCCATACTGCTTCCACAGGCACGGCAGCCGATACTCCATCAGGCCAGCTCAGAGGCCTGGGGATTTGTGGTCAACAATGATCCACAGCCTGTGGACAAGTTTTTCGTCCACAGGGTCGTGCCAGCGTTGTCCACCGGCAGCCCACAGGCCGGACCTTCTTGTCCCCAGCTTCTGCGGGCTTCTCCACACCTCTGTCCACTGTTCGGCAACACGACACCCGCTCTCACCGCCCCGAGTGAAAGGCGTCACACCAAGAGGGTCGGTTGGGCTGTGGGGAAGCTGGGTAAAGCTGGGGACAGACCTGGGGAGAAACCCCCCTGCCCTGTGTACCGGTTGTGCAGAACTTTCGGGTGTCCACAGAAACCCCGGGTTGTCCACCGGTTCCGCCCACAGGCTCGGTGGACAAAAAACAGGGCCTGACCTGCGAAAACGACGTTATCCACGGTTTCCACAGGCCCTACTACTACTACTACCTCTAGTTAGCCCGGAATCCGCTTCGAAGTGGGGCCTGTGCACAACTCGGCGCCGGAGCTCCGCGGACCGCTTGTCGCGACTTGACCCCGAGCAGCACCGAGTGTCGGTGCCGTACGTCAGACTGGACCCCGGCGTCCTCCCCGTCCCATCGGTGGAGCGACCCGACCAGACGACGAAGGCCAGCAGGGCGAGCGAGCAACAGCAGGAGGCGGTTCCGGTGAAGATCCGGGTGGAGCGCGATGTACTCGCGGAGGCTGTGGCCTGGGTGGCCCGTAGCCTCCCGGCCCGGCCGCCGGCGCCCGTTCTTGCGGGGCTGCTGTTGAAGGCCGAGGACGGTGCCCTCAGCTTCTCCAGCTTCGACTACGAGGTCTCGGCCCGGGTCTCGGTGGATGCCGAGATCGAGGAGGACGGCACGGTGCTGGTCTCCGGCCGGCTGCTCGCCGACATCTGCCGCGCCCTGCCCAACCGGCCGGTGGAGATTTCCACAGACGGTGTACGGGCGACGGTGGCCTGCGGCTCCTCGCGGTTCACACTCCACACCCTTCCTGTGGAGGAGTACCCCGCACTGCCCGAGATGCCGACGGCGACCGGGACGGTCCCCGGCGAGATCTTCGCCTCCGCCGCCGCCCAGGTGGCCATCGCGGCGGGCCGTGACGACACGCTGCCCGTCCTCACCGGTGTGCGCATCGAGATCGAGGGCGACACCGTCACCCTGGCCTCCACCGACCGCTACCGCTTCGCGGTCCGCGAGTTCCTCTGGAAGCCGGAGAACGCCGACGCCTCCGCCGTCGCGCTGGTCCCCGCCAAGACGCTGCTGGACACCGCCAAGGCGCTCACCAGCGGCGACACTGTCACGCTGGCGCTGTCGGGCTCCGGCGCGGGTGAGGGCCTCATCGGCTTCGAGGGCGCCGGCCGGCGGACGACCACCCGGCTGCTCGAGGGCGACCTGCCGAAGTACCGCACGCTCTTCCCGACCGAGTTCAACACGGTCGCGGTCATCGAGACCGCCCCGTTCGTCGAGGCAGTCAAGCGCGTCGCGCTGGTGGCCGAGCGGAATACCCCGGTCCGGCTCAGCTTCGAGCAGGGTGTGCTGATCCTGGAGGCGGGTTCCAGCGACGACGCACAGGCTGTGGAGCGCGTCGACGCGGTCCTGGAGGGCGACGACATCTCGATCGCCTTCAACCCGACCTTCCTGCTGGACGGCCTGAGCGCGATCGACTCCCCCGTCGCCCAGCTCTCCTTCACGACGTCCACCAAGCCCGCGCTGCTCAGCGGCCGCGCCGCCGTGGATGCCGAGGCGGATGACGCGTACAAGTACCTGATCATGCCGGTCCGCCTCTCCGGCTGATCCGGTCACCGGTCCTGTCACGGCAGGCCCCGACGGGCACGCTCAGCGCCGAGCATGCCCGTCGCCCTGTCCCCGGCCGGGCGTAGGCTCGGTCCTGGGTACGAATCGGCACAACGCTTAAGGAATCTCTGATGGAGATCGGTCTCGTCGGCCTCGGCAAGATGGGCGGCAACATGCGCGAGCGCATCCGCCGCGCAGGCCACACCGTCATCGGTTACGACCGCAACCCGGACGTCGCCGATGTCCACAGCCTCGAAGAGCTTGTGGGCAAGCTGAAGGGCCCCCGGGTCGTGTGGGTGATGGTCCCGGCGGGCGCCGCGACCCAGTCCACGATCGACGAGCTGGCCGAGCTGCTGTCGGCCGGTGACGTCGTGGTGGACGGCGGGAACTCCCGCTGGACCGACGACGAGAAGCACGCGGTCGAGCTCGGCATCAAGGGCATCGGCTTCGTCGACTGCGGCGTCTCCGGCGGTGTCTGGGGCCTCGAGAACGGCTACGCGCTGATGTACGGCGGCGACGCCGAGAACGTCGCGAAGGTCCAGCCGGTCTTCGACGCCCTGAAGCCCGAGGGCGACTTCGGTTCCGTCCACGCGGGCAAGGTCGGCGCCGGCCACTTCGCGAAGATGGTTCACAACGGCATCGAGTACGCCATGATGCAGGCCTACGCCGAGGGCTGGGAGCTCCTGGAGAAGGTCGACTCCGTCACCGACGTGCGCGAGGTCTTCCGCTCCTGGCAGGAGGGCACGGTCATCCGTTCCTGGCTGCTCGACCTGGCGGTCAACGCGCTGGACGACGACGAGCACCTCGACCAGCTCCGCGGTTTCGCCGCCGACTCCGGCGAGGGCCGGTGGACGGTGGAGGCCGCGATCGACAACGCCGTCCCGCTGCCCGCGATCACCGCGTCGCTCTTCGCCAGGTTCGCCTCGCGCCAGGACGACTCCCCGCAGATGAAGATGATCGCCGCACTGCGCAACCAGTTCGGCGGCCACGCGGTCGAGAACAAGAAGTAGCAGCGAAGGGGAGCGGGCCGGACCGGGTGTCCGCCCGCACCACACAGCACGGAGCAACAGCACGGAGCAGGAAGCCGGGAAGGTCGGCGTACACCATGCATGTCACGCATCTGTCGCTGGCCGACTTCCGCTCGTACGCCCGGGTCGAGGTGCCTCTCGACCCGGGCGTCACCGCGTTCGTGGGGGCCAACGGCCAGGGCAAGACCAATCTGGTCGAGGCCGTCGGCTATCTCGCCTCGCTCGGCAGCCACCGGGTCTCCTCGGACGCCCCGCTGGTGCGCATGGGCGCGGAGCGGGCCGTCATCAGGGCCGCCGTCACCCAGGGCGAGCGTTCGCAGCTGGTCGAGCTCGAACTGAATCCGGGCAAGGCCAATCGCGCCCGGATCAACAGATCGTCGCAGGTCAGGCCCCGTGACGTGCTCGGCATCGTACGGACGGTGCTGTTCGCTCCGGAGGACCTGGCGCTGGTGAAGGGCGACCCGGGCGAGCGCCGCCGGTTCCTGGACGAGCTGGTCACGGCACGGTCGCCGCGGATGGCCGGGGTCCGCTCCGACTACGAGCGGGTGCTGAAGCAGCGCAACACGCTCCTGAAATCGGCGGCGATGGCGCGCAGGCACGGTGGCCGTTCGATGGACCTGTCGACGCTCGACGTCTGGGACCAGCACCTGGGCCAGGTGGGCGCCGAGCTGCTGGCGCAGCGGCTCGACCTGATCGCGACGATGCAGCCGCTGACGGACAAGGCGTACGCGGACGTGGCGCCCGGCGGCGGCCCCGTGACGCTGGAGTACCGGAGCTCGGTGGGCGCGGACGTGGGTCCCGCCCGTACCCGCGAGGAGCTGTACGAGCAGCTGATCGCAGCCCTGGCCGAGGTGCGCAAGCAGGAGATCGAGCGGGGCGTGACGCTGGTCGGCCCGCACCGCGACGACCTGGTGCTCGGTCTGCGCGGGATGCCGGCCAAGGGGTACGCGAGCCACGGGGAGTCCTGGTCGTACGCGCTGGCCCTGCGGCTGGCCTCGTACGATCTGCTGCGCAGCGAGGGCAACGAGCCCGTGCTGGTCCTGGACGACGTCTTCGCCGAGCTGGACGCGCGGAGGCGTGAGCGCCTTGCCGAGCTGGTGGCGCCGGGCGAGCAGGTGCTGGTGACGGCCGCGGTGGACGACGACGTCCCCGGGGTGCTCGCGGGGACGCGGTACGCGGTCTCCGCGGGCGAGGTGGAGCGGCTGTGAGCGGCGCTGCGGACAGCCCGGACCAGCTCCCGGAGGGCGGCCGGGGCGGGACACCGCCGAAGCCGCCGTCCGGGGCGGCGAAGCAGCCGGAGGCCTCGGGGGTGGACCTGGCCCGGGTGGCCCTGCGCGCGGCGAAGGAGCAGGCGCGGGCCCGCGGTGCGGCGGCGCAGCAGAAGAAGCAGGCCCGGCGGGGCGGCGGGCTGCGGTCCGGGGCGCGGGCGGACGGCCGGGATCCGCTGCCGCTGGGTGCGGCGATCAACCGGCTGATCACCGAACGCGGCTGGGAGGCGCCCGCGGCGGTGGGCGGTGTGATGGGCCGCTGGCCGCAGATCGTCGGTGATGATCTGGCCAATCATTGTGTTCCCCTGCGCTACGACGAGGATCCCGATGAGCGGGTGCTGACGGTCCAGTGCGACTCGACGGCCTGGGCGACCCAGCTGCGGCTGCTCGCGCCTCAGCTGGTGGCCCGGCTGAACGCGGATCTGGGGCACGGCACCGTACGGATGATCAAGGTTCTGGGGCCGGGAGGACCGCAGCGGAGGTTCGGTCCGCTGCGTGCGCCGGGCAGCAAGGGACCGGGCGACACCTACGGCTGAGCTGGGCTTTTACCCGTTTTCGAGACCGGTGCGACCGTGTTGGCGCAGGGGGCCGCGGCGAGGTGTGTGCCGCTTGTTCCCGATGCCTGCGGACACCGTCTTGTACGGGTGTGCGGTGGTGGAAACCGCGGGGTGCGGAGCGGGCGTCCCTCACCGTAGCGGGAGGTTGACAGGCCGAAGCGCTCAACGCCCGTGTGAGCCCCTTGAGGCCCCTTCCCGAATATGGGGAGTCGTCAGGCGTGGATTCAGGGCGGCACATGCGGACTCAGGTACCGGCAAACCCCCATTCGGGTCGGCGCTACCGGTAGACTGGTGGACAATCCCGCGTCCTTGCGGGATTCGTCGATACAAGCCGAACGACGCAGCCGCTCCCGCCTGCCCGGAGAACGGCCTGTGCTGTGCCAGAAAGGGCGCTTCGTGGCCGATTCCGGCAACCCCAACGAGAACATTCCGTCCATCCCCGACGGGAGCACCGCCGCTCCCGCGCCGGGCGAGGTGGCCTCTCCCGCCCCGGGCGAGGTGACCGCCTCGTACGACGCCAGCGCGATCACCGTGCTGGAGGGCCTGGACGCGGTCCGCAAGCGACCCGGCATGTACATCGGCTCGACCGGTGACCGCGGTCTCCACCACCTCGTCCAAGAGGTCGTCGACAACTCCGTCGACGAGGCGATGGCCGGTCACGCGGACACGATCGACGTCACGATCCTCGCCGACGGCGGGGTGCGCGTGATCGACAACGGCCGCGGCATCCCGGTCGGCATCGTGCCGTCCGAAGGCAAGCCGGCCGTCGAGGTCGTGCTCACCGTGCTGCACGCGGGCGGAAAGTTCGGCGGCGGCGGCTACGCGGTCTCCGGCGGTCTGCACGGCGTCGGTGTCTCCGTCGTCAACGCCCTGTCCACCCGGGTCGCCGTCGAGGTCAAGACCGACGGCTACCGCTGGACCCAGGACTACAAGTTCGGCGTCCCGACCGCCCCGCTGAAGCAGAACGAGGAGACCGCGGATACGGGCACGTCCGTCACCTTCTGGGCCGACGGCGACATCTTCGAGACGACCGAGTACTCCTTCGAGACGCTCTCGCGCCGCTTCCAGGAGATGGCCTTCCTCAACAAGGGCCTCACGCTCAAGCTGACGGACGAGCGGGAGTCCGCGAAGGCGACGGCGGGCGCGGACAGCGCCGAGGCGGCCGACGTCCCCGAGGACGAGACGACCCGGACGGTCACGTACCACTACGAGAACGGCATCGTCGACTTCGTCAAGTACCTCAACTCCCGCAAGGGCGATGTCATCCACCAGTCGGTGATCGACATCGAGGCCGAGGACAAGGACCGGCTCCTCTCGGCAGAGATCGCCATGCAGTGGAACACGCAGTACAGCGAGGGCGTCTACTCCTTCGCCAACGCGATCCACACGCACGAGGGCGGCACGCACGAGGAGGGCTTCCGTGCGGCGCTGACCTCGCTGGTCAACCGGTACGCGCGCGACAAGAAGCTGCTGCGCGAGAAGGACGACAACCTCACCGGTGAGGACGTCCGCGAGGGTCTGACGGCGATCATCTCGGTGAAGCTGGGCGAGCCGCAGTTCGAGGGCCAGACGAAGACCAAGCTGGGCAACACGGAGGCCAAGACCTTCGTGCAGAAGGTCGTCCACGAGCAGCTCACGGACTGGTTCGACCGGAACCCCAACGAGGCCGCCGACATCATCCGCAAGGGCATCGCCGCCTCGACCGCGCGAGTGGCCGCCCGCAAGGCGCGTGACCTGACCCGCCGCAAGGGGCTCCTGGAGAGCGCCTCGCTGCCGGGCAAGCTGAGCGACTGCCAGTCCAACGACCCGACGAAGTGCGAGATCTTCATCGTCGAGGGTGACTCCGCCGGTGGTTCGGCGAAGTCCGGCCGTAACCCGATGTACCAGGCCATCCTGCCGATCCGCGGCAAGATCCTGAACGTCGAGAAGGCCCGCATCGACAAGATCCTGCAGAACACCGAGGTCCAGGCACTGATCTCGGCCTTCGGCACCGGGGTCCACGAGGACTTCGACATCGAGAAGCTCCGCTATCACAAGATCATTCTGATGGCGGACGCCGACGTCGACGGTCAGCACATCAACACCCTGCTGCTCACATTCCTCTTCCGCTTCATGCGGCCGCTGGTCGAGGCCGGGCACGTCTACCTCTCGCGCCCGCCGCTCTTCAAGATCAAGTGGGGCCGGGACGACTTCGAGTACGCGTACTCGGACCGCGAGCGCGACGCCCTCGTGGCGCTCGGCAAGCAGAACGGCAAGCGGATCAAGGACGACTCGATCCAGCGCTTCAAGGGCCTCGGCGAGATGAACGCCGAGGAACTGCGCATCACCACGATGGACGTCGACCACCGCGTGCTCGGCCAGGTCACGCTGGACGACGCGGCGCAGGCCGACGACCTGTTCTCGGTGCTGATGGGTGAGGACGTCGAGGCGCGGCGCTCGTTCATCCAGCGCAACGCCAAGGACGTCCGCTTCCTCGACATCTGAGTCGGCCGTAACAGCAAGCCGCAGCGCGAAAGGACTTTGACCAGCAATGGCCGACGAGAACACCCCCGCCCCCGTGACGCCAGAAGAGGTTCCGCCCGTCGAGGGCGTGGGCATGCGTGTCGAGCCCGTCGGGCTCGAGACGGAGATGCAGCGCTCCTACCTCGACTACGCGATGTCCGTCATCGTGTCGCGTGCACTGCCCGACGTGCGGGACGGCCTCAAGCCCGTCCACCGCCGGGTGCTGTACGCGATGTACGACGGCGGCTACCGGCCCGAGAAGGGCTTCTACAAGTGCGCCCGCGTCGTCGGTGACGTCATGGGTACGTACCACCCGCACGGCGACTCCTCGATCTACGACGCCCTGGTGCGCCTGGCGCAGCACTGGTCGATGCGCATGCCGCTGGTCGACTCCAACGGCAACTTCGGTTCCCCGGGCAACGACCCGGCCGCCGCCATGCGGTACACCGAGTGCAAGATGATGCCGCTGTCCATGGAGATGGTCCGCGACATCGACGAGGAGACCGTCGACTTCCAGGACAACTACGACGGCCGGAACCAGGAGCCGACGGTCCTGCCGGCGCGCTTCCCGAACCTGCTGGTGAACGGTTCCGCGGGCATCGCGGTCGGCATGGCGACCAACATCCCGCCGCACAACCTCCGCGAGGTCGCCTCCGGCGCGCAGTGGTACCTGGAGCACCCGGAGGCCTCGCAGGAGGAGCTCCTGGAGGCCCTGATCGAGCGGATCAAGGGCCCGGACTTCCCGACCGGCGCCCTCGTCGTGGGCCGCAAGGGCATCGAGGAGGCGTACCGCACGGGCCGTGGCTCGATCACGATGCGCGCGGTCGTCGCGGTCGAGGAGATCCAGAACCGCCAGTGCCTGGTGGTCACGGAGCTTCCGTACCAGACCAACCCCGACAACCTCGCGCAGAAGATCGCCGACCTGGTCAAGGACGGCAAGGTCGGCGGGATCGCCGACGTCCGTGACGAGACCTCGTCGCGTACCGGTCAGCGCCTGGTCGTCGTGCTCAAGCGGGACGCGGTCGCCAAGGTCGTCCTGAACAACCTGTACAAGCACACCGACCTGCAGTCCAACTTCGGCGCCAACATGCTGGCGCTGGTGGACGGGGTGCCGCGCACCCTGTCGGTCGACGCGTTCATCCGCCACTGGGTGACGCACCAGATCGAGGTCATCGTCCGGCGTACGCGGTTCCGGCTGCGCAAGGCGGAGGAGCGGGCGCACATCCTGCGCGGCCTCCTCAAGGCCCTGGACGCCATCGACGAGGTCATCGCACTCATCCGGCGCAGCAACACCGTGGAGATCGCGCGGGAGGGCCTGATGGGCCTCCTGGAGATCGACGAGATCCAGGCGAACGCGATCCTGGAGATGCAGCTGCGCCGGCTGGCCGCGCTGGAGCACCAGAAGATCACCGCCGAGCACGACGAGCTCCAGGCGAAGATCAACGAGTACAACGCGATCCTGTCCTCGCCCGAGCGGCAGCGGCAGATCGTCAGCGAGGAGCTGGCGGCGATCGTCGACAAGTTCGGCGACGACCGGCGCTCCAAGCTGGTGCCCTTCGACGGTGACATGTCCGTGGAGGACCTGATCGCCGAGGAGGACATCGTCGTCACGATCTCCCGCGGCGGCTATGTGAAGCGGACGAAGACCGAGGACTACCGCTCGCAGAAGCGCGGCGGCAAGGGCGTGCGCGGCACGAAGCTGAAGCAGGACGACATCGTCGACCACTTCTTCGTGTCGACGACGCACCACTGGCTGCTGTTCTTCACGAACAAGGGCCGCGTCTACCGGGCCAAGGCGTACGAGCTCCCGGACGCCGGCCGGGACGCGCGCGGTCAGCACGTCGCCAACCTGCTGGCCTTCCAGCCGGACGAGCAGATCGCGCAGATCCTGGCGATCCGTGACTACGATGCCGCGCCGTACCTGATCCTGGCCACGAAGGGCGGTCTCGTGAAGAAGACCGCGCTGAAGGACTACGACTCCCCGCGCTCCGGTGGCGTCATCGCCATCAACCTGCGCGAGACGGCGGACGGCTCGGACGACGAGCTGATCGGCGCGGAGCTGGTGTCGTCGGAGGACGATCTGCTGCTCATCAGCAAGAAGGCCCAGTCGATCAGGTTCACCGCGACGGACGACGCGCTGCGCCCGATGGGCCGTGCCACCTCGGGCGTCAAGGGCATGAGTTTCCGCGAGGGAGACGAACTCCTCTCGATGAATGTCGTCAGGCCCGGTACTTTCGTGTTCACTGCCACTGACGGCGGGTACGCGAAGCGGACCCCCGTCGACGAGTACCGCGTCCAGGGTCGCGGCGGCCTGGGCATCAAGGCCGCCAAGATCGTGGAGGACCGGGGCTCACTGGTCGGTGCGCTGGTGGTCGAGGCTACGGATGAGATCCTTGCCATCACGCTCGGCGGTGGTGTGATTCGTACGCGAGTCAATGAAGTCAGGGAGACGGGCCGTGACACCATGGGCGTCCAACTGATCAACCTGGGCAAGCGTGATGCCGTGGTCGGCATCGCCCGTAACGCCGAGGCGGGTCGTGAGGCCGAAGAGGTCGACGGTCCCGTCGACGCCGACGGCGATGCGGCCGAGGCAGTGACAGCTGAGGCCGAGACGGCCGACGCGGCTGGTGAGAGCACTGTCGAGGGCACCACGTCCTCGACCGGGGAGCACGAGGAGTAGAGCGTGAGTGGAGCCACGGGCGCCGGTTCGGCCGCTTCCGGAGCCGGCGCGAACGGTGCCCGTGGCCCTGCCACGGACTCCCAAGGGGGCACTGTGACGGATACCCGGGGTCCTCAACCCCAGTACGAGGGCTACGCGGCCGGGCCCCTGCCCGGCGAGCGTGAGCCCGCACCGGGCCAGGCGGGGCCCTACCACCCGCCGCAGGCCTACCCCTCGCCTCCGGGCGGGACGCACGGGGGCCGCCCCCAGGGGGCCCAGCAGGGCGCGGGCGAGGCTCAGGCGGCCCGCAAGCCGCGGACGGGGGCGCGGACCACTCCGCGTACCCGTAAGGCGCGTCTGCGGGTGGCCAAGGCCGATCCGTGGTCGGTGATGAAGGTCAGCTTCCTGCTGTCCATCGCGCTCGGCATCTGCACGGTGGTGGCCTCGGCGGTCCTGTGGATGGTGATGGACGCGATGGGCGTCTTCTCCACCGTGGGCGGCACGATCAGCGAGGCGACCGGCTCCAACGAGGGCAGCGGCTTCGACCTGCAGTCGTTCCTGTCGCTGCCCAGGGTCCTCATCTTCACGTCGGTCATCGCCGTGCTCGATGTGGTGCTGGCGACCGCGCTGGCGACGCTGGGCGCCTTCATCTACAACTTGTCGGCCGGCTTCGTGGGCGGTGTCGAGCTCACGCTGGCCGAGGACGAGTAGCGGCGCATCTACCGATTTTGGGACTGGCCCCGACGTGCGCTAATCTTCTTCACGTCAGCGCGACACAAAAGCGCGGCGGGGCTATAGCTCAGTTGGTTAGAGCGCATCCCTGATAAGGATGAGGCCACAGGTTCAAATCCTGTTAGCCCCACAGTGACAGACAGAAGGCCCGGCCCCTCTTCGGAGGGACCGGGCCTTCTGCGTGGGCGGGGTGCGGTGTTGGGGCGGGTGTTGGGGCCGGGGCTGGAGGCGGGGGCTGGAGGTCGGGAGGCCGCTCCGGTAGTACCGGGCTTCCGGTGGTACGGGGCCTGCTCCGGTGGTACGTGGCTTGCTCCGGTCGCTCCGGTGGTGTTGGCCCGCTCCGGTCGCACCGTCGGGGACGGGTGCCCCGGGTGCCCCGGATGCGGCCAGGGGTGCGGTCCGGTACGGGCGTGACTGCTGTGGCCGTCTGCTGTGCCTGTCCGCTGTGCCCGTCTGTGGGCGGGCGCACGGGAAAGCCCCCGTCCGGTGTGAACCGGCCCGGGGGCTCTGGGAGTCAGGTGCGCCGCTCTCAGGGGGGCAGCAGGGACGCGGCCCCCGCCGGGGCTCCGTGCGAGGCGCGGGCGGTACTGGTGGTGTTCGTTGTGCTCGTGGTGTCCGTGGTGTCGGCGGACAGATGGCGGGTGGCGGGTGAGGAGCCGTGCGCCTCTGCGCGGATGCGCTGCTTCATCGTGGGTGGCAGCGCCCGGTCACGCGGAAGGGTCCATCGCACCGACGGGGTGGTCGCGGTTGCCGCGGTCGCACCCGTGTGCTCCTGGGTCGTGGTCGCCGGCTCCGTGACCGTGGCTTCCGTGGCCGAAGCGGTGGAGCCCGCGAGGCCCAGTGCCGCGAGGAGTGCGAAGAACGCGGTGATGAAGGCGGTCCAGATGTTCTTGGCCCGGTAGGTGCTCATGGCGCCTCACTCACTTTCAGGTGGTCCGTTTTGCTTACCTTCCTGATGATGTGGATCCGGGGCGCGATTTCACGGACCGACGCTGCCGATGTGCCGATGTTCAGATGAACACCACTCGTATGGTGCAACCGGGCCCGACCGGCCGGAGCGGAGTTCCTTCCGGCGTCGGTGACGGGCCAGTGACGGGGTGGTGACAGGGCGTCGGCGGGGGTGACCCGATCCTCCGACGATCGCTTTTCCGCAGGCCCCAGTTGGGTTGCGGGGAGGTCACCGGTCGATATCGGCCGGTGTGTATAGTCGGGCGCCAGAAGTCCCCTACGCCAACGAAAGACGAGGTCGCGCGGTGAAGAAGCTTCTCCTGGTCGCACTGGCCGCCATCGGCGGGCTCCTCGTGTACCGCCAGATCCAGGCGGATCGCGCCGAGCAGGATCTGTGGACGGAGGCGACTGACTCCGTGCCCGCAGGTTCGGGTGTGTGAGACAGAACAGCCTGTTTGCGAGCCCCGGTCGCCTGAGCGGCCGGGGCTTCGTGCTGTTGCGGGACCGTGACACCTGTGCTCTTGAGTTCACCTACGCAAATCAATAGGTTGCTTGAGCAAAGAATCCGGGTATTTCGGTCTAGGGGGAACGGATGAGGGCTGGCAGCCACCGCCGCACGGTGCGGGCGGGGACATGGATCGGCGGGGCGCTGTTCGCCCTGGTGGCGGGCGCGCTGCCGGCCGTGGCGGCGCCCGGGGGGACCGGTGCGGCGTCGGACGCGGCCGCATCCGGCGGGAGCGGCAGCCTGGTCATGGTGCTCGACTCGTCCGGCTCCATGGGGGACGACGACGGTACGGGCCGGACCCGGATGGAGAGCGCCCGCGCGGCCGTCGGCACGGTCGTGGACGCCCTTCCCGACGGCCATCCGACGGGCCTGCGGGTGTACGGCGCCGACCGGCCCCAGGGCTGCACGGACACCCGCCTCGTGCGCCCGGTGCGGGGGCTCGACCGGACCGCGCTGAAGCGGGCGGTCGCAGCCGTACGGCCCAGGGGCGACACCCCTATCGGCCTGTCGCTCCGGAAGGCGGCGCGGGATCTGCCGCGGCCCGCGGCCGGCGCCATCGGCACGCGCACCATCCTGTTGATTTCCGACGGCGAGGACAACTGCGGTACGCCGCAGCCCTGCGAGGTCGCCGAGCAGCTCGGCAAGGAGGGCATCGGGCTGCGGATCGACACCGTCGGCTTCCAGGTGAAGGGCGCGGCCCGCGAACAGCTCGAATGCATCGCGCAGGCGGGCAACGGGCGTTACTACGACGCCCCGGACGCCAAGGCGCTGGCCCGTCAGCTCCAGCGCGCCGCGCAGCTCTCCGCCGACGGGTACCGCTTCCGGGGCGAGCGGGTGACGGGCGCGGCCACGGCGGACCGGGCCCCCGTGCTGGTACCCGGGCAGTACCTGGACACCATCGGGCCGGGCGAGAAGCGGTACTACGCGGTGGATCTGGACGCGGTGTCCACGGCGGACTTCGCGGCGACGGCGGTGCCGCAGCCGGGCGCGGCCGTCGACACGTTCGACGCGCTGAGCACCAGGATCGAGTACGACGAGCACGGCTCCTGCGGGACGGACACCGCGCGCTTCCTGCAGAAGGAGGGGGCGGCCCCGCTGACATCGGCGGTCGCCCGGATCCGCTCGGCGGAGGGCACCCGCACGTGTGACCGTGCGGGCCGCTACCGGCTGGTGGTGGAGCGGCAGAGCAAGAAGGGCTCGGACGCCGCGCGTTGGCCGCTGGAGCTCGTGTACGGGGTCGAGGCGCCGCTGGACGGGGGCGTGACGCCCGCCCAGTCGCAGGCGGAGTACGGCAGGGGCGGCAAGGAGGCCGTGCTGCCGACGGGCGATCCGCGCGATGTGCGGGGCGGCACCGGATTCAACGATGCCCGGGAGATCGGCCAGGGCGTCTGGCGCGACCGGATCCTGCCGTCCCAGACGCTCTGGTACAAGGTTCCGGCCGACTGGGGCCAGCAGGTGCGCTACGACGTGGAGTTCGCCAACGAGCCCACGGTGGACCGCACCTCCGCCACGTACTCCTACGGGGCGACCCAGCTCTACACCCCGGCCCGCTACCCCCTCACCGGAGGCGGCGAGTTCACCTCGACCACGATGTACAACGGGCGGCCTTCGGCGCTTCCGATGGGCGGCGTCCCGGTCTCCTGGACCAACCGCTACGAGGACCGGAGCAATGTCCAGCCGGTGCACGCCAGGGGCGGCTTCTACATCTCGGTGACGCTGGGCGCACGGGCCGCGGAGATCGCGGAGAATCCGCAGATCGGCCTGGTGCTGCGGGTGTCGGTGCTCGGTGCGGCACGGACCGGCCCGCAGCACGGGGCGCCCGTGGCGGCCGGATCCGGCGACAGCGGCGGCAAGTCCACCGGAGGGGATGCGGACAAGAAGGGCGAGTCGACCGCGTCCGCAGACAGCGGTGGTGCTGGAGGGGCAGGATGGACCGGCATCGCGGCTGCTGCCGGGGCGGCCGTCATGGCTGTGCTCATCGCCGTGTTCGTATATGTACGCAACCGCCGCGGGGCAGCCGCACGGTCGACGAGGGGAAGCGCGTGATGAGGCAGCGCAGCAGGGGCCGGGCGATACTGGCCGCGGTCGCGGCGATGTGCGCGGTGGCGGCGCTGCCGGCGCAGGCGTACGGAGCCGGCGCGGCAGCCGCGTACGCCTTCGACCCGCAGGCGAAGACGGTCGGCGGCACCGAGGTCAATACGGATGCGAACGAGCTCACGGCCGGTTCTGTCTACCGGAGTTCGATCAAGTTCGGCCAGAAGCTGTACTACCGGCTGAACCTGAAGGCGACGACGAACGCGTACGTCTCGGCCGTCGTCGTGCCCAAGGACGGCGGCAAGGTCGCCTACGGGGACGGCATCTCGATCAGCATCAGGGACAAGTCGGACCTGGCGTGCAGCACGGAGAGCGCCCGCTTCGGGTCCGCGGAGTACCCGCGTCCCATCGCCGCGTACGCCTACCGCAACGTGGACAAGGACAGCAGCAGCTGCCAGGGCGCCGGTGTGTACAACGTCCTGATCGAGCGCGAGAGCGAGGACACCTCGGGGCGCGGGGAGTGGGAGCTGGAGATCCGGTACGCCTCCGAGCCGGGGCTCGCGAAGGGCGGGGCGACGCGGACCGAGGCGCCGGAGGACTGGCCGTCCGCGTCACCGGAGCCGCCCGAGGCGGCGAAGGACAACCGCAGGCACGGCGGGAGCAGTTACTACGAAGCGACGAGTCTGCAGACCGGTGAGTGGAAGGACGAGGCCAAGCCCGGCCAGACGCTCTTCTACCGGGTTCCGGTGGACTGGGGCCAGCAGATCTTCGCCACCGCCGCACTCGGCAACAGCACCGTCCCGGACGCGGACGAGTACGTCAGTGGCGCGCTCGCCCTCTCCCTGGACAATCCGGCGCACGGCCATGTCGACAACGCGTCCCCGATGGCCTACTCGGGCAAACCGGCCTCGGTCTCCCTGGACCCGGTGCCTCCGGTGGCGTACGAGAACAGGTACGCCTCCGACACCGGCGTCAGCGCGATGCGCTTCGCGGGCTGGTACTACCTGTCCGTCACGCTGAGCCCGGAGGTCGCCAAGGCGTACGGTTCCAAGCCGTTCCCGCTGACCCTCACGGTCGAGGTCGAGGGGAAGACCGGGGACACGCCGTACCAGGGGGACGCGGGGATCTTCGGCGTCTCACAGGGCGACAAGGACATGGCGAGGAGCGGCCGGAGCGGCGCCCAGGCCGCCGAGAGCAAGAGCGGCAACATGAAGCTGCTCGGCGCGGCCGGCATCGGCGCGGGCGCCGTGCTGGTGCTCGGGCTCGGCGCGTGGATGCTGCTCGCACGGCGCGGGCAGACGGCGACCGCGGCACAGGCCGGGCCGGCCGACGGCGGGCAGCAGCATCCGTACGGGGGCCCGCCGCAGGCCTGGTAGCCGGGCGGGGCCGAAGGCCCTCGGGTCTTTCGTCCGGATCAGGCCTGGGTCAGGGCCCAGATCCCCACGGCGAAGCAGATCAGCGCCACCAGCAACACCGGGACCGCCACCTTCGTGGACGGTCCCGGCCGCTTTTGCGGGGCGGGTGCCGCGATCTGCGCAGGGGACATGACCTGCGAAGACGGTGCCTGCGACGGCGACTGCGCGTAGTGCGGCGGCACCCCGGCCCCGGCAACTCCCACTCCGGGAGCGGGAACCTGCGAGGGCTGAGCGGTGTATGGACGAGTAAGAGCTTGTTCGTGCTGCACCGCTGCCGTGGGGGCCTGTGAGGGGTTCGGCACGGCGGCGGGGAAGGGGGGCGCCGCATGCGCCGGATGCTGCGGGGCGGGGATGCCGGGAGGGGCGGCCGGAGTGCTGGGCTGCGCCGGTTGGTGAGCGACGGGAGCGGCGTGCTGGGGCGCCTGGGGAGCGGAGCTGGGCTGCTGCGGGGGCGGCGGGAGGTGGAAGCTGCCCGTCTCCGACATCGAGGCCTGGGGCTGCGCGTACGACTGCTCCGTGGGCTGTTGGCCCGTGTGCTGCCGGCCTGTCTGCTGCCGGCCTGTCTGCTGCCGGCCTGTCTGCTGTCCTGGTACCTGCGCTGCCTGTCCCTGCTGAGCTTGCCCGGTCGGGGAGCCGGGGCGGCCGGGCTGCTGCGGGGCGGTTACCGGGCCCGTGGGGCCGAAGCCGTCGGGCAGCGGGCCGATCTGGTCGAAGACCTCCACCGGCTCGTCCTCCGCGCCGGGCTCGGGCAGCATCTCGACGGCGGCGGTCAGCGCCTTGCGCGCGCCCGTGGCCGTACGGAAGCGGGCCTGCGGGTCCGGCTGCAACAGCCCCGCGAGCACCTGCCAGAGAGGCTCGGGGATGCCCTGCGGAGCGCTGGGTGTGCCGTGCGCGGCGAAGTGCTCGATGAGCGCCTGTGCGTCGGGCTTCTTCCCCTGGAGCAGATACAGGGCGACGAGTCCGACCGCGAAGAGGTCCGCGGGGAAGTCCGGCTCCGCGCCCATCATCTGCTCGGGAGCGAAGTAACCCGGCGTCCCCACCACGTAGTTGGTCTCGGTGAGGCGTGGCTCGCCCTTGCGCATGGAGATGCCGAAGTCGGACAGCCGCAGGTGCGGCCGGCCGGTGCCGGTGGCCTCCATGAGGATGTTGGCGGGCTTGATGTCCCGGTGCACGACCCCCTCGGCATGCACCGTCGACAGCCCGGACAGCAACTGGTCGAGCAGTGTGCAGACGAACCGAGGAGGGAGCGGGCCGTAGTCACCGATGACATGGGCCAGCGAACCGCCGGTGATGAGGTCCATGGTGAACAGGACCTTGTCGTCGTCCGCGGCCCAGCTGGCCGGAGCGAGCACATGCGGATGCTCGATCCGCAGGGCCTGTTCGCGGACGAAGCGCAGCAACGTGTGTGCGTCGCTCTGCTGAAGGACCTTGGCCGCCACATAGCGGCGGCGCCGGTGATCCCAGGCACGCCAGACAGCCCCGACCCCACCACGTCCGATCGGATCGATCAGCTCGTACCGACCAGCGAAGACCTCACCCATTGCGCTGCGCTCGCTCCCCGTTCCTGCTCTCGGCCGGTGCGTGTGCCCCGTGCCCGGATCCTGCGGCTGCCGGACCGGTTGCCCGGCCCGTTGCCCGGATTAGCTCTGGTGTCCCTCGTAGTGCGCCACCGCGTCCGCGGTGCGTCCTGCTCCGTACACCTTGAGGAACTCTGCCAGTTCCGGGTGGGTCGGGGCGAGGGCGTCCGCGGCATCGATGATGTCACCGGCCGCCGCGACGGACCGCAGCAGCGACTGGATCTCGCGGACCACCCGGCGCACGGTGGGCGCCCCACTGGTCGAAGACGTCTGGCCCGTCCCGGTGAGTACGGAGCCGCCCTGCGACTTCTTGATCTCTTCCATCCGGTCGGTGGCCTCTCCCGCGCTGACACTGCCGTCCGCGACCTGACTGGCCAGCTCCTGGAGCGCCTGGACGCGCTGCACCACTGCCGGGTTGCCGATCTTCGCCCGCTGACCGCTCATGAGCTGGGAGAGCATGGGGGCGGACAGCCCGAGCACCGCCGCCAGCCGTGCCTGGTTCAGGCCCAGATCATCGATCAGCCGACGGAAGAGCGCCCCCAGCGGTTCCCCGTACCAACTGCGCTGAAGTTCCCTGGCTCTGGCTGTCGCCTCTTGCTGTGCCGCGTCCATAGCGTCTCCCCTTCGCTGAGGCTTCGCTGCTGCGAACCCCGACGAGCATCTTACGGAGCGTGGTCGCTGACCGGGAGCCCCAATTTTTGGAGGATTCGGGGGATCAGCGGGTACTCTGGTCTGCGGCGGTGACCACAATGCCGGTGCGTCCGGTGGTGCCCGCTATCCGGGGCCTTAGCTCAGTTGGTAGAGCGCTGCCTTTGCAAGGCAGATGTCAGGAGTTCGAATCTCCTAGGCTCCACGTGTTCAAGACCCCCCTGACCTGCGGAAACGCGGTCAGGGGGGTCTTTTGGTGCGCGGGCCGCCGGTGGTGCGGGCGGTGGGCCGCCTAGGAGCGGACCCAGAACTCGATGGACAGGGGCGGGAGGGTCAGGGTCAGCTGCGGGCCGGTCCTGGTGCCGAGGTTCTGGTTGTTGGTCGTGGGACCGTACCGGTGCCCTTCGAAGGCCGCGGCCGTCTGGGTGTCCACGGTGTAGGTGAAGGAGTCCGTGGCCGACCGGTTGGTCACGGCGAGGACGGGCTTGCCCTGCGGGGTCTTCCAGGCCATGATCCGCTGGTCGCCGAGCCGTGCGGATTCGTCCACCGCGTAGCGGACGGAGTCCCACGGCATGTACTTCACGAACCCGGCCACGCCGTTCCAGTTCTGCGGGTTGTAGTCCCAGTGCCCGACGGGGATGTCCGGGAAGTGGCTGAAGTCCGTGTCGCCCGGCGGTCGCCAGAATCCGAGCGAGTAGCCCGGGGCCTCGGCGTTGGTCGTCGGCTTGAGGGCGTGCAGCCAGAACCAGGTCGGTGAGTCCTGGAAGACCATCCAGTTCATGATCGACTGCGCTGTGTTGACGGTTCGTACGTCGGAGGTCCGGTTGTCCAGGTACTCGAACTCGTTGTTGTAGACCGGCTTCCCGACGGCGCCCGAGGTGAAGTCCTTGGTCATCTGGTCGTTGCTGTCCGCGCCGATGCGGTGGTAGGTCCAGGCGTCCACGTACTTCAGGGCATCCGGGTCGGCCTTGAGCGCCTTGCCGATCTCGCCGCCCCAGCCGTCCAGGCTGTCCGCCATGATCTGCGCGTTCGGGTACTTGGCCCGGATCTTCGGCGCCACCGCGGCGAAGGTCTTGCGGTACTGCTCGGTGTCGTAGGCGCAGGAGGAGTACGGGGTGGAGAACCGCGGTTCGTTCTGCAGTCCCCACATGGAGATCGGTACGCCCCGGGAGCTGAGGTAGTCGAGGTCGCCGGCCATGGCGTCGCCGAGCGCGTCCAGGTCCGCAGGGGCGAACGACTTGAGCGTCCCGCCGATGTAGGAGTTGTTGGACTTCCAGCCGGGAGCGGGTGACCAGTACTCGGCCGAGATGCCCTCGATGCCCGTCTGCTCGATCATGTCCGCGAGCTGCGCGGTCTGCCCGGGGTAGCGGCCCCTCATGTGCTTCTGCGTGGAGTCCAGGCCGCGGTAGTAGAGCCCGAGCGCCAGCCGGCAGTAGCGGAAGCCCCGGTCGGAGCGGCCCGCCATGAGCATGTCCTGGTAGAACCGGGTCAGCTCCGAGGGCGTCAGGTCGTACGGCACGCCACTGACGGTGTCGGGAAGGCCGTCGTTGCCGGAGCCGATGGAGTCGGACTGGATCTCGAAGCCCAGTCCCTTGATGGTCTGCCGGCGTGCCTGGTCGTAGCGGATGGTGTAGCTGCCGGACGTGGCCGCCGCGGCGGCGGGAACGCGGTTGAGCACGGGATAGATCGCCGCGCCCGCTCCCGCGATCGCGGCGCCGCGAAGCAGCGAACGGCGGTTGATGCCTCGCGGCTCGGGGGTGGCACCGGGGTGGGACATCGTCATCTCCTGTCGGTCGGTCGGCGGATCAGTGCGCGTGCGTCAGTTGTTCTCGACCCAGAACTCGATGGTGTTGGGCTGCACGGTGATGCTCAGTTCGGGACCGCTTGCGGTGCCCCGCGCCACGTTGTTCTCGGCCAGCGGCTCGGTGTGCGGGCTCCACCTGAACCGGTGGCCGGTGAAGGTGCGGCCGCTGCCGGTGCTCACCTCGAAGGTGTACGGCGCGGCGGTGGACGTCTGCGCGTTCGGGACCCGGTGGGTGAGCGCGAGGACGAGCTTTCCCTCGGGCGTGCGCCAGGCCATGATCCGGTTGTTCACGGACGGCTTGCCGGTCGCCGGGTCCACCGGCTCCTCGACGTGATGGCGCACGGAGTTCCACGGCAGGTACCTGGTGAAGCCGCTGAGAGCGTTCCAGACGGGCGCGTTGTAGTACCAGTGGCCCTTCTGGATGCCCGGGTACTCGCTGAAGTCGTCGTCCTCGTCCGGCCGCCAGATGCCGAGGCCGTAGCCCACGGCGACGTTCGTGTACGTGGGCTTGAGGGCGTGCAGCCAGAACCAGGTACGGGAGTCGGCGAACGTCATCCAGTTCATCACCGAGTGGGCCGTGTCCACCGTCAGCTCGTGGTTGAGGGTGGAAGCGCCCTCCCACTCGAACTCGTCGTTGAAGACCTCGCGGCCCTCACGGTTGTCGAGGTAGTAGGCGGGGGCGGAGATCAGCTTGTCCGGGGACTGGCTGGTGTAGTGGTGCGTCCAGGCGTCGACGTACGACAGGGCGGTGCTGTCGCCGCGGACGGCTGTGCCGAAGCCGCCGGACTGACCGTCACGGGAGTCGACGTGGACGAGTACGCCGGGGAAGGCCGACCGCACCTTCGGGGCGACGGCCCGGAACGTTTCGAGGTACGACTCGGCCGTGTACCCGCAGCTGCCGTACTTGCGGTCCCAGTTGCCCGGCTCGTTCTGCAGGCCCCACATCCGGACGGGAAGCCCGTTGGACTCCAGGTACTTCAGGTCCCTGACAACAGAATCGCCGAAGTCGTCCAGGAAGCGGGCCTTGTCGCCGTTGTACTGGGGGTGGGTCGTCGCGAAGCTCGGCGCGAAGCAGGCCAGCGTGCCGTTCATCAGGCTCTGCGTGGACTTCCAGTACGGCGCGGGCGTGAAGTACGTCGCCGCGAGGCCGTCCAGTTTCGCCTGCTCGTGCATCTCGGCGAGCACGCCCATCTGCGAGGACCAGCGGCCGACGATCTGCTTCCTGTCCTGCGAGACGCCGCGCAGCCAGATGCCCTGGCCGAGACGGCAGTAGCGGAAGCCCCGGTCGGCACGTCCCCCCATCAGGATGTCGCGGTAGAAGCGGGCGCGTTCGCTCTCGGTCAGGTCGTGCGGGGCGCCGGACCTGACCGGGTCGTCCGGGTCCATCTCGTTGTCCTGGGCCCCGATGTGGTCGGACTGGATCTCGAAGCCCAGGCCGAGAATCGTCTGCCGCCTGCCGGAGGAACCGCTCTCGACGACATACGAGCCCGACGCCGCCGTGGCAGCCGTCGCGCGCGGTACTGCCGTGAGGCCGAGGGCGATGCCCGTACCGGCGGCGGCCATCGCGCCGAGCACGGTACGACGGGCGGGGGGTGGTCCGGTGCCTGGGAACTGGTCGGTCACAGTGGTCCTCCGGGGGCGCGATGCCAGGTGGGGTACGGAAGTCGGGTGTGCCAGAACTTTCGGGTGTGCCAGAACTTTTCGGGTGTGCGGTGGTGCGGGCCCCGGCGCGGTGTGCGGCACTGCGCCGGGGCCTTCGCCGGAGGCCGGGTCCAGGGGGACGACCCGCCTCCGGGCTCAGTAGCGGGCGATCGTGTAGCGGTCGACGACGGCTTCGTCGAGTTCGATACCGAGGCCGGGTCCGGTGGGAACGGTGAGCGCGCCGTCGCGGAACTCCGGCGGGTTCACGAGGATCGCCTCGCGGATGGGGTTGGGCAGCCGGTTGTACTCGTACGTACGCAGGTTGGGTGTGGCGGCGCAGAGTTGGAGGGCCGCGGCGAGGCTGACACCGGAGCCGACGCCGTGCGGGGCGATGTCGACGTGGAAGGCGGAGGCGAGCGCCGCGAGCCGGGTCGCCTCCGTGAAGCCGCCGCAGCGGGCGACGTTCGGCATGAAGACGTCGATCGCCTCCAGGAGGAGGGAGTCGCGCAGGTCGAAGCGGGTGAAGTGGGTCTCGCCGTTGACGATCGTGAGCCCGGTCCTGCGGCGCAGTTCGGCGAGGTTGCGCAGGTCGTCGACCTGGAGGGGCTCCTCGTACCAGGAGATTCCGAGGTCCCGCAGGACGGCGCCGACCCGGGTCGCTTCGTCGAGGTCGTAGGCGCAGTTGACGTCCGTGAGGATCTCGATGTCGGGGCCGACCTGGGCGCGGACGGCCGACAGGTGCGCGCGGTCGGTGCGCTCGCCGCGGCCGATCTTCACCTTCAGCGCCTTGAAGCCCTGGTCCACGAAGCCCTGTGCCTGGCGGGCGGAGTCCTCCGGGTCTGCGTGCAGGGCGACGGGGCTGGCGTAGCAGTCGACGCGTTCGCGTACGGGTCCGCCGAGCAGCCGGTGGACCGGTTCCCCGGCGACCTTGCCCCGCAGGTCCCACAGGGCGAGGTCGATGCCCGCGATGGCCTCCAGGTAGAAGCCGCGGTTGTGGCCGCCGGCGGCCTGGCCCTGGTAAAGGCGTTCCCAGACCGCGGTGGTGGCGAGGGCGTCCTGTCCGACGAGGAGTGGAGCCAGGACCGTCGACACCACGGTCGCCGTGACCTGGGGCGAGGGAAGGCCGTAGCACTCGCCGATGCCGACGCTGCCGTCCTCGGCGTGCACTTTGACCAGCGTGGCGTACTGGCCGCGGCGCGGCAGGACCAGGTGGCTGGAGGCCGGGTAGCGCAGCCAGTCCGGTACGTCTTCCGGGGAGTCGTAGAGGTCGTCGAAGCTGGCCGAGAGGGCCAGGACCTCGACCTTGGTGATGGTCGGCGGAGCAGTGCTCACGTGGGGTTCTCCACTCGGTGGGCTCGGACGCGGGGTCCGTGCGGGTGCGGCGGTGCGGTTCACCGGGGCTGCGGCTTCGTGTAGGCCTGCTCGTCGCGGGCGGTTTCCCTGCCCGCGAATACGGCGATCGCGCTGATGACACAGCCGGCCATGACGTAGAGGGCGACGGGGACGATCGAGCCGCTGGAGGCCTGGAGCGCGGTGCCGATGAACGGAGCCGTGCCGCCGAAGATCGCGCCGCCGAACTCGCGGCCGACGCTGACGCCGCTGTAGCGGATGCGGGCGTCGAACAGCTCGGCGACGAGGGCCGCCTGCGGGCCGAAGACCATGTCCTTGCAGATCGGGATGGCGATCACCATGGCCAGGAAGATCAGGCCGGTGTTCCGGGTCTCCAGGAGCTGGAAGAACGGGAGCGCGTAGGCGACGGTGCAGGTCAGCCCGATGGCGACCATGACACGGCGCCCGATCCGGTCGCTCAGCCAGCCCCAGAACGGGATGGCCGCGATCTCCAGGGCCGAGGCCAGGGCGATCGACCACAGCATCGTGGACTTCTCGATGTCCAGTTCCTTGGTGGCGTACGACAGGGCGAAGGCCTGGATCAGGTAGCCCCAGACGAAGCCCGAGACGGTGATGCCCAGGACCCGAAGGATCGCGCCGGGCTGCCTCTTGAGCGTGGCGAGCAGTGGGAACCGCTCGCGCTCGCCGCTCTCCTCCAGCTCGGCGAAGACGGGGGTCTCCTCGATGCCCTTGCGGACCCACAGGCCGAACAGCACGAGGAACGCGCTCAGCAGGAAGGGGATGCGCCAGCCCCAGGACTCGAAGGAGTCGTCGGGCAGCATGGACACGAGGCCGAACACGGCGCTGGCCAGGACGAATCCGGCGCCGGTGCCCATCGCGGGAATCGCACCGTACAGGCCGCGCTTGCCCGGCGGGGCGTTCTCGACGGTCAGCAGGGTGGCTCCGGCGAACTCGCCGCCCACCGCGATGCCCTGACACACCCGCAGGAGGATCAGCAGGATCGGAGCCCAGATCCCCACCGCCGCATGGGTGGGCAGTACGCCGATCAGGGTGGTCATGACGCCCATGCCCATCATCGTGATCAGCAGGACGTACTTGCGGCCTATGCGGTCGCCCAGATGACCGAAGAGCATGCCGCCGATGGGGCGTGCGGCGAAGCCCACCGCGAACGTCGCGAACGAGGCCAGGGTGCCGCCCGTCGAGGACGAGCCGAAGAACAACGGACCGAAGACCAGTGCCGAGGCCAGGCCGTACAGGTTGA
Source organism: Streptomyces sp. NBC_00341 (assembly GCF_041435055.1). Classification (NCBI taxonomy): domain Bacteria; kingdom Bacillati; phylum Actinomycetota; class Actinomycetes; order Kitasatosporales; family Streptomycetaceae; genus Streptomyces; species Streptomyces sp. NBC_00341. The sequence goes on along the minus strand of NZ_CP108002.1, from coordinate 4,412,684 downwards.
AGTCGTACCACTCCATGACGGTGCCGACGGTGCTCGCCACCATCGTCCGCCGGTCGGCCTTGGTGCGTTGCGGATCCATCTTGCCGTCTTCGGCCGCTGTGACAGCGCTCATGAGGACGTCACCACCTTTCGAGAGGAGCCGGGGGAAGGCGAGATCACCGTATGCGATATACGAAATAAGAACTAGAGGTTTCTCCGCATGAACTCCAGGTAACTCGGAACGTGTCCGTCCGAGTACGGACCGCGCCGACCGGGGCTCGGGCCGAAGGGCCGCGCAGGGGGTGAGGTCGTCGGCGAGGCGCGGGCGAACACCGCTCCCGCGAGCGGGTCGGGGACGGTCAGGCGGTGCCGCGCGGTCGTCACGTACATCCGGCCCGCGCCGAAGGCCACGCTGCTGGTGTGCGGCGTGGGGAGGTCCAGGGTCTGTACCCGCACACCGTCGGGTGTGTGGCAGCGGACCTGGCCGGCGCCCCAGAGCGCCAGCCAGAGCAGTCCCTCGTCGTCGACCGTCATGCCGTCCGGGCGGCCCTCGGCCGCGGTGAACCGGGCGAGGAGGGACGGAGCGCCGAGCGCCCCGGTACGCGGGTCGACGGGGTAGCGCAGGACCGTCCCCTCGGCGCTGTCGGCCAGGTACATCAGGCTGCCGCAGGGCGAGAACGCCGGGCCGTTGGGGACGGTCAGCCCGTACAGCACACGGTGCACGGTGCCGTCGTGGTCGACGCGGTAGAGCGAGCCCACGGGCGCGTCGCCCCCGAGGGTCATGCTGCCCGCCCAGAAGCGGCCCGCAGGGTCACAGACACCGTCGTTCATCCGCATCGGGAGCTTCGCGTGCGCCTCGGGCCGGTCCAGCCACCGGGGCCGGCCGCCCTCGGTGACGAGGGCGATCCCGGTGCCCGCGGCGACGATCCATTCGCTGTCACCGTCGTCACCGTCGCTGTTGCCGCCGCCGCTGACAGGTGCCACCGCGCCCAGCGGTACGCCGAGTCCGAGCAGCCGGTCCGGTGCCCGGCCCGGAGTGTCCGCGCAGCGGTACAGGTCGCCCTTGAGGAGATCGACGAACACCATGCCGCCGCGGTGCGGGCGCAGCCCCTCGGCCAGCTGATAGCGGCCGGGCGTCCAGACCTGCCAGTCGGCGCCCGTCGGGTCCGGCGCCTGCGGGCTGCTCGGCGCGATGCCTGCGCGCGCCTTCGGGGGCCCGCCGGTGCGGGTCACCGGAGGGTGGAGCCGGGCGGGACCCGCAGCAGGCCGAGTTCGTCGCGGCGGGGCAGGCCCTCCCAGTCACCGGCCGAGGCGACCGCGAAGGCGCCGGTGGTGACGGCGCGGTCCAGCCGCGCCTCGACCGGCTCACCGTCGAGCAGCGCCGACAGGTAACCGGCCACGAACGCGTCACCGGCGCCGACGGTGTCCCGCACCGGCACCGCGACGGCGGCCAGCGCGAAGGAGCCGCCCCGGTGGAAGACCTCGGCCCCGTCGGCGCCCCGCTTGATCACGACCTCACCGACGCCCTGGTCGAGCAGGGACTCCACGCGGGCGTCCTCCGTACGGGCCGGTTCCGAGGCGATGAGAGGCAGTTCGTCGTCGGAGGCGACGAGGATGTCGACGTGGCGGGCGAGCGGGCGCAGGGTGGCGGCCGCCTCCGCGGTGGACCAGAGTCCGCTGCGGTAGTTGACGTCCAGGCTGACGCGGGCGCCCAGGGCGGGAGCGGCACGGACGGCCGCGGCGACCGCCTCGCACGGCCCCGCGCCCAGCGCCGTGGTGACACCCGTGACGTGCAGGACCCTCGCCGGTTCGGCCAGTGCCCGCCCCAGGTGCTCCGGGCCGAGCGACGCACCCGCGGAACGGTCGCGGTAGTAGCGGACGCGTACGAGATCGGCGACGCGTGGCTCGAAGATCACCAGACCGGTCGGGCCGGCCTCTGTGCTGGCCGCACAGGAGATGTCGACGCCTTCGGCGCGCAGGGTGCGCAGCACCATGCGGCCGAACTCGTCCGTCCCGGTCAGCCCGGCCCAGCGGACCGAGTGGCCGAGCCGGGCGAGCCCGATCGCGACATTGGACTCGGCGCCCGCGACGGAGAGCCCGAGCGAGCCGCCGAGCTGGAGCGGACGGTCGGCGCGCAGTGCGGCCATCGTCTCGCCGAAGGTCAGGACGTCGCTCACCGGGCCCCCAGTGCCACCGTGCGGAACTGCTCGGAGCGTTCGGCGAGGCCGTCGAGACCCTCACCGTGCGCGGCCCTGCCGACGAGGGGGCCGCCGACGCCTACGGCGAGTGCGCCGGCCGCCAGGTAGGCGCGGGCAGCGGCGGAGTCGATCCCGCCGACCGGTACGAAGGGGACGTCGGGGAACGGGTCGCGCAGCGCCCGCAGGTACGCGGCGCCGCCGAGGGCGGCAGGGAACAGCTTCACGGCGGTCGCCCCCTCGTTCACGGCGGCGATGACCTCGGTCGGGGTGACGGCGCCCGCGAGCACCGGCAGGCCCAGCGTCCTGCTCTCGGCGACGGCCTCGGTCAGACCGGGCGTCACGGTGAAGCGGGCGCCCGCCTCTGCGGACCGGCGGGCCTGTACGGCGGTGAGGACCGTCCCGGCGCCGAGCAGCGCCGTTTCGCCGAGCCGGGCGCGGGCCCTGGCGATGACGTCGAGCGCGTCCGTGGTGGTCAGCGACACCTCGACGACGCGGACGCCGGAGTGGAACAGCGCGAGCACCGTGTCGAGCGCGGCCCCGGGGTCGCTGCCGCGGACGATGGCGAGGAGTCTTTCGGTGCGCAGGGCGGAGAGGAGATCGGGAGCCGTCATGGCCATGGCTGCCTCCGGAACGTCATTGATGATATTTGGTAGATCGTATACCTTCTCTCTCCGAGCTCCAATCGTCTCTTTCTGAGCTCGACCCTCTCAACCCTTCAGCTGCGCGAGGTGCCTGCGAAATGACCCGAACTGCCCTGGTCACCGGTGCGGCAGGCGGCATCGGCCGTGCTGTCGCCGCCCGCCTCGCCGCCGACGGCCTCCGGGTCGCGGGAGCCGACCTCAGCGATCCGGACCTGCCCGGCGTCAGCTACCACCGCGCCGACGTCACGCGAGCCGACGAGGTCGCATCGATGGTGGACCGGGTCATCATCGAGCAGGGAGGTGTGGACGTCCTGGTCGCCTGCGCGGGCGTCACGGCGGGCGCGCCCCTGCACGCCACCACGGAGGAGGACTGGAACGCGGTCCTCGCGGCCAACCTGACCTCGGTCTTCCTCTGCGTACGCGCGGTCCTGCCCTCGATGATCTCCGCGGGCACGGGCGCGGTCGTCACGCTGGGTTCGGTACTGCACCGCACCGCCGCACCCGGGCTGCCCGCCTATGCCGCGGCCAAGGGCGCACTCGCCGCCCTCACCCGGCAACTTGCCGTCGACTACGGCCACCACGGGATCTCGTTCGTCACGGTCTCCCCGGGCTGGGTCCGCACTCCGGCCACGGAGTCGCGGCTGGAGGGCCAGGAGGACCTGCGCCTCCTGCGGGAGAGCAACCCGATGCGGACCCTGGGCACCCCCGAGCAGATCGCCGCTTCAGTGGCCTTCGCATCCTCGCCCGAGGCCGTTCTGCTGAGCGGTTCGGAACTGGTGCTGGACGCGGGGGCTTCCGCCGTCAGCCCCGCCAGCCTGCTGCGGGACGGTCACCGCAAGCGGATGGGCCTGCCGCCGCTGGGCAGGGGCTGAGGCCGGCCGGGGTGCGGGGGCGTTCGTGCCGACTGCCCCCGGCCGGTCAGCGCTCCTCCGCCACCTCGTGGCCGGCCTGCGAGATGGTGTGCGCCTGTGCGGCCGCGGCTGCGCCCGCCGGGTCGCCGAGCCGCAGCGCTTCGATGATGGCGTCGTGTTCCTCCACGACGGCCTGCCAGTTCTGCGTGTCCACCGGGGAGGCGATGCGGAAACGGCGAATGGTGAGCAGGAGCTGCTCGGTCAGCTCGGCCAGGATGCGGTAACCGCTGGCCTCTGACAGGGCGCGGTGGAAGTCGGAATTGAGCTCCGGCAGTTGCTCTGTGGCGCCGGCGGCGAGTTCGGCGCGCATCTTGGTCTGCACCTCTTCGAGCGTGGCCAGCAGGCCATCGCTCGCGCGCTCTGCCGCCAGCTTGGCGACGAGGCCCTCGATCGCCTCGCGGGCGAGGAAGACGCCCCGCATCTCGGTCTTGTCGACCTGGGTCACCGCCACTCCGGAGTGCATCTGCGAGGTGACGAGCCCCTCCGACTCAAGACGCTTGATCGCTTCGCGGATGGGAATCTTGCTCACGCCGAGATTGCGTGCCAGCTCGTCCATGTTGATGCGCTCGCCGGGGCGCAGCTCGCCGCCCGCGATCGCCTGGCGCAGGTTGTCGTAGGCCATCTCCGCCTTGCTCTTCACCACGGGCAGTCGTGAGGCCCAGCTTTTCTGCGTCATGCATCTATCGTATGCGATATCCCGTTGAGGGGATGGGGTCGCTCGCACCGCGACGGCATCGACGAGCAGGCGAACTTCCGGCGGCGTGATCCTTCGACGGGCCCGTGCCAGTGCAGTGCCAGTGCCCGTACCCGTGTCCGTGCCCGTCAGCTCAGCCGGCGGCGGGTCCACCGGACGCACAGCGCACCGAGGGCGACGGCGAGGCCGAGGAAGATGCCGGTCTCCGCCCATTGCAGGGTCCAGAAGCTGTCGGCGGCCTGATAGGTGACGCGTTGCCGGTAGCCGGCACCGGCGAGGGCGTCGACGCAGGCCTTGATCGAGTCGCAGTCGGCGTATGCGGGTGGCAGGGCGTGGGAGGGGTGGCCGGTGGCGTCGAGGGTCTGCTCCGCGACGGTCCAGGTGCCGGGCCTGCCGATGTCGACGTGGGAGACGGAGTCGAGGAGGTAGTTCGCCATCCGGTCATGGGTGAACGGGACCGTGACGGTGGTGGCGGGGGCCAGGTGCGCCCGGATCCACAGCGGCATCGAGAGGAGGACCGCGGTGTACGTGGCGAGGGTGGCGGCCATGGCGGGGAGCGTGCGGCGGATGAGGACACCGAAGGTGACGCCCAGGACCAGCGCGAAGACGGCGTAGCCGAGCGGAACGATCCCTCGGGCGCTGAAGACCGCAGGGTCGATGCGGGGGACGAAGTTGTCGGTGTTGTCGGATCCGCCCGCGGCGACGGCCCGGTCGACGGGGCCGCTCCACCAGGTGACCGCGAGGCTGATCAGACCGCTCGCGGCCACGGTGGTGAGGCCGGTGAGGCCGAGTTTGGTCAGCAGCCAGCGGGTGCGGGTCACGCCCTGGTTCCAGGCGAGGCGGTGGGTGCCGCTCTCCAGTTCGCGGGCGACGAGCGGGGCGCCCCAGAACATGCCGATGAGGGCCGGTACGAGGAGGACGGTCACGCCGCCGACGAAGTAGAGGGCGGTGTCGGTGCCGGTGAGCTGCGACACGATGCCCCGCCCGGCGGTGGCGTGCAGGCCGGCCAGGTGGGGCCCGGTCGCGGCGAGAAGGGCGGCGAGGACGGCCAGCGCACCGGTGAACATCGTTGCCTGGGTGCGGAACTGGCGCCAGGTCAGCCAGATCATCGGCGGGTCTCCGGATCATCGATGGGGCTGGGGATGGGGCTGGAACTGGGATCTGGGGTGCCGGGTCCGGTGTCAGGAGCCGGGGCGGCTGTGGTGCGGCGGCCGATGTAGGCCAGGACGATGTCTTCGAGCGGGAGCGGTTCTGCCGTCCACCCGGGGCCGTGCGGGAGCCGCGCAGGGGCGCCGCCGCGTACGACGTACGTGCTCCGGCCATCGGCGGTACGGGACGTGCTCAGGGCGTGGTCGCCGACGGACGCCGCGGCCGGGGTGCCGGACGGGCCGGTCACGCGGTGGTGACCGGTCAGCAAGGCGTCGATCGAGGCGTTCACCTGGACGCGCGAGTCGACGAGCACGATGACGTGGTCGCAGACCCGTTCGACGTCGGAGACCAGGTGGGAGGAGAGCAGGACCGTCATCTCCCGCCCGGCGATCGCCTCCGTGACATCGTCCAGGAACTCGCGGCGGGCCAGCGGGTCCAGGGCGGCGACCGGCTCGTCGAGGACGAGGAGTTCGGGCCGTTTGGCGAGACCCAGCGTCAGGGCGAGCTGGGCGCGCTGCCCGCCGGACAGCCGGCCGGCGCGCTGGTCCGGATCGAGGCCGGTGCGGCGGATCCGGTCGCGGGCCAGCGCGGCGTCCCAGCGGGGGTTGAGCCGGGCACCGAGCGCGAGGTGGTCCGCGACGGACAGGGCGGCGTAGGTCGGGGTGTCCTGGGCGACGAAGCCCACCTTGGCGAGCTGTGCGGGGCCGGTGGCCGGTCGGCCGCCGCAGACCTCGATGGTGCCCGTGGTCGGGGCGAGCAGACCGGCGGCGAGGTTCAGCAGGGTTGATTTCCCCGCCCCGTTGGGGCCGACCAGACCGACGACGCGGCCTGCGGGAACGTCGAGGGTGCAGTCCGACAGGGCCCAGCGCCGTCGGTATCTCTTGCCCAGGCCCTGGGCTCTCAGTACGGCGGTCACGCGTCGTCCTCCCCGTCGGTGCGGGCCCCGTTGACCCGCACCGCTGGACGCTACGAGCGCGGGGCGGGCGGCCGCGTCCGGCGCCCGGACCCTTTCCGTTCCTCCGCGCGAAGGACGCCGGCCGGGGTCCTCCGCGCGATGTAGACGAGCGAAGTACGCGCGCCCGCCGGCACGGGCCGGAGGGAGGACGCGGCGGGCGAAGGAGGACTGTGACAATCGGCGGGTGATGAACGTACCGGCCGCGGACCGGCTGCGGGACGGCCTCGCGGCGCTGCTGCGGCCGACGGGCCCGATCCCCCGGCCCACCCGGCGCGACCTGGTCCTGGACGGGGCCCTCGCCCTGCTCGCCGCGGTGGCCGCGGTCAACTCCGGGCTGAGCGTCGGCATGGACCGCACGTACCGGATCGTCGACGGCACGGTGCGCGTGGTCGAGGGTTCCGGCAACTACGTCGGCGCGCTGGCACCGATGCTCCTGTGCTCCCTGCCGCTGGCGCTGCGCCGCCGCTACCCGCTGGCGGTGCTCTGGGCGGTGATCGCCGCAGGGCTGATGGCGCCGGGCAGCGAGGCGCGGATGATCCTCTACACGGCCCTGGTCGCGACGTACTCCGCCGTCATGCACAGCCCGTACCGGATACCCACCCTGGCGAGCGTCGCCGTCGCGCTGCTCGTCCTGAACGGGGCCAGGACCCCGGACGTACCCACCGTCCAGAACGAGTACGTCGCCCTGCTCATCGTGCTGCCGCTCGCCGTCGTCGCGGACGGCATGCGGCAGTGGCGGACGCGCGCCGGCGCACGCCAGGAACGCATGGCGGCCCTGGAGCGGGAACAGGCCGCGGAGCTGCGCCGCGCCACCGAGCGCGAGCGGGCCCGTATCGCCCGCGACCTGCACGACGTGGTCACCCACAACGTCAGCATGATGGTCATCCAGGCGGGCGCCGCCCGCAAGGTCATGGACGCCGAACCCGCGATGGCCCGCGAGGCGCTCCTGGCCGTGGAGTCCGCCGGCCGCTCCGCGATGGCGGAACTGCGGCACACGATGGGGCTGCTCACCATGAACGCGCGGGACGACCCCGCCGCCCCCGGCGGGGAACTTGCCCCGCAGCCCGGCCCGGACCAGCTCGACGCGCTCGTCGGCCGGGTGCGGGAGACGGGGCTGAGCGTCGAGCTGACGGTGACCGGAAACCGCCGTCCGGTCCCGTCCGGCATCGGTCTCGCCGTCTACCGCGTGGTCCAGGAGGCGCTGACCAACACCACCAAGCACGCGCACGGCGCGAGCGCGCGGGTGACGCTCGCCTACGGGCCCGGGACCCTGCGCACCGAGGTCGTGGACACCGGCGGCACACCGGGACCCGGCGCGGTGCGGGGCGGAGGCCACGGGCTGCTGGGACTGCGGGAGAGAATCGCGGTCTACGGCGGCACCCTCGACGCCGGACCGACCCCCGACGGCGGGTACCGCCTCGCCGCCGTGATCCCTCTGGAGCCGTCGTGACCAGTCACCCACCGCGCGTGGTGGTCGTCGACGACCAGGCGCTCGTGCGCACCGGATTCCGCATGATCCTGATGGCCGAGGGCATCGACGTGGTCGCGGAGGCGGCCAACGGCACCGAGGCCGTGGACGCCGTGTTCCGTACCCGCCCCGATGTCGTCCTGATGGACATCCGGATGCCCGAGCTCGACGGACTGGAGGCCGCGCGCCGCATCCTGCGCGACTTCCCGGACGAGGCCGCCGTACCCCGCGTGATCATGCTGACCACCTTCGACCTCGACGAGCTCGTCTACGAGGCGCTGTCGGCCGGGGCCAGCGGCTTCCTCCTCAAGGACGTCACCCCGGAACACCTCGTCGCCGCCGTCCGGCTCGTACGGACCGGCGACGCGCTCCTCGCTCCGGCCATCACCCGCCGCCTCGTCGAACGCCACGCCCGCCGGGCACCAGAGGCGGAGCACGCCGCACCGCATCCCGGCCTGGCCGCCCTGACCCCGCGCGAACTGGACGTCCTGCACCTGCTCGCCCAGGGACTGAGCAACACCGAACTCGCCGCCCGCCTCCACCTCTCCGAGACCACCGTGAAGACCCACGTCTCCCGCATCCTCGGCAAGCTCCAGCTGCGCGACCGGGTCCAGGCGGTGGTCCTCGCCTACGAGACCGGGCTGGTCAAGGCGGGGGCGGGGGACGGCTGACGGGCGCCGGAAGACCCTGAGGTCTTCCGGCGCCCGTCAGTCGTTCTGCTTCTGCTACCGCTTAGCCGCAGTTCAGGGGCGCGTCAGGGGCGGTCGTCCAGGTCCGTGCCGTCCACGGCGTCCGGTCCGTCCAGTCCGTCCGCCTCAGCGTCGGCCTGCTTGGCCTGGACGTCGGGGTCGAGGACCGTCGAGCCGCTTCCGTCGACCGAGGTCAGCGGGGCACGGTCGTCGACCTCGGTGGGGGCAGGCGGCTCGACCAGCCAGTCGGGGTTGGCCTGCTTGTCCCACCAGCGCCAGACGACGTAGGCGCCGCCCGCGAGCACAGAGACCACGGCCAGCCCCTTGAACGTCCGGCCCGCCCTGGCCCGCCGCTCGTGCTTGCGGGTCAGCTTCCTGATCTCCTTCGCCGTGACCTGCCCGCGCAGAGCGGCCAGTGCTGCGGCGCTGCGGGCGCCGGCCTCCTGGGCGACCGGCTGGGCCGCGGCCATCGCGTGCTCGACGCGGGGCACGGTGTAGTCCGCGGCGCTCCGGGCCGCCTGACGGGTGCGGACCGCGGCGCGCTGCGCGGCCTCGTCGACCTTGGGGGGCACATGCGTAAGGGCGAGTTCGATACGTGGTGCGAGGTGCGCGCCGTACTGGACGCGGGCCTGCTGAGCTGCCTTCGAAACCTTCGGCGCGAGCAGCGTGCGGGCTTCGTGCGCGTAGTGAACGGCCTGTTCCCTGGCCGTGTCGGCGTAGGGGGCCGCTACTTCCGCGGCGTGCTGCACGCTGTCCCTCGCCGAGTCGGTTGCGGCGCGCACGCTGTCGATGCGGGTCACGGGATCCTCCTCCTTGATGGCGGGTTGGTACTCCGCCTGTCCACCCAATTCGAGATCATGCCTACTCGGGGCCTCTGCGGCACGCGGGGCGGGCATCCGGGTTATTCAGGTCATGAGGGACACCCTCGGGCAATGAGGTGCAAGGGGAGCCTGCCGACGACAATGCCACGGTTCGGCCCGGCACGCGCCGGTTCGTCACGCACTTGGCCGCATTCGTTTCGCCGGAGGCCGTGGCGGAACACCCGTGCGGCGTGCCCAGGAGGCCCGTGCGGCGTCGCCGGGACGGGCGACGCGGGGTGTGGTCCGTGCGAGGATCGGTGGACGTCAGAGCAGACTTACGGAAGGCAGATCGTGGCCGAGCAGCTTTACGCCACCTTGAAGACCAATCAGGGCGACATCGAGATCCGGCTTCTGCCGAACCACGCGCCCAAGACGGTCAAGAACTTCGTCGAGCTCGCCACCGGTGAGCGCGAGTGGACCCACCCCGCGACCGGGACGAAGTCCACGGACCGGCTGTACGACGGCACCGTCTTCCACCGCGTCATCAGCGGCTTCATGATCCAGGGCGGCGACCCGCTGGGCAACGGCACGGGCGGCCCTGGGTACGAGTTCGGTGACGAGTTCCACCCCGATCTGGCGTTCACCAAGCCGTACCTGCTGGCCATGGCGAACGCCGGCCCGGGGACCAACGGCTCGCAGTTCTTCGTGACGGTGTCGCCGACCGCCTGGCTGACCGGGAAGCACACCATCTTCGGTGAGGTCGTGGACCCGGCGAGCCAGAAGGTCATCGAGACCATCGCGGCCGCCCCGACCAGCACGCGCACCGACCGCCCCGTGCAGGACGTGGTCATCGAGTCGGTCGTCGTCGAGAAGCGCTGAGCGCGGAGCGCCGAAAGTAGCCGGCCGCTCACTCTCTGATCCGTTCGGGAACCAACTGCCCCGCCCGTCCGTACTTGATGACAGAACGGACGTGCGGGGCCGCTCGGTGTGCCCCGCCGCGATGACGAGGACCGAGGGGACCGGGAAGTGATGGGACCGATGGACCAGCAGCCGCCGGGCGAGCAGAACGCGTCCGCTCCCGTGGACGGTCCGGTCACCTGTTACCGCCACCCGGGCCGGGAGGCGGGGGTCCGCTGCACCCGCTGCGACCGCCCGATCTGCCCGGACTGCATGGTCAGCGCCTCGGTCGGCTTCCAGTGCCCGGACTGCGTCCGGCAGGGATCCGGTACGGGACACAGCCCGGCCGCGAATCGGCCGCGCACGATCGCCGGCGGCTCGGTCGCGGCGGACCCCCGCCTGATCACCAAGATCCTGCTCGGGATCAACGTCGCGGTGTTCGTCGCGGTGCTCGCCAACAGCGCGCTGGTCAACGATCTGGTGCTGCTGGGCCGCGCCAACTTCTCCTACGGCGGTCCGCTCGAGGGGATCGCGGAGGGCCAGTGGTACCGGCTGGTCACGTCGATGTTCCTGCACCAGGAGGTGTGGCACATCGCGTTCAACATGCTGGGGCTGTGGTGGCTCGGCGGTCCGCTGGAGGCGGCGCTCGGCCGCGCCCGTTTCCTCGTTCTCTACATGCTCTCGGGGCTGGCGGGCAGTGCCCTGACCTACTGGCTCGCCGCGCCGAACCAGCCCTCGCTGGGTGCCTCCGGCGCCATCTTCGGTCTGCTGGGCGCCACCGCGGTGCTCATGCGCCGGCTCAACTACGACATGCGCCCGGTCTTCGCGCTCCTCGCGATCAACCTGATCATCACCTTCAACCCCTGGGGCGGAATCGCCTGGCAGGCGCATGTCGGCGGACTGGTCGCGGGCACCCTGATCGCGATCGGCATGGTGCACGCTCCGCGCGAGCGGCGGAATCTGGTGCAGTACGGCACCTGTGCCGTGGCCCTGGTCGTGGTGATCCTGATCGTGGTCCTCAGAACCGCCTCACTGACGTAGAAAGTGCGCCGTCAGCTCGATACGGACCGTTTGTGATCGAAGTTGTCCACAGTGTGTACCTGATCTTGTGCATTCAGTGGGTACAACTGCGCCCCTTGCCGCTCAGCCGGGTTTTTCCAGCAGGGACAAGGGGCGTACCGTCCGGGTGAGGGGCGGCTGCGGTCACACCGGCGTCAACGGCCAAGGAGTTATCCACAGATCGTCTGACCTTTTCCCCCGCCTGTGGATAACGCTGTGGGTAACTCAGGGCAAGGGTTGCGGAACCGGGGTCCGCTGTGGTGCTACGTGCTCGGCGGAGCTACTTCCACTGGGTGGAGACGCCGAAGCCGCCGGCGATGAAGCCGAAGCCGACGACGATGTTCCAGTTCCCCAGTGCATCGATCGGCAGGTCGCCGTCGGTCACGTAGAAAACGACGATCCAGGCCAGACCGACCAGGAAGAGCGCCAGCATGACCGGCGCCACCCAACTGCGGTTGGTCAGCTTTATGGCCGTTGCCTGCTTCGCCGGAGGGGGCGTGAAATCGGCCTTCTTGCGGATACGTGACTTCGGCACGAGGAACTCTCCTGTCGATGCGCTGCGTTACCGCGCAGGGAACTGTTGGCTGACGCCGGGCGTGGCGCGAGGGGGAAATCCTGCCTCCCCCGGGCGTCCGTTAGCGTAGTGCTTCCGTGGCGCCGAAGGAGATAAGGGTACGTTGAGCAATTCTGCCGACTCTCCCCCAGGGCCGGTCCGGCGCTCCCTCCGGAACCCGGTCAGAGTGCTCACCGCTGCCGTTTTCGCCCTGGCCGGCCTGATCTTCGTCACCAGCGCGAACACGGCCAAGGGCACCGACATCCGCACGGACTCCTCGCTGCTGAAGCTCTCCGACCTCATCCAGCAGCGCAGCGACAAGAACGCCGGCCTGGAGGAATCCGCCGCGGCCGTGCGCGGGGACATCGACGCCCTGGCCCAGCGCGACGACGGCAGCACCAAGGCGGAGGACGCCCGGCTCAAGGCGCTGGAGCGGTCGGCCGGCACCGCGAAGCTCTCCGGCCGGGCCGTTTCCGTCACCCTCGACGACGCCCCGCCGAACGCCACCGCCAACCCCGGCTACCCCGATCCGCAACCCAACGACCTGGTCATCCACCAGCAGGACCTGCAAGCGGTCGTCAACGCCCTGTGGCAGGGCGGGGCCGGCGGCATCGAGGTCATGGACCAGCGGCTGATCTCCACCAGCGCGGTGCGCTGCGTCGGCAACACCCTGATCCTCCAGGGCCGGGTCTACTCACCGCCGTACAAGATCACGGCCGTGGGTGACCCCGGAAAGCTCAAGGAGGCGCTGAACGCCTCCCCGTCGATCCAGAACTACCTGCTGTACGTGAAGGCGTACGGGCTCGGCTGGAAAGTCGATGAGCGCCAGGCGGTGACTCTTCCCGGCTACTCGGGCACAGTGGATCTCCACTATGCGGAGCCGGTGAAGTAGCGACAGCTGCGGGGAGGCCGACCGGTGTCGGTGCGACTGATCGTCAGGACGTTCAGTGAACTGTGCATCACGATCGGTGCCCTGATCGTCCTCTTTGTGGTGTACGTGCTGTTCTGGACCGGGGTGAAGGCCGCCGGTGCGACCGAGGGACAGATCGACGACCTGCAACGCCAGTGGGCGCAGGGGACGATCTCCGCCCCCGCACCCGCCCCGTCTGCATCGGCGGCGGCATCTGCACCGGGCGCACCGAAGACCCCGGCCCCGAAGGCGTACCGCGACGGGAAGCCCTTCGCGATGCTCTACATACCGCGCTTCGGAAAGGGCTGGGACTGGCCCATCCTGGAGAACACCGAGGTGAAGACCTTGCAGAAGGGGCTGGGGCACTACCGCGGTACCGCCCGTCCCGGAGCCACCGGCAACTTCGCGGTGGCCGGCCACCGCCGCACGTACGGCGACCCCTTCAAGGACTTCCCGAAGCTGCGCCCGGGGGACCCGGTGCTGGTGACGGACGGGACGACGTGGTTCACGTACCGCATCGACAAGAAGCCCTACCGCACCGTGCCGAGCGATATCGGCGTCATCGACCCCGTCCCGCGCAAGTCCGGCTTCGACGGGCCCGGCCGCTATCTGACGCTGACCACCTGCGACCCGGAATGGGGCAGCAGCCACCGGCTGATCGCCTGGGCGCACCTGGACGCGACCCAGCCCGTCACCGACGGAAGGCCCGCAGCTTTCCACAGCTGACCCACGGCCCCGCTCCCGCCCTTAGAGCCTGTCCGGCGGATCAGGGCCGGGGCGCGGTGCCTGGCACGGCACCTCGCCGCGTTGCCGGAACGTCCGAATCGCTCCGCGATGAAGACGCTCCGGCGCCTTGCGATGCACCGCACCAGGCACCGCGCCCTTTCCGGCCCTGATCCGCCGGACAGGCTCTACTCTGGTCCCGTATCGAATACGGAGGGGTCAGCATGTACGGCTGGATCTGGCGTCATCTGCCGGGCAACGTGTGGGTGCGCGGGTTCATCTCACTCGTGCTCGCCCTGGCGGTTGTCTACGTGCTGTTCCAGTACGTCTTCCCGTGGGCGGAGCCGCTGCTTCCGTTCGGCGACGTGACGGTCGACGGCGCGGCCGCGACGGGGGCCGGCCGATGAGCGCCCGCATCCTGGTCGTCGACAACTACGACAGCTTCGTCTTCAACCTCGTCCAGTACCTCTACCAGCTCGGTGCCGAGTGCGAGGTGCTGCGCAACGACGAGGTGACCACGGCCCACGCCCAGGACGGCTTCGACGGCGTCCTGCTCTCGCCGGGCCCCGGCACCCCCGAGCACGCGGGCGTCTGCGTCGACATGGTGCGGCACTGCGCGAAGACCGGCGTCCCGGTCTTCGGGGTCTGTCTGGGGATGCAGTCGATGGCGGTGGCGTACGGCGGTGTCGTGGACCGCGCCCCCGAGCTGCTGCACGGCAAGACGTCGGCGGTGATCCATGAGGGCAAGGGCGTGTTCGCCGGTCTGCCCTCGCCCTTCACCGCGACCCGCTACCACTCGCTCGCCGCGGAGCCGGACACGGTTCCCGAGGAGCTGGAGGTCACCGCGCGCACGGCCGACGGCATCATCATGGGGCTGCGGCACCGGGAGCTGGCGGTCGAGGGAGTGCAGTTCCATCCGGAGTCGGTGCTCACCGAGCACGGTCATCTGATGCTGGCGAACTGGCTGGCGCAGTGCGGTGACGCCGGAGCCGTCGAGAGGTCGGCGGGGCTCGCGCCGGTGGTGGGCAAGGCCGTCGCGTGACCCCACCGCGCCACGGTCGCGACGCCGGTCGGGCCGGCCCGCACGAAGAGGGGACGGACCGGGCCGCGGGCGCGTTCGAGGCGGCGGTCGGCCAGCTGGCGGACCCGCTGAACGACCCGTTGCCCGGGGAGCACGCCTCCCCCTGGTTCCGGGCGGAGCAACCCCCGGCGGGCGCGGCCGGTCCGGACGGCGGTCCGGGGGCCCCCGGTACACCGTCGCCGCAGGCGCCACACGGGCCGCAGGCGGCTCAGGAACCCCCGCGTGAGTGGTACGACCCCGAGGGATACGAACGGGACTGGTACGGCCACCAGGAGCCCGCCCCGGCTGCCCCGTCCGCCCCCGCTGCCTCGGCCGTGGTGCCACCCGCCCACGACGAGACGGTCGCACTGCGGACGTCGGACACCCGGCGAATAGCGCCTGGCTCGCAGCCGCAGCCGCAGCCGCAGCCGCAGCCGCAGCCGCAGTCGCAGTCGCAGTCGCAGTCGCAGTCGCAGTACCGTCCGGAGCCGGAACGCGGGCCGGCGGCCGAGGACGCCACGGAAGTCATGTCGGTGGTCCCGGCTGCGGGGCGCGTGGACGCCGCGGACGACACGGATGCCCCGAACTCCCCGGACTCCCCGGAAGGGGAGCCGGACAGTACCGGCGGCCGGGCCGAGCGGCGGCGTGCGGCCAAGGGCCGCGGCCGCAGGCGCGGCGACCAGCGTCCGGGGCCGACGTCCGAGCCCGCCGCCCCCGCGAAGCCGATGTCGCGCGTCGAGGCGCGACGGGCCGCGCGGGCGGCCAAGGACAGCCCGGCCGTCGTGGTCAGCCGAGTGGTGGGTGAGCTGTTCATCTCGCTGGGCGTGCTGATGCTGCTGTTCGTCACGTACCAGCTGTGGTGGACCAATGTGCGCGCCGACCAGATCGCCGGCAACGAGACGCACAAGATCCAGGACGACTGGGCCAGCGGAAAGCGTGCCCCCGGTGTGTTCGAAGCCGGTCAGGGCTTCGCCATCATCCACATCCCGAAGCTGGACGTGGTCACGCCGATCGCCGAGGGCACCAGCAAGGACAAGGTCCTGGACCGCGGAATGGTCGGCCACTACGGCGAGAAGCCGCTGCGCACGGCGATGCCCTCTGACAAGCAGGGCAACTTCGCGCTGGCCGGACACCGCAACACCCACGGTGAGCCGTTCCGCTACATCAACCGGCTGAAGCCCGGTGACCCGATCGTGGTCGAGACGCAGGACGCGTACTACACCTACGAGATGACGAGTGTGCTGCCCCAGACCTCGCCGTCCAATGTGTCGGTGATCGGCCCGGTGCCGCCGCAGTCGGGGTTCACCAAGCCCGGCCGGTACATCACACTGACGACCTGTACGCCCGAATTCACGAGTACGTACCGAATGATCGTCTGGGGCAAGATGGTCGACGAACGGCCGCGCAGCAAGGGAAAGCCCGACGTGCTCGTGGACTGAACGGGCCGAACATCATCAGAACAGGGACGGTGCGGTGGCAGCGAGGACCGAGGACCAAGAGCAGATCGGCGAGTCCGCACCCCCGGTGCGGCGCACGCGCCGCCATCCCGTGGCGACCGCGGTCAGCGTCTTCGGTGAACTCCTGATCACCGCAGGCCTGGTGCTCGGGCTCTTCGTCGTCTACTCCCTCTGGTGGACCAACGTGCTCGCCGACCGCGAGGCCACCAAGCAGGGCCACACCGTCCGCGACCGCTGGGCCGACGGCCCCGGGGCGCTGGACACCAAGGACGGCATCGGCTTCCTGCACGTCCCGTCGATGAAGAACGGCGAGGTGCTCGTCAAGAAGGGCACCGACACCGAGAACCTCAACGACGGCATCGCCGGCTACTACACCGACCCGGTGAAGTCGGCGCTCCCCTCGGCCGAGAAGGGCAACTTCGCCCTGGCCGCCCACCGGGACGGTCACGGGGCGAAGTTCCACAACATCGACAAGGTGCGGACCGGGGACGCGGTCGTCTTCGAGACCAAGGACACCTGGTACATCTACAAGGTCTTCAAGGAGCTTCCGGAGACGTCGAAGTACAACGTCGACGTCCTCCAGGAGGTCCCGAAGGGCTCGGGCAGGAAGAAGCCCGGCCGCTACATCACGCTGACGACCTGCACGCCCGTCTTCACGTCGAAGTACCGCTACATCGTGTGGGGCGAGCTGGTCCGTACGGAGAAGGTCGACCGCGACCGTACGAAGCCGGCTGAGCTGCGCTGAGCCGAGCTGAGCTGCGCTGAGCCGAGCTGAGCCGAGCTGAGAACCGACAAGCACCGACAAGCACGGGGCCCCGATCGCCGTTGAGGTGATCGGGGCCCGTGCTGTGCTGTGACGCGACGGCTAGTGGCCGTTGTTCCCGCCCAGGAAACCGTTCCCGTCCCCGTCCCCGTTCCCGTCCCCGCCCATGGTGGTGAGCGTGATGGTGGTGGTGGCCGGGTCTGCCTGGGTGTTCGGCTGCGGGTCGAGGTTGGCGACGAAGGCGTTGTCGTCGTCGGAGCTGCCCTCCGCGAACTGGATGTTCGTGAAGCCGGCATCGGTCAGCATCTGCTTGGCCTCGGAGACCTTCTTCCCCCTGACTTCGGGAACGGGCTTCGTCGTCGGCTCCGGCGGGCCCTTGGAGACCTTGAGGATGATCGCGGTGTCCTTGCCGACCTTCTCGTTGGCCTCCGGGGTCTGACCGACCACGGTGCCCGCGGCCTTGTCGGGGTTGTCGACCTCTGACTTGCCGACATTGGTGAAGCCGAGTTGCGTGAGCTGGTCCAGCGCGGCGTCGTACGAACGGTCAGTCACCGGGGGCACCGCGATCAGCTTCTCCGTCGCGACCGAGATCTCGACCTCGGAGTTCTTCTCGGCCTTGGCGTTGCCCTTGGGCGACTGGTCAAGGACGGTGCCCGGCTGGTCGTCGGCCGACTCCACCGACTTGACGTTGACCGTGAAGCCCTGGTCCTCAAGGAGCTTGCGCGCGCTCTCCTCGGACTTCTCCGTGACGTCCGGGACGCTGACCTTCGGCGCACCGGTGGAGACGAAGACCGTCACGGTGTCGTTCTCCGCGATCTGCTCGTCGGGCGTCGGGGTCTGCCGGCAGATCTTGTTCTTGGGCTGGTCCTTGCACGCTTCCTTCGGGCCCTGCTTGAGCACGATGGTGGCGTTGTCGGCGAGCCTCTGCGCTTCCTTGACGGTGCTGCCGACCATGTTGGGCGCGGCGAACGTGTCGCCGCCGCTGTTCGTGTCACCGAAGACCTGCTTGCCGATCAGGATCGCCCCGATCAGCACCAGGATGCCCGCGACGACCAGCAGGATCGTCGAGGTGTTGCTCTTCTTCTGACGGCGCCGGTCGGGCCGGTCGTCGTAGCCGTAGCCGCCGTCGTCCGGGTTGACCGGGGGCAGCATCGACGTCTGGGCGCCGTTCTGGTCCGCGGGGCGCAGGGCCGTGGTGGGCTGGTCGTTGCCGTACCCGTCGTAGCCGCCGTAGCCGGCCGCGCCCATCGCCGCGGTGGCGGCGACCGGCTGGCCGTCGAGGCAGGCCTCGATGTCGGCGCGCATCTCGTCGGCCGACTGGTAGCGGTAGTCCGGGTCCTTGACCAGGGCCTTCAACACGATCGCGTCCATCTCGGGCGTGATCTCGGGGTCGAAGTTGCTCGGGGTCTGCGGCTCTTCCCGTACGTGCTGGTAGGCGACCGCGACGGGCGAGTCACCGATGAACGGCGGCCGGACCGTCAGCAGCTCGTAGAGCAGGCAACCCGTCGAATAGAGGTCCGACCTGGCGTCGACCTGCTCGCCCTTGGCCTGTTCCGGGGAGAGGTACTGGGCGGTGCCGATGACGGCCGAGGTCTGGGTCATCGTCATACCGGAGTCGCCCATGGCGCGGGCGATGCCGAAGTCCATGACCTTGACCTGGCCGGTGCGCGTCAGCATGACGTTGGCCGGCTTGATGTCACGGTGGACGATGCCGGCGCGGTGCGAGTACTCCAGCGCCTGGAGGATGCCGACCGTCATTTCGAGGGTGCGCTCCGGCAGCAGCCTGCGGCCCGAGTGCAGCAGCTCTCTGAGCGTCGAGCCGTCGACGTACTCCATGACGATGTACGGGATCGAGACCCCGTCGACGTAGTCCTCACCCGTGTCGTACACCGCGACGATCGCCGGATGGTTCAGGGAGGCGGCGGACTGGGCCTCACGGCGGAACCGGGCCTGGAAGGACGGGTCGCGGGCGAGGTCCGCCCGAAGCGTCTTCACAGCTACGGTGCGGCCGAGCCGGGTGTCGTGGGCGAGGTATACCTCGGCCATGCCACCACGGCCGAGCACCGAGCCCAGCTCGTACCGGCCGCCGAGGCGACGCGGCTCTTCCATAACTGTTCCAGCCCTCTCCGTCAGTCCTGACCGCACCGGTGTGCGGTCCGGCGGTGTGCTGTTCGCGCATACGCTACCGGCCGCGCCCTACGTGATCGGCCCGCAGCCCCTACCTGATATCCGACCGGTATCCCAACGTGCGGATATGGCGCCCGGCGTGACGGGCGTCACTTCTTGCTGTCGATGACCGCCTGCATGACCTTCTTCGCGATGGGGGCCGCCAGGCCGCCACCGGAGATGTCGTCGCGGGTGGCCTTGCTGTCCTCGACGACCACGGCGACGGCGACGGGGGAGCCGCTGTCGGTCTTCGCGTACGAGACGAACCAGGCGTACGGGTTCTCACTGTTGCCGAGACCGTGCTGGGCCGTACCCGTCTTGCCGCCGACGGTGACGCCGGGGATCTTGGCGTTACTGCCCGTGCCCGACTCGACGACGGTCTTCATCATTTCCTGGAGCTTCTGGGCGTTCTCACCCGACAGGGGCTGGCTGAGCTGCTCCGGCTCGTGGGTGTAGATGTCGTCCAGGCTGGGCGACTGCCGCTTGGCGACCATGTACGGCTGCATCAGCTTGCCGTCGTTGGCGACCGCGGAGGCCACCATGGCCATCTGGAGCGGGGTGGCGCGGTTGGACGCCTGACCGATGCCGGCCATCGCGTTCTGCGGCGGGTTGTCCTTGGGGTAGACGCTCGCGTCGGCGCGGACCGGGGTGAAGACTTCCTTGTTGAAGCCGAACTTGTCGGCCTCGTCGATCATCTTCTGGTTGCCGAGGTCATCGCTGATCTTGCCGAAGACGGTGTTGCAGGAAATCCGCAGCGCCTCCCGGAGCGAGACGTTCTCGCACTGGATGTTGCCCTCGTTCGGCAGGTCCTGGGTGGTCTGGGGCATACGGAAGGGCACCGGCGAATTCGTCTTGGCGTCGATGTCGGTGTAGAGCTCGTTCTCCAGGGCGGCGGCCGCGGTGACGATCTTGAAGGTCGAACCGGGCGGGTAGGTCTCGCGCAACGCCCTGTTGAGCATCGGCTTGTCCTTGTCCTTCTGGAGCGTCTGCCAGGCCTTGGAGTCCTTGTCGGAGTTGCCCGCGAAAGTCGAGGGGTCGTACGAGGGCGTGCTGGCGAGTGCCAGGATGGCGCCGGTCTGCGGGTCGAGGGCGGCGACGGCGCCCTTCTTGTCACCGAGCCCCGTGAAGGCGGCCTTCTGCGCGGCGGAGTTGAGCGTGGTGACGACGTTGCCGCCCTGCTTCTTGTCGCCGGTGAACATCGACATGGTGCGGTCGAAGAACAGCTGGTCGTCGTTGCCGGTGAGGATGCCGTCCTCGATGCTTTCCAGCTGGGTGGCCCCGAAGGCCTGCGAGGAGTAGCCGGTGACCGGGGCCCACATGGGGCCGTCCTGCCAGACCCGCTTGTACTTGAAGTCGCTGTCCTCGGTCTCCTTGGACCCGGTGACGGCCTTGCCGCCGTCGACGATGATGTCGCCGCGCTCGTGGGCGTACCGCTCGATGCGGACGCGGCGGTTCTCGTCGCGGGTGTTGAGCTCGTCGGCCTTCACGTACTGGAGGTAGTTGGTCCGCGCGAGCAGGGCGAAGATGAGGACGCCGCAGAAGATCGCGATCCGGCGCAGGGGCTTGTTCACGGTCGGACCACCTGGGTCATCTCGGCGTCGGAGGTCGGCGCGGGGGCCGGGGCGGGGCGGCGGGCGGTGTCGCTGATCCGGATCAGGATGGCGATCAGTGCCCAGTTGGCCAGTACGGACGAACCACCGTATGCGAGGAAGGGCATGGTCATACCGCTGAGCGGGATGAGTCCCATGACGCCGCCGGCCACCACGAAGACCTGGATTGCGAAGGCGCCGGAGAGGCCGATCGCGAGGAGCTTGCCGAAGGGGTCACGGGCTGCGAGGGCGGTGCGGACGCCCCGCTCGACGATCAGCCCGTAGATCAGCAGGACGGCCATCATCCCGGCCAGCCCCAGCTCCTCGCCGACGGTGGAGAGGATGAAGTCCGCGTTGGCGGCGAACATGATCAGGTCCGAGTGTCCCTGGCCAAGGCCGGTGCCGAGTGTGCCGCCGGAACCGAATGACATGAGGGACTGGGCGATCTGGTCGCTCTGCGCCATCGTCGCCTTGGAGAACGGTTCGAGCCAGGCGTTCACTCGTTCCTGCACGTGAGGCTCGAAGGACGCCACCCCCACCGCACCGGCTGCCGACATCAGCAGACCGAAGACGATCCAGCTGGTCCGCTCGGTGGCGACGTACAGCATGACGACGAACAGACCGAAGAACAGCAGGGACGTACCGAGGTCGGTCTCGAAGACGAGGATCAGGATCGACAGGGCCCAGATGGTGATGATCGGGCCGAGGTCGCGTCCGCGCGGCAGGTACATCCCCATGAAACGGCGGCTGGCCAGTGCCAGCGCGTCCCGCTTGACCATGAGGTAGCCGGAGAAGAACACGGCGATGAGGATCTTGGCGAACTCGCCCGGCTGGATGGTGAACGAGCCGAGGCTGATCCAGATCTTCGCGCCGTTCACCGCGGGGAAGAACATCGGGATGACCAGCAGGATCAGCGCCGCGACCATCGAGATGTACGTGTAGCGCTGGAGGATGCGGTGGTCCTTGAGGACGATCAGTACGGCGACGAAGAGCGCGACGCCGATGGCCGAGTACAGCAGCTGCTTGGGGGCGTCCGGGCTGTACGAGCCGTACAGGTACTCCGCTCGCTGGATCAGCCTGGGCGACTGGTCCAGTCGCCAGATCAGCACCAGGCCGAGGCCGTTGAGCAGGGTGGCCAGCGGCAGGAGCAGCGGGTCCGCGTACGGGGCGAACTTGCGCACCACGAGGTGGGCGACGCCGCCGAGCAGGATGAGCCCCGCTCCGTAACCGAACATGCCGGACGGGAGGCTCCCGTCAATGGCGAGACCCACGTTGGCGTAGGCGAACACCGAGATGGCGATGGCGAAGACCATCATCATCAGTTCGGTGTTGCGCCGGCTCGGTGCGTCGATCGCGCCGATCGTGGTCGTGTTGGTGACAACGCTCATAGTGCTGAAGGCCCCCTACGGCTTTACTGCTTACCGCACTGCGGGACCAGCTTCTTCTCTTCCTCCGAGAGGCTGGGACCAGGAGTGGGAGTCGCTGAAGTCTTGTTGGTCTTGGTGGTGTCGGACTTTCCGGACGACTTGTTGGTGTCCGTGTCCGTACCGCCGGCCTGGCCCTCGTCACTGGGGGCGTTCTTCTCGGCTGCGCGGCGCTGTGCGTCCTTCTTGCAGGCAGTCGCCTGGGCGGAGAGTTCGTCGATCTTCTCGCGGGCGTCCGCGAGGTTGCCCTCGGTGATGGTCGCCTCGACCTGCTTGCGCTGGTAGGGCGGCAGGTACTTGAGTTCGATCTCGGGGTGGTCGTTCTCCACCTTCGAGAGCGAGACCCAGGCGAGGTCCTGGCTGATGCCCCGGTACAGCGCGACGTTGTCGTTCTTCGCGCCCACGTAGAACTGGGTCTGCGTCCAGCGGTAGCCGCCGTACAGACCGCCGCCGATGACCGCCAGCGCGAGCACCACGTACAGCGACCTCTTGAGCCACTTGCGGCCGCCGGGCTTGACGAAGTCCTCGTCGGAGTAGGACCCGAAGGACCCGTCCGGCATTCCGTCGTACCCGGAGTCGTCACCGCTGCCGGGCGGGCCGAAGCCGCCCGAGGGCGGCGGGACGGGGCGGCCGAGGCCTGCCGCCCGTCCGGCGGGGGTCTGCATCGCGCCGCCGTCGTTCAGCTGGGCGGCCTGGTTCTCCGCCACCGCGCCGACGATGACCGGGGTGTCGTTGAGCTGCCCGGCCAGGGTGTCGTTGCCGTCGACGTCGAAGACGTCCGCGACGATGCAGGTGATGTTGTCCGGGCCACCGCCGCGCAGAGCGAGCTGGATCAGGTCCTGGATGGTCTCCTGCGGCCCCTGGTAGCTGGCGAGCGTCTCCTCCATCGTCTGGTGGGAGACAACGCCGGAGAGGCCGTCGGAGCAGATCAGATAACGGTCGCCGGCCCGGACCTCGCGGATGGAGAGGTCGGGTTCGACGTGGTCGCCACTGCCCAGCGCGCGCATCAGCAGGGAGCGCTGCGGGTGGGTGGTGGCCTCCTCCTCGGTGATCCGGCCCTCGTCGACCAGCCGTTGGACCCAGGTGTGGTCCTGCGTGATCTGGGTCAGTACGCCGTCACGCAGCAGGTACGCGCGTGAGTCACCGACATGTACGAGGCCGAGCCGCTGACCGGTCCACAGGAGGGCGGTGAGCGTGGTGCCCATGCCCTCCAGCTGCGGGTCCTCCTCGACCATCATGCGCAGCTGGTCGTTGGCCCGCTGGACCGCCGTACCGAGCGAGGTGAGGATGTCGGAACCGGGTACGTCGTCGTCCAGCTGGACGAGCGTGGAGATCACCTCGGAACTGGCGACCTCACCCGCCGCCTGTCCGCCCATTCCGTCGGCGATGGCGAGAAGGCGGGGTCCGGCGTAGCCGGAGTCCTCGTTGCCTTCCCTGATCATGCCCTTGTGCGATCCGGCGGCGAAGCGCAGGGAAAGACTCATGCGCACCTCGCCCGTCGGTTCGGGGTACAGCCGGTCTCGCGCCACACTGCCCACCCTCCGGTCGGGAGCCCTGCCGGGTCCGATGCCCGGGTCTCCGCGGCTCGCTCGCTCCGCTCGCTCATTGTCGTACTACTTCCGCAGCTCGATGACGGTCTTGCCGATCCGGATCGGCGCGCCCAGCGGAACAGGCGTCGGGGTGGTGAGACGGGTCCGGTCCAGATACGTGCCGTTGGTGGACCCGAGATCCTCGACGATCCACTGGCCGTCACGGTCGGGGTAGATCCTGGCATGCCTGCTGGACGCGTAGTCGTCGTCCAGCACGATCGTTGAGTCATGGGCGCGGCCCAGCGAGATGGTCTGCCCCTGGAGCGCCACCGTGGTGCCGGTGAGGGTGCCCTCGGACACGACCAGCTTGGTCGGCGCTCCCCGGCGCTGGCGGCCGGGCTGCTGGCGTTGCTGCGGCGGTGCCGCGGCGGTTTGGCGTGCCTGTGGCGGGCGTGCGTCGTTCGCAGTGCGGCGTGAGCCGCGCTGCGTTACGCGCGTTCCGAACAGGTCGCTGCGGATGACCTGGACGGCCACGATCACGAACAGCCACAGAACAGCCAGGAAACCTAGCCGCATGACCGTAAGGGTCAGCTCTGACATTGCCCCCGCTTCACCCTTCGGCTTGCCGGTAAACGATGGTGGTGTTGCCCACGACGATCCGCGAGCCGTCGCGGAGCGTAGCGCGGGTTGTGTGCTGCCCGTCTACCACGATGCCGTTGGTAGACCCGAGATCCTGGATCGTCGAGGGCGTTCCGGTCCGGATCTCACAGTGCCGGCGGGATACGCCGGGGTCGTCGATCCGCACGTCGGCGTCGGTGCTGCGGCCCATCACCAACGTCGGGCGGGAGATCTGATGGCGGGTGCCATTGATCTCGATCCAGCGTCGCACCTGCGTGTTCGGCAGGGGGCTGGGATTGGCCGGCGGGCGCCGGTCGGATGCGGGTGCTGCGGGACGCCCCGCGCCCGGCGGCGGGGCCGCGGGCATGGGCGGGGCGGAGGTGGGCGGGTAGCCGTAGCCGCCGGGGGCCTGCGGGGCGGCAGGGCGCCCGTGGCCGGTACGGGGCGGGGCGGCGGACTGTCCGGGCTGGTTCTGGAAACCCTGCTGCTCGGGCTGGCCCTGCTGTGACGAACTCGATGCCAGCGTGCGGCTGCGTACCCGGTAGAGACCGGTGTCGAGGTCGTCGGCCTTCTCCAGGTGGACCTTGATGGGGCCCATGAAGGTGTACCGCTGCTGCTTGGCGTAGTCCCGGACCAGACCCGAGAGCTCGTCGCCCAGTTGGCCCGAGTACGGGCTGAGCCGCTCGTAGTCGGGTGCGCTGAGTTCGACGATGAAGTCGTTGGGGACGACGGTCCGCTCGCGGTTCCAGATGGTGGCGTTGTTGTCGCACTCCCGCTGGAGAGCTCCAGCGATCTCGACCGGCTGCACCTCGGACTTGAAGACCTTGGCGAAAGTGCCATTGACGAGACCTTCGAGACGTTGCTCGAAACGCTTCATGACTCCCATGGGGCACCTCCTCCGGTGTCGTCGTCCCTGTACTGCTTACTGATCGTATCCACGCGTCGGGAAATCGGCTGGTTCCCCTTGTCTGCACTGCGGATGAGTGTCCCCCCTCACACGGATCGTAGAGGCGGTCTCCTCACAGTGTCCCGCACCTTGGGTGCACTCAGGAGGAGTGGGGGGCGCCGGGTCCGGGTTCCCGGTTCCCGTCAGGCGTTCGACGAAACAAAGGGATGTGAATCCGCCCTGTCCAGCGTGCTAATCTTCCTGATGTCGCCAGGGGCTCGCACCGAAAAGTGAGGGTTTCTGGAAACACCGCTCATGCGCGAGTGGCGGAACGGCAGACGCGCTGGCTTCAGGTGCCAGTGTCCTTAGGGACGTGGGGGTTCAAATCCCCCCTCGCGCACAAGAGAGAAGCCCCGCAGACCTTGGTCTGCGGGGCTTCTTCGGTTTGATCCGGGACCGGTGGTTCGGTCCGGGGCCGGTCGGCCGGTCTTGGTTTCACGTGAAACGCCCGATTGATGCCCGTCGGTGCGGCACAGGGGGAGCCGCACGGTCGGTCGGGAGTGCTGGGATCGTTACGGAAGGCCGGGGTCCACGAGACCCCGGCCTTCCGTATGTATGGCAGGCGCCCCGGGCGTCTCGGGGGCCTCAGGTGTTCAGGTGCTTGGGGTATCTCAGGCAGCGAGTCGGGATGCGAGGCTCTTGGCCTTCTCCGTGGCGTCGGTGAGCGCCTTCGCGCGGGAGGCCTCGGCGAGCGGGATCAGCTCGGCCATCGCCGGATTGCTGTGGGCCAGGGTGAGCTCCGGGACGATGAAGTCGACCTCGGCGGCGAACATGGACGTCAGCAGCGTCGCCAGATAGTTCTGGACGAACTCGGCGCCCTCGCGCGGGGTGCCGGCGGCGTAGGAACCGCCGCGGCTGGCGACGACCGTGATCGGGGTGCCGGCCACCGGGCTGTCGGGGCCGGTGTTGTGGCCCGCGATGATCACGTGGTCGAGCCACGCCTTCAGGGTCGACGGAATCGAGAAGTTGTACATCGGTGCGCCGATCAGCACCGCGTCCGCGGCGATCAGCTCGGCGGCCAGTTCGCTGCGCAGCGGGTGCTCGGCGCCGGCGGCGGCGGCCGCGGCGTCCAGGTGCGGCAGCGGGTCGACGGCGAGATCACGGTAGGCGACCTGCCCGTCGGGGTGCTGCTCGCGCCAGGCCTCCACGAACGCGGCGGTGACCTCGCGTGACGCCGATCCCTGGGGGAAAACAGCGGAGTCGAGGTGAAGGAGGGTGGCCATGGGTGTCTCCAGGGGTGTCAGTAGCGAGGCGGGCTGGTGAGACGGGCCTCGTTTTCGTATGTACCTAGTAATAACATAGTGGCTTACTAATCGTAAGCTCCTGGTGATGGCGCAGTACCCTGGGCGTATGGCGGATCACAGCGAGCAGGCGTGCCGACGGGTCGACGTGAGCATCAGCCGCGTCTTCGAGCTGTTCGGCAAGCGTTGGACGGGGCCGATCGTCTCCGTGCTGATGCAGCAGCCCGTGCACTTCGCCGATCTGCGGCGAGCGATTCCCGGCATCAGTGAGCGCATGCTCTCGGACCGGCTGTCCGAACTGGGGACGGCGGGCCTGGTGGTCCGGGAGGTCGACGAGGGGCCGCCGCTGCGGGTTTCGTACCGCCTGACCCAGGCCGGCGCCGCGATGGAGCCCGCGCTCAAGGAGCTGGGGCGCTGGGCGGAGACGCATCTGACGGACGGCGGGGGCGACTGCTAGGGCATTTCGTTTGGATCAGGCTGTGCCGGGGGTTGTCCACAGGTCTCGGAGCGGTCGTCCAAGCGGTTGTCCACAGGGGGAGACGGTTGCCGGTGAACGGCGGTACCGTCGTCGGCAGTTGATGTTGGACCGGGTCGCCGGGCGGCGGCTTCGGGCGGCCGGGGGGAGCTGCGCGCCATGGGTGAGATCGAAGCGACGGTGCGGGTACAGCGGGCCTTGGACGGGGATCCGCGTATTCCGGTCGTGCCCGGGTTCGCCCGGCGCGCGTATCCGAAGGGGTCCGGGGGCCCGCGGTCGCCGCGAGACGCGGGCAAGGCGCTGCGTGAGCGGGTGCCCCGGTCCTCGCACGCGTCGTTGGTCCTGCCCGAGGGCAGGCCCGACGCGGTCAGGGCGGTCGAGGAGTCGAACCGGGGCCGGGTGCCCGAGCTCACGCCGATCCGGGTGGGGCGGATGGCCGCCACCCCGTTCGCCTTTCTCCGGGGTTCGGCCGGGCTGATGGCCCACGATCTGGTGGGCACCCCTGTCACCGGGGTGGCGGCCCAGCTCTGCGGCGACGCCCACGCGGCCAACTTCGGTCTGTACGGCGATGCGCGCGGCAACCTGGTCATCGACCTGAACGACTTCGACGAGACCGTGACCGGGCCGTGGGAGTGGGATCTCAAGCGTCTGGCCACCTCGCTGGTGCTCGCGGGCCGTGAGGCGGGCGCGGACGAGGAGACGTGCCGCAGGGGCGCGTACGACACGGTGGGCGCCTACCGGCGGACGATGCGGCTGTTGGCCAAGCTGCCCGCGCTCGACGCCTGGAACGCCATCGCGGACGAGGAGCTCGTCTCGCACACGGACGCGCGTGATCTGCTCGGCACGCTGGAGCGGGTCTCCGAGAAGGCCCGCAACAACACCAGCGCCCGCTTCGCCGCGAAGTCCACGGAGGAATCGGGGGACGGCGGACGCCGGTTCGTCGACGCACCCCCGGTGCTGCGCCGGGTACCGGACGCGGAGGCCGCGGCCGTGGCGGCGGGGCTCGCTGACTACCTGGGCACCGTCTCACCGGACCGGGTGCCGCTGCTCGCCCGGTACGCGATCCACGATGTGGCGTTCCGGGTGGTCGGCACGGGGAGCGTGGGCACCCGGTCCTATGTGGTGCTGCTGCTGGACCACCGGGGCGAGCCGCTGGTGCTTCAGGTGAAGGAGGCCAGGCCCTCGGTGCTGGCGCCCCATCTGCCCGCTGCCGGGTTCGAGGTGCCGGAGGTGGCGCACGAGGGGCGCCGGGTGGTGCTCGGGCAGAAGCGGATGCAGGTCGTCAGCGACATCCTGCTCGGCTGGACGACCGTGGACGGGCGGCCCTTCCAGGTGCGGCAGTTCAGGAACCGCAAGGGCAGCGTCGACCCCGCGGCCCTCGCCGCCGACCAGGTCGACGACTACGGCCGGATGACCGGCGCGCTGCTGGCCCGTGCGCACGCGCACAGCGCCGACCCGAGGCTCATCGCGGGCTACTGCGGCAAGAACGACGAGCTGGACGAGGCGGTGGCCGCGTTCGCGGTGACCTACGCGGACCGTACGGAGGCGGACCACGCCGAGCTCGTGCGGGCGATAGGCGCGGGCCGGACAGCAGCCGAGCCGGGGGTGTGACACCCGTTGCGCGGACCGCGCGTCTCCGGGGCGTTGGCCGTGGCCATACGCTGGACGGGTGACCCACGAAGCCGCCGGGGTGCCGACCACCCGGAACGACGATGACCGGCAGGACGACGACCGGCAGGACCAGGACGTGCAGGACCAGGGCTCCCAGGACCAGGACCGGAACCGGCAGGACCAGGACCGGCAGGACGAGCGGCCCGGCCGCCCGGACGGCGCGCACGCCGCGACCGCTCCCCCCGCCGGGGCGCCGGCCGACGGTGCCGGCGGCGGGCCTGCCGAGCAGCCGCGGCCCGAGGCGCGTCTCGCGCATGCCGTGCGGGTCGCCGAGCAGGCCCTGATCGAGTTCGAGATCGCGGTGGAGACCTTCCGGGTGGAGGTGGAGAACTTCTCCCGGCTGCATCACCAGCGGCTGGGCCCGATGTACGCGCGTCTCGACGAGCTCGACGCGCAGATCGCGGAGGCACGGGCCGCGAGGACCGGCGACCCCGAGGATCTGCGCAAGGCGCAGGAGGCGCGGGCGGTCGTGATGCCCATGCCGGGTGTGGACGAGCTGTTCCACGACTGGATGGACTCCGACGGGCTGTCCCCCGAGGCGAGCGCGATGCTGACCGAGCAGCCCGTCCGGCCGCCGAAGCGGGTCCGGCCGACCGAGGAGGCCCGCAAGCTGTACCGCGAGCTGGCGCGCAAGGCCCATCCGGATCTGGCCCAGGACGAGGAGGAGCGGGCCCGTCGGGACGAGTTCATCACCCGCGTCAACGCCGCCTACGGGCGTGGGGACGAGGAACTGCTCAAGGAGCTGGCCCAGGAGTGGGCGGCCGGGCCGGCCGCTCCTGAGACGGAGCTGGGCGAGGCCGATGAGCTCTACGCCCGGCTGAACTGGCTGACCCAGCGCAAGGAACTGCTGACGGTGCTCGCGCAGGAGCTGGAGCAGAGCGCGATCGGCGCCATGCTGCGGATGGCCCCGGACGATCCGGATCACCTGCTCGAAGAGATCGCGGACCAGCTGCTGGGCGAGGTGTCGCAGCGTGAGGCGGAACTGGCGGCCCTGGTGCAGTAGCGTTTCCGGGGATTTCGGAGCGTAACCAACGAGAGAAGGCGTGACCCATGAATTTCGGCCCGCTTCCCACGGTCGATGTGACGGCGGTGCCGGCGGACGGCCTCGTGCTGGACGTACGGGAGGACGACGAATGGGCGGCCGGGCACGTCGACGGCGCCCTGCACATCCCTATGAGCGGCTTCGTGGGCCGCTTCGGTGAGCTGACGGAGGCGGCGGAGGACGGTCGGCGCGTGCATGTGATGTGCCGGGTCGGTGGCCGGTCCGCCCAGGTCACCCAGTACCTGGTGCAGCAGGGCATCGACGCCGTGAACATCGACGGCGGCATGCTCGCCTGGGATGCCGCCGGTCGCCCGATGGTCACCGAGAGCGGTAACCCGGCCTTCGTAGCCTGACCGACCGTCCGCCACCTGGGGCCCGGGTGTCTCCTGGCTGTCTCTGCCTCTGCCTGTCTCCTGGCTTTCTCTGGCCGGGACGGGCCGGGACGCGGGATGGGCTTCTCCGAGGTTCCTCCGGCCCCCTGGCGGGGGGCGTGTTCAGTCCAGGGGGTGCGCGGCCAGCAGGTCGCCCAGTGCCTCCTCGTGGGCGGCGGCCGGGCCGAGAGAGAGCTCGATCTGCTTCGCCCAGGCGTGGAAGCGGTGCAAGGGGTAGTCGGTGTCCGCGCCGAAGCCGCCGTGCAGGTGCTGTGCGGTCTGCACGACCCGGCGGACCCCGTCCGACGCCCAGATCTTCGCCACGGCGACATCGCCCGCCGGGGGCAGCGCGCCACTCCCGCCGGTCGCGATCCGCCAGGCGGCCTGCCAGAGGGTCACCTCCATGGCCCGCAGGTCGATGTAGCGGTCTGCGGCCTGTACGGCGACGGCCTGGAAGGTCGCCACAGGGAAGCCGAACTGCTCGCGCTTCCCGGTGTACTCACTCGTCATGGCCAGCACGGCCTCACCCAGCCCCAGCGCGAGCGCGCAGGTTCCGGTGGTGAGCAGTGCGTGCAGCCACTCCCAGGCGTCGGCTGCGTCGATCAGCTCGCGGCGCGCGATCCGTACCGCGTCCAGCCGTACCTCACCGAACAGTTCACCGCTGGTGGAGACCTGCTCCGCGATGGTGAGGCCGTCGTGGCCGCGCCGGACCATGGCCACAACGGCGCGGCCGTCCCCGGTGTGGGCGGGCACCGCGATCCAGTCCGCTGTCTGCGCCCACGGCACGGCCGACTGCACACCGTCCAGCACCCAGCCGGCTTCCGAGCTGTCGCCCCCGTGCCCGGTGTCGTCCGGGCGTGCGGTGACGGCGAGTTCGGCCGGATCGTGGCCGGTGCGCCCGTTGGCCCCGACGGTGAGAACGAGCTCGCCGCGGCCGACGCCGGGCAGCAGTTCGGCGGCCAGCCCCTGGTCCCCGTACCGCTGGAGCGCCATCGCGACCGCGCACGTCTCCAGCAGCGGGACCCGGGCGAGGACCTTCGCGGACTCGCGCAGCACCAGGCAGAGCGCGATCAGATCGAGGCCGGCCCCGCCGTGCTCGGGCGACAGCGTCAGGCTCAGCAGATCCCCGGCGGCGAGCCCGGCCCACAGCGGCCTGTCGATGTCCTCGGCCACCGCACCCGGTACGAGAGCGGGGCTGGGAACCACGTCGGGCGCGACGCCCGAGAAGACCGCCCGTGCCGCCTCTGCGGCTGCCTGCTGTTCCTCGGTGTAGGTGAAGTCCACTGTCCTGGCCTCCCGCGAACCGCTGTGCCCGTACCGGACCTGACGGAGCGTCAAGATAGAACAGGTTCTACAAGAAGGGAACAGGTGCGGTGCGGTGCCGTGCGGCGCAGTGCGGTGCAGCGCAGTGCAGTGCGGGTGCGCCGAGTGGCGCGCTCACCGGTCGAAGTCGAGCTCCACCTCCCCGGTCACCGGATGGGACTGGCAGGCCAGTACATAGCCGGCCCCCGTCTCTTCCGGTTCGAGCGCGAAGTTGCGGTCCATCCGGACCTCGCCCGAGACCAGGAAGGCCCTGCACGTACCGCACACGCCTCCCTTGCAGGCGTACGGTGCGTCCGAGCGGCTGCGGAGCACCGTCTCCAGCAGTGATTCGCCCTCCTGCACGGGCCACTTGCCCGAGCGGCCGTCCAGGGTCGCGGTGAGCACGCTGTCCGCCGGGGCCTCGATCCGGGGGCGGACCGTGGCGCCGGGCCCGTCGTCGACGTGGAAGATCTCCTGGTGGATGCGGGCCCGCTCGACGCCCAGGCCGTGCAGCGCGCCCTCGGCGGCCCGGACCAGGCCGAGCGGGCCGCACAGATACCAGCCGTCCACATCGGTCACCGGGAGCAGCGCGGGCAGCAGGCCGGTGAGCCGGTCGCGGTCCAGCCGGCCCGAGGGGAGACCGGCCTGCTGCTCCTCCCGGGAGAGCGCGGTGACCAGCTGGAACCGGTCCGGATAGCGGTCCTTGAGGTCAGCGACCTCGTCCAGGAACATCGTCGACGCGGCGGTCCGGTCGCTGCGGATCAGGCAGAACGAGGCGTCGGGTTCCCGCGCCAGCAGCGTCGCCGCGATGGACAGCACCGGGGTGATCCCGCTGCCGCCCACGACCGCCGCGAACTGACCGGGGCGCGGGGTGAGCACGAAGCGGCCCATCGGGGGCATCGCCTCGACCTGGTCACCGACCGCGAGCTCCTTCAGCGCGTAGGTGGAGAACGCGCCGCCGTCAACGAGCCGGATGCCCACCCGCAGGCGCGGATCGTCCGGCCGCTCGGCGGCCGGTGCGCAGATCGAGTACGAGCGGCGGACCTCCTCACCGTCGACGGTGTAGCGGACATTGAGGTGCTGGCCAGGGCTGTGGCGGAAGGTCTCGCGCAGATCCGGCGGCACGGCGAAGTCGACAGCGACCGAATCGTCCGTGAGCCGTTCGATCGCGCTGACCCGGAGCGGATGGAACATCTACAACTCCTTGAAGTGGTCGAACGGTTCGCGGCATGTCACACACCTGCGCAGCGCCTTGCAGGCGGTGGACGAGAACCGGCTCAGCAGCTCCGTATCGATGGAGCCGCAGTGCGGGCAGCGCACCGACAGGGCGAGCGGCACGGGTCCGGCGGCGGGCGAGGCCGTGTCGTGCGGCCGAGGAGGCGCTATGCCGAACTCGGTGAGCTTGCGGCGCCCCTCCGCGCTGATGTCGTCCGTGGACCAGGCCGGGGTGAGGACGGTGACCACGGAGACCTCGGTCATGCCGTGGTCGAGCAGCACCCGCTCGATGTCCGTGGACATCGTCTCTATCGCGGGGCAGCCGGTGTAGGTGGGAGTGAGCCGGACCGTGACACGGCCCGGTGCCAGCACCTCCACACCCCGGAGCACGCCCAGCTCCTCCAGGGTCAGCACCGGCAGCTCCGGGTCCGGGACGGAGCCGGCGAGGCCGCGCAGCTCGTCCTCCAGCGCCGTGCGGGTCACCATGACGCCCCCGGGTGGCTGCGGTGCAGATGCTGCATCTCGGCGATCATCCGGCCGAAGGGCTCGGTGTGGATGCCCTGGCGGCCCGCTCCGGCCGTCCAGGCGCCGGACTGCGGTCCGGTCGGCACGGTCAGCGTGGCCCGCTCCAGCACGGTGGTGACGGACGCCAGCCAGTCGCTCCGCAGGGCGTTCCAGTCCACCTCGACGCCTTCGACGGGCTGGGACAGCTCACCGGTGAAGCGCCACAGCGCGTCCACCGCGCGCTGCATCCGGTCGTGGCTCTCCGGTGTGCCGTCCCCGAGGCGCAGGGTCCACTGCTCGGCGTGGTCCCGGTGGTAGGCGACCTCCTTGACGGCCTTCGCCGCGATGCCCGCGAACTCGCCGTCACCGGCCGCCAGTCGCTCGTACAGCCCGTGCTGGTGGACGGAGAAGAAGAGCTGGCGGGCGATGGTGTGGGCGAAGTCGCCGTTCGGCTGCTCGACCAGCTGGACGTTGCGGAAGGCGCGCTCCTCGCGCAGATACGCCAGCTCGTCCTCGTCCCCGACGAGGGAGAGCAGCAGGCGGGCCTGGCCCAGCAGGTCCAGTGCGATGTTGGCGAGGGCCACCTCCTCCTCCAGCACGGGGGCGTGGCCCGCCCACTCCCCCAGCCGGTGCGACAGCACCAGCGCGTCGTCGCCCAGGGCGAGAGCCGCGGTCACAGGTGCTTCACCCCTTCCGGGATCTTGTAGAACGTGGGGTGCCGGTACGGCTTGTCACCGGCCGGCTCGAAGAACGTGTCCTTCTCGTCCGGCGAGGACGCCGTGATCTGGGTGGACGGCACCACCCAGACGGAGATCCCTTCGGACCGGCGTGTGTACAGATCGCGTGCGTTGCGCAGCGCCATCTCGGCGTCCGGCGCGTGCAGGCTGCCGGCGTGGGTGTGGGAGAGGCCACGCCGCGAGCGCACGAACACCTCCCACAGCGGCCATTCGGTCGAGCTGCTCATGCTGTCGCCTCCCCGTTCGGTACGACCGTCGTCCGCGTCGTCCGCGTCGTCCGCGTCGTCTGCGCTTGTTGCGTCTGTTGCGTTTGTTGCTTCTGTGCGTAGGCGGCGGCTGCCTCGCGGACCCAGGCGCCTTCCTCGTGTGCCCCGCGGCGCTGGGTGAGGCGCTCCTCGTTGCACGGGCCGTTGCCCTTCAGGACCTCCTGGAACTCCGTCCAGTCGATCGCCCCGAAGTCGTGCTGACCGCGCTCCTCGTTCCACCGGAGGTCCGGGTCGGGGAGGGTGAGGCCCAGCACCTCCGCCTGCGGGACGCAGATGTCGACGAAGCGCTGCCGCAGCTCGTCGTTGGAATGGCGCTTGATCTTCCAGGCCATCGACTGGGCGGAGTGCGACGAGGCATCGTCCGGCGGACCGAACATCATCAGGGACGGCCACCACCAACGGTTCACCGCGTCCTGGGCCATCTCGTGCTGGGCGGCCGTGCCGCCGCTGAGGGCCAGCAGCAGCTCGTACCCCTGGCGCTGGTGGAAGGACTCCTCCTTGCAGATGCGGACCATCGCGCGGGCGTAGGGGCCGTAGGAGCAGCGGCACAGGGGCACCTGGTTGGTGATCGCCGCCCCGTCCACGAGCCAGCCGATGGCGCCCACGTCCGCCCAGGTCAGGGTGGGGTAGTTGAAGATCGACGAATAGCGCTGGCGACCCGCGTGGAGCTTGTCGAGCAGCTCCTCGCGGCCGGTACCGAGGGTCTCGGCCGCGCTGTAGAGGTAGAGGCCGTGCCCCGCCTCGTCCTGCACCTTGGCGATCAGGATCGCCTTGCGGCGCAGCGAGGGTGCGCGGGTGATCCAGTTGGCCTCCGGCTGCATGCCGATGATCTCGGAGTGGGCGTGCTGGGCCATTTGCCTGACCAGCGAGGCGCGGTAGGCATCGGGCATCCAGTCACGTGGCTCGATGCGCTCGTCGGCCGCCACCGCGGCGTCGAAGGCCGCCGTCAGGGCCTCGTCCGCCCCATCGGTGCTGCCCGCTGTCGCCTGCGCTGCCTGGCCCGCAGTCAATGCCGCCATCCCGGACTCCCTACCGACCGATCGTTCGGTTCAATGACTTCAATGGTGAGTCTGCGGCCCGTAGGGTGTCAACCCTGTGGATAACTGACCGGGATCGACGGGGATCGGGGCGGGATGGATTCGTACGACGACAGGGGCGTCGGCGGCAGGGACGGACGGGTTGCCGGTCCCGATCCGGGGGCGGTTCCAACGGTTCCCGACCCCGGTGCGGAGGCCGATCCCCGTGCCGATCCGGAGCCGAGTCGGATACCGAGTCAGAGTCCGGGTACGGGTACGGGTACGGGGGGTGCGGACCCTCGCGGAGACGCCGGTTCCGAGTCCCGTTCCGGAATGGCCGGGCTGTCGTTTCCGTACCAGGTCGCCGCCGCTGTGGCGCTCGCGGTGATCGGGCTGGTCACCTGTACTCAGCTGGCGATGGTGTTTCTGCACGTCGCCCCCTCCAACACGCTGACCAAGCAGCACGGCAAGGGGGTGGACGAATGGGTCTATCCGGAGTTCGAGCAGAACTGGAAGCTCTTCGCCCCCAATCCGCTGCAGCAGAACGTCGCCGTGCACGTGCGTGCTGAGATAGCCGGTCCCGACGGCCGTCGTACCACCCCCTGGATGAACCTCTCGGGCGAGGACGGCAAGGCGATACGCGGTAATCCGCTGCCCAGCCACGTCCAGCAGAACGAACTCCGCCGGGGCTGGGACTTCTACCTCGGCTCCCACGACAGCCAGAACCGCGCCAACGGGCTGCGCGGCAGCCTCTCCGAGCAGTACATCCGCCGGATAGTCATGCTGCGCCTCGGTGAACACGACTACGGCGGCACCGTCGAACGGATCCAGGTCCGCTCCGAGGTACGTTCCGTCGCGGCGCCTCCGTGGAGCGACGAGAAGATCAGTACGAAACCGTCCTACCGGGTGCTGCCGTGGTGGAACGTCACCGCAGCCGACCTCCCCGAGGGCTCGGCGGACCCGAAGGAGACGGACCAGTGAGCACGCCCGGACCAGTGAGCACGCCTGGACCCAGGAGCACGCTCGGACCAGTGGGCACGCCCAGCCGCGCGCGCGGGCTCGCCCGCGGTATCCAGCGCATCACCGCCTCGTCCCTCGGCCCGTACCAGAGCGCCGTCATCCGGATCGGCTTCTCCGCCACGTACCTGCTGTTCCTGCTGCGGGAGCTGCCGCACCGGCATGAGATGTACGGCCCCGACGCCCCGTGGCGCTGGGACATGGCGGAACAGCTGATCTCGAACAACCAGGCCTTCACCACCCTCATGTGGACGGACAGCACCGTCTGGTTCGAGATCGTGTACGCGCTGGCGCTGATCGCCGCCGCGCTGCTGCTGGTGGGCTGGCACACCCGCGCCATGTCCGTCCTGTTCATGGCCGGAGTGCTGTCGCTTCAGAACCGCAGCATCTTCATGGGCGACGGCGGCGACAACGTCCTGCACCTGATGGCGATCTACCTGGTGCTGACCCGGTGCGGGCAGGTCTGGTCGCTGGACGCCCGCCGTGCGGCGCGCCGAGCGCGGGCGGCGCTGACCGCGGACGGGGGCTCGGACGCGGGCTCGGACATGGGCTCGGACATGGACGAGGGCGGGCGCTCGCCGCGTGCGGACGTGGCCGGTCCGCTGCTGTGGGTGGCATACGGGGCCGTGCTCGTCTGGGCCACGGGCACGGACAACCTGGGCGGCACCGTGTGGCTGCCGGTGCTGTTCTGGATTCTGTGGACCGGGCACGGCGTCTGGTGGGCCGTGAACCGGTACGCGCCGCACAGCGAGCCGCGCACCCTGCTCGACGTCATCGCCAACCTCGCGCACAACGCGACCCTCGTCGTGATCATGGCCGAGGTCTGCCTGATCTACTCCACCGCCGGCTGGTACAAGATCCAGGGGTCGAGGTGGCAGGACGGCACAGCGCTGTACTTCCCGCTTCAGCTCCACTACTTCACGCCGTGGCCCGCCCTCTCGGACCTCCTCGCATCGAGCGGGGTGATGGTGATGGTGCTGACGTACGCCACGGTCATCGTGCAGGTCGCGTTCCCGTTCACCCTGTTCAACCGACGGGTCAAGAACGTCCTGCTCGTGGTGATGATCGGGGAGCACGCCGGTATCGCCCTGCTACTGGGGCTGCCCTTCTTCTCGATGGCCATGATCGCCGCGGACGCCGTTTTCCTGCCGACCGTCTTCCTGGTGTGGCTGGGGGGCCGGGCGGCCCTCGGACGGGAGCTGCTGTCCCGGGGGCGGGAGCGGGGGCGTGGCAAGGTCCCGCGGCCCCGGGATGGAGCCGAGGACCGGGACGCACCGGAGCACAGCGGCAGCGGGGGCCATACGCTCGTCGGGTGAGCAGCGAGACCGGTAACACCGGCAGTACCAGGGGTACCAGCGGAACCAGCCGTACCAGTAGGAATCCGTCGACCGATGAGTCCGTGGCGGCGGAGTCGTCTGTGGTGGACGAGCCGTCGGCGGTGGATGAGCCGTCCATGGTGGACGAGCCGTCCGTGGTGGACGAGTCGTCTGTGGTGGACGAACCGTCCGTGGTGGACGAGCCGGCTCAGTACGACGACGGGTTCGGGACGGAGATCGGTGTCGGGCCGCACCCGCTGCCCTGGCCCGTGGGCGAGCGTTACGACCCCGAGCTGCTCGCCCACGGCGACCGGCGCAATGTGGGGGACGCGTACCGGTACTGGACCCGTGAGGCGATCGTCGCCGATCTGGATCTGCGGCGGCACGATTTCCATGTGGCGGTGGAGAACTGGGGCCACGACTTCAACATCGGCTCGGTCGTGCGCACCGCGAACGCCTTCCTCGCCAAGGAGATCCACATCGTGGGGCGGCGGCGCTGGAACCGGCGCGGGGCGATGGTCACCGACCGCTATCAGCATGTCCGCCACCACCCCGACACCGCGGATCTGACCGCCTGGGCCGCGGCCGAGGGGTTGCCGATCATCGGTATCGACAATCTGCCGGGTGCCGTGCCGCTGGAGCGGACCGAGCTGCCGCGGCGGTGCGTGCTGCTGTTCGGGCAGGAGGGGCCGGGGCTGACCGAGGAGGCGCGGGAGCACGCCTCGATGGTGTGCTCGATCGCGCAGTTCGGGTCGACGCGGTCGATCAATGCGGGGGCGGCTGCGGCGATTGCGATGCATGCGTGGGTGCAGCGGCATGCGGATATTCCTGTGGCGGGGGTGTAGGGCGGGGCTGGGTGTCGGCTGGGTGCGGGCTTGGGCGCCGGGGCGGGTGCGGGTGGGGCCTGCGGCCGGCCTTCCCCTACCCGCCCCTTCCCGTAACCGGGGGCTCTGCCCCCGGACCCCCGGTCCTCAAACGCCGGACGGGCTGGATTTGCGGGGGGTGGTCAGCGTTGGACCCCGGACCGCCGACTCTCAAACGCCGGACGGGCTGAATGTGGGTCAGCGTTGGCGGCGGACTTCCAGGGTGCGGAAGCGGTTGGAGACGAAAGCTCCGTCGCACAGGGCCGCGTTGGCCGCAGGGTTGCCGCCCGAGCCGTGGAAGTCGGAGAACGCCGCGGTCTGGTTCACGTACACCCCGCTCGTCAGGTTCAGCGAGAGCTGGGCCGACTCGTCCAGGCAGACGTCCACCAGTGCGCTCTCGACCTCCGCTGACGTGGTGTACGCGCCCACCGTCATCGCGCCCTTGTCGCGGACCGTCCGGCGCAGGAGCTCCACGGCGTCGGCCGTCGAGTCGACCGCGACGGCGAACGAGACCGGGCCGAAGCACTCCGACAGGTAGGGGGAGTCCTCGTCCGGCTTGGCGCCGTCCAGCTTGACGATAAGGGGCGTACGGACCACCGCCTCCGGGAAGTCGGGGTTGGCCAGCTCCCTTGACGGCAGGGCGACTTCGCCCAGCTGGGCGGCGGCCTCCAGGCGGGCCCGCACCTCCGGGTTGACCAGGGCACCGAGGAGGGCATTGGCCCGAGCGTCGTCACCGAGGAGACCGGTGACCGCCGCGGCGATGTCTACGACCACGTCGTCGTACGTCTTGTCACCGATGTCCGTCGTGATGCCGTTGCGGGGAATCAGCAGGTTCTGCGGGGTGGTGCACATCTGGCCGCTGTAGAGGGAGAGCGAGAACGCCAGGTTGGAGAGCATGCCCCGGTAGTCGTCCGTGGAGTCGAGGACGATCGTGTTGACCCCGGCCTTCTCTGTGTAGACCTGCGCCTGAAGGGCGTTGGCCTCCAGCCAGTCACCGAACGCTGTGGACCCGGTGTAGTCGATGATCCGGATCTCCGGGCGGAGCGCCAGGGACTTGGCGATGCCCTCGCCGGGCCGCTCGGCGGCCAGGGCGACCAGGTTGGGATCGAAGCCCGCCTCGGTGAGCACCTCGCGCGCCAGCTGAACCGTGAGGGCCAGCGGAAGCACCGCACGGGGATGCGGCTTGACCAGGACGGGATTGCCGGTGGCGAGAGAGGCGAAGAGGCCCGGGTAGCCGTTCCACGTGGGGAAGGTGTTGCAGCCGATCAGCAGTGAGACACCACGGCCCGCCGCGGTGAACGTCTTGTGCAGCTCGATCGGATCGCGCTTGCCCTGCGGTTTGGACCAGTCCGCGGTACGCGGGGCGCGGGTCTGCTCCTCGTACGCGTACGCCACCGCCTCCAGGCCGCGGTCCTGGGCGTGCGGGCCACCGGCCTGGAACGCCATCATGAAGGCCTGACCGCTGGTGTGCATCACCGCGTGGCCGAACTCATGGGTGCGGGCGCTGATCCGGGCCAGGATCTCCAGACAGACCAGGGCCCTGGTCTCGGGGCCAGCCTCGCGCCAGGCCGGCATTCCCGCACGCATCGCCGGGATCAGGACATCCGGATCGGCGTGCGGATACTCGACTCCCAGCTCCGGCCCGTACGGGGAGGTCTCCCCGCCCGTCCACCCGTCGGTGCCCGGCTGGCCGAGGTCGATACGGGTGTTCAGCACGGCGTCGAAGGCGGACTTGCCCTCGGCGGCTCCCAGGCTGCCGGGGGCGCCGCCCTCGCCGTACGCCTTGGGGTGCTCGGGGTGCGGGGACCAGTACGCACGCGAGCGGATCGCGTCGAGGGTCCGGTCGAGCGTGGGGCGGTGCTTCTCGGTCAGCAGGTGCGGGGAGAGCTCGGCGGCCATGACGGACCAACTCCTCATCGAGCTGGGCAGGGACGGGCGGACAGAGTTAGAGTAACCGAACGATCGGTCGGGACAAGGGGCCCCACGAAACCTGTGGATAACTCGTAGGGGAGGATCGCTGGCATGACCACGGCCAAGCGGGACACGTACACCCCGGAGACTCTGCTCACCGTCGCCGTCCGTGTCTTCAACGAGCGCGGCTACGACGGCACGTCCATGGAGCACCTCTCGAAGGCGGCGGGGATCTCCAAGTCGTCCATCTACCACCACGTGTCCGGCAAGGAAGAGCTGCTGCGGCGAGCGGTCAGCCGGGCGCTGGACGGGCTCTTCGGAATCCTCGACGAACCGGGTGCGACGCGTGGTCGCGCGATCGCGCGCGTCGAGTACGTCACCCGCCGCACGGTCGAGGTGCTGATAGCCGAACTGCCCTACGTCACGCTGCTGCTGCGGGTGCGGGGAAACACGAAGACGGAGCGCTGGGCGCTGGAGCGGCGGCGCGAGTTCGACCAACGGGTGGGCGATCTGCTGAAGGCCGCGGTCGCGGACGGCGATCTCCGCTCCGACGTGGACATACGCCTTGCGACCCGGCTGCTCTTCGGCATGGTCAACTCGCTGGTGGAGTGGTACCGGCCGTTGCCGGACGGTGGCGCGGACCGGGACCAGCTGGCGGACACCGTCGTGCGGCTCGCCTTCGACGGGATGAAGTCCTAGCGAGGCCGGAGCCGGGCCGGAGCCTCCCGGGCCGGAGTTGCCGCGTCTCAGGTGAGCTCCGTGGGGCGGTCCGGTCCCGGGGCCAGGTCCGTCTCCTCGAACACCAGCAGGGTGCGGGTGGAGAGCACCTCCGGGATGGACTGGATCCTGGTCAGCACCAGATCGCGCAGTGACTGGTTGTCCTGCGTGTGCACCAGCAGCAGGACATCGAAATCTCCGCTGACCAGCGCGATGTGGGTGGCTCCCGGCAGCGCCTGCAACTGCTCGCGGACGGTGCGCCAGGAGTTCTGGACGATCTTGAGCGTGATGTAGGCGGAGGCCCCCTGCCCCGCCCGCTCGTGGTTGACCCGCGCGCTGAAGCCGCGGATCACCCCGTCGTCGATGAGCCGGTTGATCCGGGCGTAGGCGTTGGCGCGCGACACGTGAACGCGATCGGCCACCGACCGTATCGAGGCCCGTCCGTCCGTCTGGAGCAACCGGACGATGGCGCGGTCGGTGGAGTCGAGCGGCCGTGCCGGAGGGGTCCGGCCGGGGTCCTCGCCCCCATCGGCCATTTGTTCAGCTGCCATGTTCTCGCGCCTCCCTGTCCTGGACGAGCTGTCTCCATCCCAGGCTGTGGAGAACCGTTTGTCCACAGGCTGATGGTGCCTGTAGCCAAAATGCGCTCGCGACCGAACAATCGGTAGGTGAGACGCACCACAGCCGCGCCTCACGCAGTCGTTGATATTTCGACATATTTCGACACCCCTCGATGCCAGGAGGTGCTTGTCATGACGGTCCAAGAGCTGCCCGGCGCGGCCGCCTACCGGCCCACGCCGCCCCCGGCGTGGAAGCCGCTCACCGACCCGGCGCCGCTGCTCCCGGACCCCGAGCCGTACCGCGTGCTCGGTACGGACGCCGCGGCCGACGCAGACCCCGAGCTGCTGCTGCGGCTCTACGCCGAGCTGGTGCGCGGCCGGCGGTTCAACGCCCAGGCGACCGCCCTCACCAAGCAGGGGCGGCTCGCGGTCTACCCGTCGAGCACCGGCCAGGAGGCCTGCGAGATCGCGGCCGCCCTGGTGCTGGAGGAGCGGGACTGGCTCTTCCCCAGCTACCGCGACACGCTCGCGGCCGTGGCGCGCGGACTGGACCCGGTCGAGGCGCTGACGCTGCTGCGCGGTGACCGGCACACCGGCTACGACCCGCGCGAGCACCGCATCGCCCCGCTCTGCACCCCGCTCGCCACCCAGCTGCCGCACGCGGTGGGGCTGGCGCACGCGGCGCGGCTCAAGGGCGACGACGTGGTCGCGCTCGCCATGGTGGGCGACGGGGGCACCAGCGAGGGCGATTTCCAC
This sequence comes from Streptomyces sp. NBC_00341, assembly GCF_041435055.1. Taxonomy (NCBI): domain Bacteria; kingdom Bacillati; phylum Actinomycetota; class Actinomycetes; order Kitasatosporales; family Streptomycetaceae; genus Streptomyces; species Streptomyces sp. NBC_00341. Next base: position 4,370,526 of record NZ_CP108002.1, on the reverse strand, counting down.
GAGGCGCTGAATTTCGCCGCCGTGTGGAAGGCCCCGGTCGTCTTCCTCGTGCAGAACAACGGCTTCGCCATCTCCGTACCCCTGGCCAAGCAGACCGCGGCACCCTCCCTGGCGCACAAGGCCGTGGGCTACGGGATGCCGGGCCGGCTGGTCGACGGGAACGACGCGGCGGCCGTCCACCAGGTGCTCTCCGAGGCAGTGGAACGGGCCAGGAGCGGCGGCGGCCCGACGCTCGTCGAGGCCATCACCTACCGCATGGACGCGCATACGAACGCCGATGACGCGACCCGCTACCGCGGCGACAGCGAGGTCGAGGCCTGGCGGGCGCACGATCCGGTCCGGCTCATGGAGCGTGAGCTGACCGCTCGCGGTCTGCTCGGGGACGACGGCATCGAGGAGGCGCGGGCGGCCGCGGAGCGGATGGCGGCCGCCCTGCGCGAGCGGATGAACGCGGATCCGGTGCTCGACCCGATGGACCTCTTCGCCCAGGTGTACGCGGAGCAGACCACGCAGCTGCGTGAGCAGGCGACCCGCCTGCGCGTCGAGCTGGACGCGGAGAACGAGCAGCACGGCACGGACGACGGGGGAGCAGGGCGATGACCACCGCAGCGGCCACGGCTACCGAGCGGACAGCGAAGGCCAAACCCGCCACCATGGCGCAGGCCCTCGGGCGCGCACTGCGCGACTCGATGGCGGAGGACCCCTCCGTGCACGTCCTCGGGGAGGACGTCGGGACGCTCGGCGGCGTCTTCCGGATCACCGACGGCCTGGCGAAGGAGTTCGGCGAGGACCGTTGCACGGACACCCCGCTGGCCGAGGCCGGCATCCTCGGGGCGGCTGTCGGCATGGCGATGTACGGGCTGCGGCCCGTCGTCGAGATGCAGTTCGACGCCTTCGCCTATCCGGCGTTCGAGCAGCTCATCAGCCATGTCGCCAAGATGCGGAACCGGACCGGGGGCGCCATGCCGCTGCCGATCACCGTCCGGGTGCCCTACGGCGGCGGCATCGGTGGTGTCGAGCACCACAGCGACTCCTCCGAGGCGTACTACATGGCGACTCCCGGTCTCCATGTCGTCACACCCGCCACGGTCGATGACGCCTACGGGCTGCTGAGGGCCTCGATCGCCTCCGACGACCCGGTGGTCTTCCTGGAGCCCAAGCGGCTCTACTGGTCGAAGGCGGACTGGTCGCCGCAGGCGCCCGCCGCCGTGGAGCCCATCGGGCGGGCCGTCGTGCGCCGGAGCGGACGCAGCGCGACCCTGATCACGTACGGGCCGTCGCTGCCCGTCTGCATGGAAGCAGCGGAGGCCGCGGTCGCGGAGGGCTGGGACCTCGAAGTCGTCGATCTGCGCTCGCTGGTGCCGTTCGACGACGAGACGGTGGCCGCGTCCGTGCGGCGTACCGGCCGTGCGGTCGTCGTCCACGAGTCCACCGGTTTCGGCGGTCCGGGCGGCGAGATCGCGGCCCGGATCACCGAGCGCTGCTTCCACCACCTGGAGGCGCCGGTGCTGCGCGTCGCGGGTTTCGACATCCCGTATCCGCCGCCCATGCAGGAACGGCACCACCTGCCGGGCGTGGACCGGGTGCTCGACGCCGTCGCACGACTGCAGTGGGAGGCGGAGCACTGATGCCGCAGGTACTCGAATTCAAGCTTCCGGATCTCGGCGAGGGGCTGACCGAGGCCGAGATCGTGCGCTGGCTGGTGGAGGTCGGCGATGTCGTCGCCATCGATCAGCCGGTCGTCGAGGTCGAGACGGCCAAGGCGATGGTGGAGGTGCCGTGCCCGTACGGGGGCGTGGTCACCGCACGGTTCGGTGAGGAGGGTAAGGAACTTCCGGTCGGGGCACCGTTGCTGACGGTCGCGGTCGGGTCCGTCGAGCCAGAGCCGTCCGGGAGTACGGGGGCCGCGGAGGCGGAGCCGTCCGGGTCCGGCAATGTGCTGGTGGGGTACGGGACCGGCGCACCGCCGGTGCGCCGGAGGCGGGTCCGTCCGGAGGGGCTCTCGGCACCTGCCGTTGCCCCTGTTGCTCCTGTCGCGTCTATTGCGTCTGTTGCTCCCGCTGTTGCTGTTGTTCCTGCTGCTTCTCCCGCTTCTGCTGCTTCGGACGGGGTACGGGGGCCGGTCGCCGTCGTCTCCCCGCTGGTGCGCAAGCTGGCGCGGCAGCACGACCTCGATCTGCGGCAGCTCGACGGCTCCGGGCCCGACGGGCTGATCCTGCGGGCCGATGTGGAGTCCGCCATCCGGTCCGGAGCGGAGACCCCGCAGGAGGCCCCGCAGGAGGCCGCGGCGACGGACCGGGCGGCGGCGCACCCCGTCGGTGAGCGGGTCCCGCTGCGAGGCGTACGGGGCGCGGTCGCCGACAAGCTGGCGCGCAGCAGGCGCGAGATCCCCGACGCCACCTGCTGGGTGGACGCCGACGCCACCGAGCTGATGGCGGCCAGAGCGGCGATGAACGGCGCCGGTGGTCCCGGCGCCGGGCCGAAGGTGTCGGTCCTCGCGCTGCTCGCCCGCATCTGCACCGCCGCCCTGGCCCGGTACCCCGAACTCAACTCCACGGTGGACCAGGAAGCGCGGGAGATCGTGCGGCTGCCCGGTGTGCACCTCGGGTTCGCGGCCCAGACCGAGCGGGGGCTCGTCGTGCCGGTCGTCCGGGACGCGCACGCGCGCAGCACCGAATCGATCGGGGCCGAGATCACCAGGCTCACCGAGGCCGCCAGGACGGGAACGCTGAGGCCGGCGGAGCTGACCGGAGGCACGTTCACGCTCAACAACTACGGGGTGTTCGGGGTGGACGGATCCACGCCGATCATCAACCACCCGGAGGCGGCGATGCTCGGCGTCGGCCGCATCGTGCCCAAGCCGTGGGTGCACGAGGGCGAGCTGGCCGTGCGGCGGGTCGTCCAGCTCTCGCTGACCTTCGACCACCGCGTCTGCGACGGCGGTACGGCGGGAGGCTTCCTGCGCTATGTGGCCGACTGCGTGGAACAGCCGGCGGTGCTCCTGCGGACGTTGTAGGTCCCCGGGCCCGGACGGTCCCCCCGGCCCGGACGGTTCCCCTGGCCCGGAGGGGTTCCCGGCCCGGACGGTCCTCCTGGCCCGGGGGGTTCCCGGCCCGGACCCCACGCGTATCCGGACGGCACGCATACTCGGGGCATGACCGCGTATGACGCCATCGTCCTCGCCGGAGGTGCCGCGAAGCGGCTCGGCGGTGCTGACAAGCCGGGGCTCCGGGTCGGTGGCCGTGCGCTGCTCGACCGGGTGCTCTCGGCCTGTTCCGACGCCGGGACCACGGTGGTGGTCGGGGGCAGACGGCCCACCGTGCGTGCGGTGACCTGGGCACGCGAGGAGCCTCGGGGCGGGGGTCCGCTGGCCGCGCTCGGCGCCGGGGTGCGGCACACCGAGGCGGAGCGCCTTCTGGTGCTCTCGGCAGATCTGCCCTTCCTGGGGGCGGACACGGTGGGGGCCCTGCTGGCAGCCGCCGGCCGGGGCGACGCGGAGGGCGCCGTCTGTACCGACGGGGACGGCCGCGACCAGCCGCTGGTGGCCGTCTACCGGGCGGAGCCGTTGCGCCGGGTGCTGGCGCTGCTCGCCGCGGAGCACGGTGGACTCGCCGGACTGCCGCTGCGGCTGCTGACGGATGAGCTGCGGCTTTCCCGGGTGGCGGCGGACCCGCTCGCCTCGTTCGACTGCGACACCTGGGAGGACATCGCTTCGGCCAGGGCCCGCATCAGAGAACATGGGAGCGTGCTGGACGAATGGATCACCGCAGTCAAGAACGAACTGGCCATCGAACTCGACGTCGACACCGCCGTCCTGCTCGACCTCGCCCGTGACGCCGCCCACGGTGTCGCCAGGCCCGCCGCTCCCCTGACGACCTTCCTGGTCGGGTACGCGGCGGCGAAGGCGAGTAGCGACGGCGGCGGAGCCGAGGCAGTGGCCGAGGCCGCCCGCAAGGCCGCCGCGCTCGCTCTCCGGTGGGCGGACGAGACCGAGACGCCATGACGGGCCGCAGCGGCAGTACCGGGCGCCACCCGGCTGCCGCGAAGAGCCCGGCCGGAGGCGCTGACCCCGCCGAATCCTCTGAATCCCGCCGATCCCCCGAGCCGCCCGACTCCGCTGATACCGAAGCACGGCGGGTAGCCAAGGCCGATGCCAGAGCCGAGGCCGAGGCCGACGAGGAGCGGGCGGTCGCGCAGGCCCTCGCGCTGGTCGGCCGCCAGCCGCACCGCGACCCGGGCCCCCAGCCGTACCGAGACCCGTACCCCGGTACCGAGCCCGTCGGCAGCCCCGCCCCAGCCTCCGCCTCCGCCCCAGCCTCCGCCTCCGCCCCAGCCTCCGCCTCCGCCCCAGCCTCCGCCCCCGCCCCAGCCTCCGCCTCCGCCTCCGATCCGCGTCCTGACCCAGCCCCCGCCCCCCGGCGTATCCGCGCGACCCAGTGGGGCGAGGCGCGCGCCGTCGCGGCCCGTGCCGGGCTGGGGGCTCCTCCCCGTACCGGGCGCGTCCCCCTCGATCAGGCGCTCGGACACGTGCTGGCCGAACCGCTTGCCGCGCTCACCGATCTCCCGTCCTTCGACACCTCCGCCATGGACGGCTGGGCGGTCGCGGGGCCGGGGCCGTGGCACGTCCGGCAGCACGAGGGCGTCCTCGCGGGCCACGCCTCACCCGCCCCGCTCCCGGACGGTGACGCCGTACGGATCGCCACCGGCGCCCGCATCCCGGCGGACGCGACCGCCGTCATCCGCAGCGAACACGCCGAGGCCGACGAGTCGAGGGGGCTGCTGTACGCGCAGCGACGGGTGAGCCCCGGGCAGGACATCAGGCCGCGCGGCCAGGAGTGCCGGTCCGGGGAGCGACTCCTCCCCGCCGGAACGCTGGTGACGCCCGCCGTCCTCGGGCTGGCCGCCGCCGCCGGGTACGACGAACTGCTGACCCGCCCCAGGCCGCGCGTCGACGTCCTCGTCCTGGGCGACGAACTGCTGACGGCCGGGCTGCCACACGACGGACTGATCCGTGACGCACTCGGGCCGATGATCGGCCCCTGGCTGCACGCGCTGGGCGCCGAGGTCTCCGCGCCCCGCCGCCTCGGTGACGACGCGGAGGCACTCCGTCAGGCGCTTGTCCTCTCCGAGGCCGATCTGGTCATCACGACCGGCGGCACCGCTGCGGGGCCGGTCGACCATGTGCACCCCGTACTCGCCGATCTGGGGGCCGAACTGCTCGTCGACGGTGTCGCCGTCCGCCCCGGTCATCCCATGCTGCTGGCCCGGCTGCGGGCCGCAGGGCCGTATCTCGTGGGGCTGCCCGGCAACCCGCTGGCCGCCGTGTCCGGGCTCCTCACGCTCGCCGAGCCGCTGATCGGCGGGCTGGCGGGCCGGACGTCTCAGGACCTCTACCGCGTCGCGGTCCGTGACGACGTGCACGGCCACCCGCACGACACCCGGCTGGTTCCGGTGGTCCATCGCGCTGGATCCCCGAACGCGTTCGCACCAGCCGGAACCGGTGGTGGGACAGATCACGTCGTACCCCTGCATTACAACGGTCCCGCCATGCTGCGCGGGATCGCCGCCGCGGACGGGCTGGCCGTCGTGGAGCCGGGCGGGGTACGGTCCGGCACCGAGGTGGAGATCCTCGATCTACCGTGGGCCCCGGCGACGCCGTGGACTGAAGGGTGTTTCACGTGAAACTTCCCGGCCATGACGCGATGGCCAGGCGCGCCGAGGAGCATGTCGTCCCCACCCGGGTGATGCTCCCCCGAAGGGTCGTCGACGGCCCCGCGCGCCAGGTCGCCAAGCGGCTGATGATGGCTCTGATGGTGCTTGCCACCACGGTGCTGATCGTCTGGGTCGACCGTGGCGGCTATCACGACGCGGCCGACGGCAGCGTCGACCTGCTGGACGCCGTCTACTACGCGACGGTCACGCTCTCGACCACCGGGTACGGCGACATCACCCCGTACAGCGACGGAGCCCGGCTCATCAATGTGGTGTTCGTGACACCACTGCGCGTGCTCTTCCTCATCATCCTGGTCGGCACCACCCTTGAGGTCCTCACGGAGCGGACCCGGGAGGACTTCCGGCTGAAGCGTTGGAGAACCAACTTGCGTGACCACACCGTCGTCGTCGGCTTCGGCACGAAGGGCCGCTCGGCCATCCAGACCCTGTGCGCCACCGGGCTGCGGAACGACCAGATCGTCATCGTCGACCCGGCGTCCAAGGTGATAGAGATCGCCAACGCCGAGGGGTTCACCGGGGTACTCGGGGACGCGACGCGCAGCGATGTGCTGCTGCGGGCCGAGGTGCAGAAGGCGCGTCAGATCATCATCGCCACCCAGCGCGATGACACGGCCGTGCTGGTCGCGCTGACCGCCCGCCAGCTCAACCGCGGGGCGAAGATCGTCGCCGCGGTGCGCGAGGAGGAGAACGCCCCGCTGCTGCGGCAGTCCGGTGCCGACGCCGTGATCACCAGTGCCAGTGCGGCCGGACGGCTGCTCGGTCTCTCCGTGCTCAGCCCCAGCGCGGGCACGGTGATGGAGGACCTGATCCAGCAGGGCAGCGGGCTCGATCTGGTCGAACGGCCGGTGATAAAGGCCGAGGTGGGCAAGAACGTCCGGGAGACCGACGATCTCGTCGTGAGCGTTCTGCGCGGTCACCGGCTGCTCGGTTACGACGATCCGGCGGCCAGCCCCCTCCAGCTGACGGACCGCCTGATCACCATCGTGCGGGCCACGAACGAGGCGCCCACGAACCACACCCCGCCGACAGCACCGCGCCCCTGACCCGGCAGGACCCCCAGGCGCCCAACAGCGCCCGACAGGCCCCGGCCGCGCCTCGCGGGCCTCGTGCGCACGGCACGGAGTAGCCTCGCGGCCATGCATGCGATCACGATCCCCGAACCCGGTGGCCCCGAGGCGCTCGTGTGGGCCGAGGTGCCCGATCCCGTACCCGGCGAGGGCGAGGTCCTCGTCGACGTCGTCTCCAGCGCGGTCAACCGTGCGGATGTGCTCCAGCGGCAGGGCTTCTACAACCCGCCGCCCGGCGCCTCGCCCTACCCGGGGCTGGAGTGCTCGGGCCGGATCTCCGCCATCGGTGCCGGTGTCACCGGCTGGTCGGTCGGCGACGAGGTGTGCGCGCTGCTGGCGGGCGGCGGTTACGCGGAGAAGGTCGCCGTCCCGGTCGGGCAGCTGCTCCCCGTACCGGCCGGACTGGACCTCGTCCTCGCCGCGGCGCTCCCCGAGGTGACCGCGACCGTCTGGTCGAACGTGTTCATGGTGGCGCACCTGCGCCCCGCCGAGACGCTGCTGGTGCACGGCGGGTCCAGCGGCATCGGCACGATGGCCATCCAGCTGGCCAAGGCGGTCGGAGCCCGGGTCGCGGTGACCGCGGGCGGGCCCGGGAAGCTGGAGCGCTGCGCGGAGCTGGGGGCCGACATCCTGATCGACTACCGGGAGCAGGACTTCGTCGAGGAGATCAGCCGGGCGACGGACGGGGCGGGCGCCGACGTCATCCTGGACATCATCGGCGCGAAGTACCTGGACCGGAACGTGCAGGCCCTCGCCGTCAACGGCCGGCTCGCGATCATCGGCCTCCAGGGCGGCGCCAAGGGCGAACTGAACCTCGGCGCCCTGCTGAGCAAGCGGGCCGCCGTCACCGCGACCTCGCTGCGCGGGCGCCCGCTCGCGGAGAAGGCCGCGATCGTCGCGGCCGTACGCGAGCACGTCTGGCCGCTCATCACGGACGGCGTCGTACGGCCGGTGGTGGACCGTACGCTGCCGATGTCGGACGCGGCCGAGGCACACCGGGTGATGGAGTCCAGCACCCACATCGGCAAGGTGCTCCTCCGCTCACCCGCAGCGGCCTGAGCCCGCCACCGCACCCCGCACCCCGCACCCCGCACCCCGCACCCCCGCAACCCCGCACCCCGACCCCGCACCGAAAGGGCCCGGCACACGGAGACCGTGTGCCGGGCCCTTCGGACGTCCTGACTGATCAGTACGGGTACTGGTAAGGATACGGATACGGATACGGGGTTACGGGGTCAAGCGGGTGTCCGGGTTACAGGTACGGGCCCGAGCGGATCGCTCCGTGCGGGTCCCCGCCGCCTTCCTCCTCCTCGTGGACCGTGCCCGGGGGCAGGGCGCGGCGCATCTGCTCCAACTGAGCGCGGGCCGCCATCTGCTGGGCGAACAGCGCCGTCTGGATGCCGTGGAAGAGGCCCTCCAGCCAGCCCACCAACTGGGCCTGCGCGATCCGCAGTTCCGCCTCCGAGGGAACCGACTCCTCGGTGAACGGCAGTGAGAGCCGCTCCAGCTCCTCCACCAGCTCCGGCGCGAGGCCGTCCTCCAGCTCCTTGACCGAGCTGGCGTGGATCTCCTTGAGGCGGACCCGGCTGGCCTCGTCGAGAGGAGCCGCCCTGACCTCCTCCAGGAGCTGCTTGATCATGCTGCCGATGCGCATCACCTTCGCGGGCTGCTCGACCATCTCCGTCACCGGGATCTCGCGCGACTCGTCGTCAGTGCCACCGCCGCCGATCGCCATTCCGTCCTGTCCCACCACGAGGACTTGGGGGTGCTCCTGCGACCGTTCATTCCTCGGCATCTCCATGTCGTCCATTGTCTCGCACACCTGCGGTACAGCACTGTGGTGCCCCCGGAAACGTGAGATCCACCGTTTCCGAGGGCACCGGAACGACGCCGGAGCGACTGGTCAGCCCGCTGCCGGGGCCTGCCGACCGGTCATCCCGCCCGCCGTGACAGCGTCAGCCGGGAGCGGGTGAACAGCGCCGCCAGCAACCCGGCCAGCAGCGGAACGACCACGGCCAGCAAGCCGATGGTCACCCAGGGCACCACGATCGGGGTGTACGCGGACTCCATCGGGTCCTGCCGCATCTCCTCCAGCGCGTTGCGCAGGTCGATCAGGCGCAGCGCCACCGCGGGCACCAGTCCCGCGGCCGTCCCGAGCAGCACCCCGGTGAGCGCCACCACCAGGCACTGGAACCCGGACAGGGTCCGCCGTACCCGCGGGGGCGCGCCCACCGCGCTGAGCGTGGTGAGGTCGGCCTCCGCGTCGGCCTTGGACAACCCGGTCGTGATCGCGGCCGCACCCACCGTCACCACCCCGGCGAACAGCGTCAGCACCAGCAGCATGGTGTCCTCGCGGTCACCGGGTTCCGATCCGGTGCGCACGAAGACGTTCGCACCGGCCTGCTGGATCGCGGCATCGGTCCGCTGCGACTCCGCGTCCGTCGGCGGGCGGGGGACGCTGTACACACTGCCGTACGCCGCGGTGTGCAGTCCGAGCCGCTGTGCGGTCTTCTCCGGCATGATCATGCGGATTCCGGGAGTCTCGGCGTACTTGGCGTCCGCGACGTACACCTTCAGCCGGTCCGTCGTCGTCCTGGCCGGGCCCGGATGCAGGGCGCGATTCTTCTTGTCCTTGTCGCTGTACCGGTGAACGGCCTTGACCGTGACCTGCCCGTCCTTTGCGTACGCCCGGTTGAGCAGCACGGGGGTGCCCGCCTCCAGCGCCTTGGCGGCGGCCGGGTCGTCGAGCTTGACGTACGTCCTGAGCAGCGACGCGTCACCGATGACGATGTTGCTCCCACCCGAGTTGAACGCGTCGATGGTGTAGCGCTCGTCCACGCACTCGGGGGAGTGCATCGTGCGGCGGTGCTCCTCGTCGCTCAACCGGAGTGCGAGCTCCTTGGCACCCTTGGTGTGCAGCGGGCAGGTGTGCCCCTTGCCGGTGGGCTTGACCAGTTCGAGCGAGCCGCAGGCGTTCTCGTCCTCGTAGTAGGTGTTGCAGTCGCTGCCGGCCCAGCCCCGGGAGACCTCGGCGGGTTTGCCGATGGGGTTCATGTTCCGCTCCACCGCCGCCCGTGCCACCTGCTCCACCGCCTTGGTGTTGTCTCCGTCGGCGGCGTACAGCACGACCGACTTCGCGCTGAACATCGGCGTGTAGTCGTACTCCCCCTGGGCGTCCTTGCTGGACACGAACGTGGCGATGGCCACCGAGCCCGCGACCGCGGCCATCACCGCCGCGACCGCCGGAGCGGTCCTGCCCCGGTTGCGGGCCGCGTCGCGCAGCGCCATCCGGGGCGAGAGCGGGAGTGTGCGGCCGAGCCGCCCGAGGAACCCGACGATCACCGGGATGCAGCACAGGAGTCCCAGCTCGGCGATTACCGAACCGGCGGCGACCTCGGTGGAGTTGCCGGTGGTGCCGCCCAGGACGGCGATCGCGACGCCGATGGCCAGGGCGCAGGCGCCCACGATGGGCAGGATCCGGGAGCCACGCCGGACACCGCGGTGTCCGGTGAGCGACTCCAGTACGGACTGCCGGCCCGCCACGATCGCCGGGGCCAGCGCTGCCAGCACTCCGGTGATCATTCCGATCACCGCGATGGCCAGCAGTTCCTTCGGGTCCATGACGAGCGAGCCGAAGCGGTGCTGGGCCTGCTCCTCGATCAGCGGCCGGCACACCGCCGTGAGCACCAGTCCGGCCACCACCCCCACCACGGCTCCGGCGCCGCCGAGCACCAGCCCGCCGGAGAGGACCACGGCCCGCACGTGGCGCCGGTCCCCGCCGCAGGTGCCGAGGAGGCCGAGCTGACGGCGTGAGCGGCGCGCGCCGACGGCGAAGGCCGGTCCGGCGAGCAGCACGATCTCCAGGACCGCCATCGCGACGACCGTGATGAGGGCCGCGCTCAGCTCGTCCGAGGATTCGGGTGCCGGGTTGCTGCCGTGCTTCTTGATCAGCGGGACCTCGGAGTCCGGCGGCGGGTCGAGGACGACCTGGCGAGAGACGACGAGCGCGCCCTTCTTGTTGGCCGCCATCACGTCGGACCAGCTGACCCCCGTCCCGTTGCCCGCCTTCACCAGCCAGGTCAGTTCGTCGGAATTCGGCGGCAGCACCTTCTTGTCGCGGGCGGCGTTGGCCTTCCACGGGGCGATGACCGCGCCCGGGTCCGCGTACAGGGCCTTGACCGTCAGGTTCTCCGGCTGCTCGACCGTGCCGGTGACGGTGTACTTCCGGTTCGGTCCGCGCACGGTGATGTGTGAGCCGACGTGCAGTCCGGCCGACTTCAGGAACGCCTCGGTGGCGACCATCTCGCCGGTGCCCTTCGGGAACGCGCCGTCGACGAGGTCGAGCTTGCCGCGCGCCATCGCGTCCGAGGTCCGGAACTCGACGATGTCGACGTCCGCGACGCCGTACCCGGTGGTGACGTTCGCGGGTACCGACTGGATGCTGATGGAGCGCGCACCCTTCGGGAACGTGGTCCGCAGGTCGATCGCGGGGATCTCCTCGTCCGGCGGCGGGTCCTCGCTGAGGGGGCTGTAGTCGTCCCCGCTGACCGACTGGTCCAGCGGACCGGCCTGGGGGTCCCTGAACAGCGCGTCGGCCGACCCCACCTGAGCCGCCAGCTTCTCGGCGGTGGAGGTCTCCACACTGCGGTACGTCACGTCGAGGGCGGTGACGCCGAGCACCGGTATCGCGATCATCGCGACCACCAGCGCGCTGCGGCCCTTGGCGCGCATGGCGTCGCGCCGGGCTATCCGCAGGGCGGCGCGCCACCCCGTGAAGACGCTCACTCGGAGCCCCCGGCGGCGAGCAGCGAGTCGGCGCCGACGCTCAGCGTCTGGTCGACGATCGAGCCGTCCCGCAGGAAGACGACCCGGTCCGCCCAGGCGGCGTAGCGCGGTTCGTGCGTCACCATCACCCCGGCCGCGCCCTGGTCGCAGCGGTTGCGCAGCAGCGCGAGGACGATCTCGCCGGTCTCGGAGTCGAGCGCCCCGGTCGGCTCGTCGGCGAGCACCAGGCGCCGGTCCCCCACCAGCGCGCGGGCGATCGCGACGCGCTGCTGCTGGCCGCCGGACATCTCGTCGGGGAAGCGGTCACCGATCTCCAGGAGGTTCATCTCCTCCAGCGCGGCACGGGCCTCCTTGCGCGCCTTGCGGACGGGGACGCCGTCCAGCTCACGCGGCAGGGCGATGTTCTCGGCGGCGGTCAGGGCGGGGATCAGGTTGTAGTCCTGGAAGACGTAGCCGACGCTGCGGCGGCGCAGCGCGGCCACGCCCTTGCGGCCGAGCGCGGCGATGTCCTGGCCCTCGATGACGACCTGGCCCGCGGTCGCGGTGTCCAGGCCGCCGGCGATGGTCAGCAGGGTGGACTTGCCCGAGCCGGACGGGCCCATCACGGCGACGAGCTCACCGGCGTGCACCGACAGGTTGATGCCGCGCAGGGCGTGCACCTCGGCTATGCCGGTGCCGTGGGTGCGGGTGAGCGAGCGGAGTTCGAGCACCGGCGCGTCCACCGACAAGGGCGGAGCGGTCGGAGACGGGGCGTGCAGTGACATGACGGGTGGTTCCCCCTCGGAACAAAATCGGTTCTGTGGTCGGTGCGCCTCTGGGCCGGTCTCCGGCAGTGGGCGGCCGTGGCCGTGGCTCAGCGGCGGGTGCGGGCCTTGGCGGTGCGGGTGGTGCGGGCGGGGGCGGGCGCGGCGGTCTCCGGCTCCGTGGCGGCGGCCTCCGCCAGCCGGACCAGCCGGGCCTCGCAGTGGTCCAGCCAGCGGGCCTCCGCCTCGGCCTGGAAGATCAGCTGTTCCAGTACGAGCAGCCAGGCGACCTCGTCGCGGTTGGCGGGCACATCGGTGAGGGCCTGCGCCTTGAGACGCGTGTAGTCCTGCATCGCCTTCACGGTGTGGTGGCGCTGGGACTGGATGACGGCCCTGATGTCCACGCCGGGTGCGCCGACGGCCATGGCGAGCTTGATGGCCAGCTCGTCGCGGGGCGGGCTGCTCCGGTCCACGGGGGTCTCGAACCAGCTGCGCAGCTCGGAGCGCCCCTCGTCGCTGATCGAGTACAGGGAGTGGCCCTGGTCGTCCTCGCCGTCCTGGACGACCAGGCCGTCACGCTCCAGTCGGCTCAGCGTCGTGTACACCTGCCCGACGTTGAGCGGCCAGGTGGAGCCGGTGCGGGACTCGAATTCGGTGCGGAGCTGGGAGCCGTAGCGCGGCCCCCGCTCCAGGAGGGCGAGTAGCCCGTGACGGATCGACATACTGAGTATGTATACCGAGTATGTTGCCGAACGCAAGTCTGTGACCTGGTGCGAAGGTGGGTGGGGCGCCTCGGGTGCGGTGGTCAGTCGGCGCGGCGCATGCGCAGTGCGAGGAAGCCGAGACCCAGTCCGACCAGGCAGATTCCCACGCCGAGCGACATCTCCTTGACCTGCTGTACGGCCTGTCCGTCGAGGGCCTGACGCGCGTATCGGCCGGCCCCGGGCGACATGCTCGCGTCAGGGGTGACGGCCGGTACGGCGGCGGGGTCCGTCGCGGCGGACTGGTTCTCCGCGGCCTCGATGGCGTCGTCGGCCCGAGCGATCTCCCGGGGCGTCAGTTGCCGCCCGGGGCGCTGCCGCCCCTCCCCGGCGGGCAGCCCGGCCAGCGGTGACTGCTCGCCGTCCGGCCGCGGCGATCCGGCGCTCGGTGAGGGCGATCCGGAGGCGTCGGACGGCAGGGGTGCGGAGGGGGGCGGCGGTGCGGGTGCGGCGGAGGATGCGCCGGGGCCCTGCGGGGCGGGCGTGGACTCCGAGGGCGGCACGGTGGGCGTCGCGGACGGTGTCACGCCTGGCGACGAACCCTGCGACGGCCCGGAGGCGGACCCGGACGACGGTGCCGAGGACGGTCCGGCCGGCGCCGAGGACGGTCCAGCCGGTCCCGACGACGGTCCGGCCTGTCCCGGCGTGGCGGATGCGAAACGCGCGGCCACGGAAGGTCCCGCCGCCCGCGCGGCCAAGGAGGGTCCCGCCGCCCGCGCGGCCAAGGAGGGTCCCGCCGCCCGCGCCTCCCCGCCCGTCATGACCCCGAGGGCCGCGGCCGCCGTCAGTGCGAGGCAGGCCGCGCGCCACGAGGGCCGCGAGGGGGAGTGTCCTGAAGCCATGTGGCCAGCGTCACATGTGACGATATGTCCGGCATCTCAGGTGATGCGGACGGATGGCCCGAGCAGAACCGACCCACCGAAGCGGCCGGCGAAGGACGCGACCAGGACCAGGACCAGGGCCAGGACCAGAACCAAGACCAGGACCAGGACCAGGACGTACTACGCCTACGCCGGATCCCCCGTAGCGATACGGAGCTCGAAGTGGGCACCGGTCTTGGGCACCGCGGTTCCGGCGGTGGGGAACTGGTCGACGACCTGGTCCTCCGCGTAGGCGTTACCCGGCACCTCGATCTTCTTGATCGTCCAGCCGGCCGCGTCCGCGCACTGCCGCGCGGAGATGATGTCCTTGTACAGGAAGCTCGGGGCGTCGACCTTGTTCGGGTCGTCGTTGTCCTCCATCGCGTCCGTGCACTTGTCGGTCTCCATCGTCCGGTTCCGCTCCGGACCCTTGTGATCGGCGGCCGGCTCGGACTGGCTCGTCGTGGGCTTGTCGTCGTCGTCGCCGCCCTTCAGCGAGAGCACCGTGATCAGACCGCCGATCGCGATCAGCGCCACCACGATCGAGCCCACGATCACCGGAACGTTTCGCTTGGAGCCGCCGCCACCCGCAGGCGTGGTCGCCGTCTGCTGCGACACCGAGTACGGCGGCGGGGTCTGCTGGTGCATCGGCTGCATCGGCGCCTGGCTCTGGTACGCCGGGGCCGACTGCGGGTAGCCGTACGACGGCGCGGGCGTCGGCGTGCCGTAGGGGCCGGGCTGCTGCTGCGACTGGTACGGGCCGGGCTGGTACGGCGTCTGGACGTTCTGTGGAGCCGGGGCGGACTGGTCGACCGGCGGGAAGACGGCGGAACCGACGCCGGAGCCGCTGTTCGCCGGAGCACCGGCGTCCCCGACGATCACCGGGGCGCCCGTCCGGCCGCCGGCGCTCAGCACCCGGTGGATCTCGTCCTGCATCGCGGCGGCGCTCGGGAAGCGCTCGTTCGGGTTCTTCTTCAGCGCGCGGGCGACGAGCGCGTCCATCGCCGGGGTGATCGACCGGTTGACGGTGGACGGCGCGACCGGCTCCTCCTGCACGTGCGCGTACGCGATGGCCAGCGGGGAGTCGGCGTCGAACGGGATGCGGCCGGTCAGCAGCTGGAACAGCATGATGCCGACCGAGTACAGGTCGGAGCGCGCGTCCACCCCGCGGCCCAGGGCCTGTTCGGGGGAGAGGTACTGCGGGGTGCCGACGACCATCCCGGTCTGCGTCATCGACGTGACGCCGGACTGCATGGCGCGGGCGATGCCGAAGTCCATGACCTTCACGATGCCGCGCTTGGTCACCATGACGTTGCCCGGCTTGATGTCGCGGTGGACCAGGCCCATTTCGTGGCTGGTGTCCAGGGCGGCCAGCACATCGGCCGTCACCTTGAGCGCCTTGTCGGCGGGCATCGCGCCGTGACTGCGGATGTCCGCCTGGAGGACGGAGCCGAGCGGCTGCCCCTCGACGTACTCCATGACGATGTAGGGCATCACGGCGCCACCGAGCTCGTCCTCGCCGGTGTCGAAGACGGAGACGATGTTGGTGTGCTGGAGCTTCGCGACCGCCTGGGCCTCGCGCCTGAACCGCTCGCGGAAGGACTGCTCGCGGCCGAGTTCCGTGTGAAGCGTCTTGATCGCGACCTGTCGGTCCAGCGCGGAGTCGTACGCCAGATATACGGACGCCATCCCGCCTTCGCCGAGCAGGTCACGCAGCTGGTAGCGGCCGCCGGCGACCGAACCGCCCGCGTAGCGACCCTGGGCCCCTTGTGCGCCGTCCTGGCTCATGACTTGACTTCCCCCTCGGGCGCGTGACTCACGCGAAGATCCGTATTACGGGCCAAGTCTGCCCGAGGGGTACGACACGTCAAGCCAGGTGCCCGTTCCGTGACCCTACGCACAAGAAGCGTCTCGGAAGCGTTACAGGAACCGGATGTAACCGGATGCAATTTGCGCGGGCGGCTTCCCAGCCGGTTGGATGGCCGGTCCCTCTCGAAATCGGTGTGTCCGACGAAGGCTGTAGCGTGACGTGGCAATGCGGACGTGCGATACGGACGCGGCAATGCAGCAGGGCAGCAGGGGCTTTTCGGACGAAAGGCCCCGGACACCGTGAGAACCGCGGACGCGCGGACAGATACGACGGCGAGGACTGATGGCACCCGAACCCGAAGCAAACGGCGGCGGAGTTCCGGATGGCACCGATTCCTGGGGCATCGGCGGTGTTGTCGGCGACGGGCGTTACCGGCTGACCCACCGGCTCGGCCGGGGCGGTATGGCCGAGGTCTTCGCGGCCGAGGACGTCCGGCTCGGACGCACGGTCGCGGTGAAGCTGCTGCGCTCCGATCTCGCGGAGGACCCGGTCTCCAAGGCCCGGTTCACGCGCGAGGCCCAGTCGGTGGCCGGACTCAACCACCACGCGGTCGTGGCGGTGTACGACTCCGGCGAGGACACCGTGGGCGGGCAGACGGTCCCGTACATCGTGATGGAGATCGTCGAGGGTCACACCATCCGTGACCTGCTGCTCAACGCCGAGCCGCCGCCGCCGGAGCAGGCGCTGATCATCGTCTCCGGGGTGCTTGAGGCGCTCGCCTACTCGCACCAGCACGGCATCGTGCACCGGGACATCAAGCCCGCCAACGTGATCATCACGCACTCCGGTGCGGTCAAGGTGATGGACTTCGGCATCGCCCGCGCACTGCACGGCGCGCAGTCGACGATGACCCAGACCGGCATGGTCATGGGTACGCCGCAGTACCTCTCTCCCGAGCAGGCGCTGGGCAAGGCCGTCGACCACCGCTCCGACCTGTACGCCACCGGCTGCCTGCTGTACGAACTCCTCGCGCTGCGGCCCCCGTTCACGGGTGAGACGCCGCTTTCCGTCGTGTACCAGCACGTTCAGGACATTCCGGTCCCGCCGTCGGAGGTCTCCGGCGGGGTGCCCCCGGAGCTGGACGGGCTTGTCATGCGCTCGCTCGCGAAGGACCCGGACGACCGGTTCCAGAGCGCGGAGGAGATGCGCGGGCTCGTCCAGTACAGCCTGCAGATGCTCCAGGTCCAGGGCGGCCACACCGGCACGTGGAACACCGGACCGGTCGTGCTGAACGAGGGCGGCGCCACCCCGCCCCGGGGCATGACCGGCGCCACCCGCGCGATGGGGCACCCGCAGCACGGGGACACCTCGCAGGGCCCGATCCTGCCGCCGATGAACCCGGACGACGGCGGATACAGCGGCTACGACGGCAACGGCAGCCACCAGGCGGGCGGCGGCCGGGGCCGGGGCAAGCTGTGGCTGTTCGTCGTGCTGGCACTGATCGCGATCGGCGCGGGCGTCGCCATCGCGCTGAACGCGACGAAGAGCGACGGCGAGAAGCCCAAGAAGGACCCGACGCCGACGTCCAGCTCCCCGACCCCGACGAAGAGTTCGGCCTCGCCGACCGAGGAGCAGACCCAGGACACCGAGCAGCCCGGGAGCTCCTCCGGCGATCAGCAGGAGACGCCGCGCAGGCCCTCCTACACCCCGTCGGACCCTCCGAGCAAAACGAACGACACCCCCACGCCCACCCCGTCGGACACGGACTCGGGCACCACGACGGACGGCGGCGCGAGCACCGACTCGGGCGGCACGACGACGGACGGCGGCAACAGCAGCACGGGCGGCGACACCGGCGGCACGACGACGGACGGCAACGCCAACGGCGAGCAGGACGGCGGCACGACGCCGGCCGGTGGCGCGGCCGGCGAGCCGGGCGGCACCGCGGAGGGCGCCAGCACCGGCACCGCGGAGGGCACGGTCGGCACCACCCAGTGACCGGCCACCGCAACGGCCACCGCACCCGGTAGCCGTCACCCACCACCCGTCACCCGTCTCACCCCGTGAAGGCCTCGCACACCGCGTCGTACTCACGGGTCCACCACACCGCCAGGGCCGACACCGCGGGAAACTGCGGGTCGGCCCTTCGGTCGTTCAGGCAGTAGCGCCAGCGCAGTATCCAGAAGTCGTTGAGCCGCTCCCACCACACCCGGTGCACCGCCGCCGCCAGTTCCGCGGCCCCGGCCCCGGCCGCCCGCCGGTAGGCGCGCGCGTAGGCCCGTACCTTCGCCAGCTCCAGCTCACCGGCCGGCTGGACGAAGAAGATCGCGGCGGCCCGTACCGCCTCCTCCGCCCGTGGCTGCACGGCGAGGCGGTCCCAGTCGAGGATCGCCACCGGGTCCGCGCCCCGGTAGAGCACGTTCAGCGGGTGGAAGTCGCCGTGCACCCAGCCGGTCGCCGGCACCCCGGGCGCGGGCGGCCGGCGGTCCGCGTGCTGGTCCAGCAGGGTGCGCCGCTCCAGGAGCCGGTGCTCGGCCAGTTCGTCGAAGGAGTCCCGGGGCCGCCGGTTACGGGCGGCGGCCAGCAGCTCGTCGATCACCGCGAAGGTGTCGGCGGGGTCGGGGCTGGCATGACCGGGCGGCCTGCCCGCACCGCCCGCACCCCCCGCGCCCGCCTCCATCACCTGCTCAAGACCTGTGTGTACGGCTCCGAGGAGCGCCCCGAGCCGTACCGACTGGGCCACGGTGAGCTGGGCGCCGGCCCGGTGCAGTCCGTCGACCCAGGGGTGCAGGGCGTAGCAGCGGCCGCCGATCTCGGTGACCGTGCCGCCCTCGGTGTCCTCGATGGGCGGGGCGACGGGCACTCCGAGTGACTGGAGCCGCTGGGTGGCCCGGTGCTGGCGGACGATCGTGGCGCGGTCGCCGGTGGAATCGTCCAGGTGGTGCTTGAGAAAGTAGGAACCCCGGGTCGTGGAGACCCGGTATCCATGGTTGAGCAGTCCCTGGTCCAGCGGTTCGCAGGTGAGGGGCTCACCTGCGTGCGGGTAGCGGCGGAGCACTTCGCGGACCGGGGGAACAGGCGTAAGGGTTACAGATGAGCGCGGCACTCGCCAGATGTTAGATCACACTGTGTTGCAGGCTGTGACGAGTTGCGTGGAAGTCCAGAGTGTGCACCTGGACGAAATGCGGGTCGAGCCGGAGGAACGCCGGGGTGAAGGACTCCCCGTTCACCTCGACGGGTGCGGGACCGAAGAGCTCGCGCTGGGCGCAGGTCGGCTCGACGGTCTGCGCGGGCCCGGTGAACTCCACGGACCACAGATCCCGGCTGCCCGCCGCGGCGGCCACGTTGAAGTTGTCCGCGCCGTACGCGACGACGGTTCCGTTGCACGCGTCGTGGTAGCCGAGGCCCCCGTGCATCCGCAGGACCACCCGGCCGTCAATCACGACGTGGCGGGCCACCGTCAGGAAGGGGAGAGCACGCATGCTCGTCGCCAGCCGGCCGTAGGGGACCCGGCCGAGCAGGTCGATTGCGTGGAGTTCTTCCTCGGTGGACATGGCCTCCACTGTGCGTGACCGCAGTGCGCGTAAATAAGAGGCCGCGGCCCCGGGTACCGGGGGACCAAAGTCCCGAATCGGCTCCTTGGCCCACCTGCGGTTCAGCGCTTCTCCGCCTGGAGCCGTGCGACATAGGCGGCGGCCTGCGAGCGGCGCTCCATACCGAGTTTGGAGAGCAGGCTGGAGACGTAATTCTTGATCGTCTTCTCCGCGAGGTGCAGCCGCTCCCCGATCACCCGGTTCGTCAGCCCCTCACCGATCAGATCCAGGATCTTGCGTTCCTGGTCGGTCAGGCCCGCGAGTTTGTCGTCGCCGCGCCCTTTCTTGCCGTCGCGCAGCCGCTCCAGCACCCGCGCGGTGGCCACGGGGTCGAGCAGCGACTTCCCGGCCGCCACGTCCCGTACGGCGTTCAGCAGCTCGTTGCCCCGGATCGCCTTGAGCACGTATCCGGAGGCGCCCGCCATGATCGCGTCGAAAAGTGCCTCGTCATCGGCGTACGAGGTCAGCATCAGGCAGTTGATGGACTCGTCCCGGGACCGGATCTCGCGGCAGACCTCCACCCCGCTGCCGTCCGGCAGCCGCACGTCGAGGACGGCTACATCGGGCCGGGTCGCGGGGATACGGACCAGCGCGTCCTCGGCCGTACCGGCCTCTCCGACCACCTCGATATCGTCCTCCACCGAGAGCAGCTCATGAACTCCGCGGCGGACGACTTCATGGTCATCCAGCAGAAAAACCGTGATTTTTCCTTCTTTGCGCACAAACGCAGTCTCACACACTCCCCCCTTCCCTGCCGCTGTCCGGCGGGATAACGTGCCGTTGTTCCGGCAGCCTGCAAGGCTGTTACCAGTGCTGTGACCAGCGAGAGTTCCCGAATTCTTCGATTTACTTGGATATCCAAGCAAAATCGCAGGTCAGATAGGGTTTCGCAGTTACGCGAGGCACTGGGTAACGTGCCTTATAACAGGGCGCTCGCCGGGGCACCTGTCACGCCTGTTCCCGGACCGAGCGGCACCCCACCCCGTGCACGGGTACGGACACAGGCGAGCCGCACTGGTCTCCCGGCAGACCCCGGGGGCCGGACCGACGGAGGAGCACGCACGTGACCGTGGAGAGCACTGCTGCCGCGCGTAAACCGCGACGCAGCAGCAAGCGGACCAGCGCCGCGAAGACGCCCGCGAAAGCGGCCATGAGTTCCGGACCCGAACTCGTACAGCTGCTGACGCCCGAGGGCGAGCGCGTCGAGCACCCGGACTACTCGATCGACCTGAGCGCGGACGAGCTGCGCGGCCTGTACCGCGACATGGTCCTCACCCGCCGCTTCGACGCGGAGGCCACCGCCCTCCAGCGCCAGGGCGAGCTGGGCCTGTGGGCCTCGCTGCTGGGCCAGGAGGCCGCCCAGATCGGCTCCGGCCGGGCACTGCGCGACGACGACTACGTCTTCCCGACCTACCGCGAGCACGGCGTGGCCTGGTGCCGGGGCGTCGACCCGACCAATCTGCTCGGGATGTTCCGCGGTGTGAACCACGGCGGCTGGGACCCGAACACCAACAACTTCCACCTCTACACGATCGTCATCGGCTCGCAGACCCTGCACGCCACCGGCTACGCCATGGGCGTCGCCAAGGACGGCGCGGACTCGGCCGTGATCGCGTACTTCGGTGACGGCGCCTCCAGCCAGGGCGATGTGGCGGAGGCGTTCACCTTCTCCGCCGTCTACAACGCCCCGGTCGTGTTCTTCTGCCAGAACAACCAGTGGGCGATCTCGGAGCCGACCGAGAAGCAGACCCGGGTGCCGCTCTACCAGCGCGCCCAGGGCTTCGGCTTCCCCGGCGTCCGGGTCGACGGCAACGACGTACTGGCCTGCCTGGCCGTCACCCGGTCCGCCCTGGAGAGGGCCCGCCGCGGCGAGGGCCCCACGCTGGTGGAGGCCTTCACCTACCGGATGGGCGCGCACACCACCTCCGACGACCCGACGAAGTACCGGGCCGACGAGGAGCGCGCCTCCTGGGAGGCCAAGGACCCGATCCTGCGCCTGCGCACCTACCTGGAGAACGAGGGCGCCGCCGACGAGGCGTTCTTCACCGCCCTCGACGAGGAGAGCGAGACCCTCGGCAAGCGGGTACGCGAGGCGGTACGGTCCATGCCGCAACCGGACCGGATGGCGATCTTCGACCACGCCTACGCCGACGGGAGCGCCCTCGTCGACGAGGAGCGCGCCCAGTTCGCCGCCTACCAGGCATCGTTCGCCGAGGAGGGCAAGTAGCCATGGCCATGGAAAAGATGTCCATCGCGAAGGCGCTCAACGAGTCGCTGCGCAAGGCCCTCGACACCGACCCCAAGGTCCTCATCATGGGTGAGGACGTCGGAAAGCTCGGCGGCGTCTTCCGGATCACCGACGGCCTCCAGAAGGACTTCGGCGAGGACCGCGTCATCGACACCCCGCTCGCGGAGTCCGGCATCGTCGGCACGGCGATCGGTCTGGCGCTGCGCGGCTACCGGCCCGTCGTGGAGATCCAGTTCGACGGCTTCGTCTTCCCCGCGTACGACCAGATCGTCACGCAGCTCGCGAAGATGCACGCCCGCTCGCTCGGCAAGATCAAGCTCCCGGTCGTCGTACGGATTCCCTACGGCGGCGGCATCGGCGCGGTGGAGCACCACAGCGAATCGCCCGAGGCGCTGTTCGCGCACGTCGCGGGGCTGAAGGTGGTCTCCCCGTCCAACGCCTCCGACGCGTACTGGATGATGCAGCAGGCCGTCCAGAGCGACGACCCGATCATCTTCTTCGAGCCGAAGCGGCGCTACTGGGACAAGGGGGAGCTGGACATCGAGTCCATCCCCGGCGACCTGCACCGCGCCGCCGTCGCCCGCACCGGCACGGACCTCACGCTGGTCGCGTACGGCCCGATGGTGAAGGTCTGCCTGGAGGCCGCCGCGGCCGCCCAGGAGGAGGGCAAGTCGGTCGAGGTCGTGGACCTGCGCTCGATGTCCCCGATCGACTTCGACGCCATCCAGGCCTCGGTCGAGAAGACCCGCCGCCTGGTCGTGGTGCACGAGGCGCCGGTGTTCTACGGTTCCGGCGCGGAGATCGCCGCCCGCATCACGGAGCGGTGCTTCTACCACCTGGAGGCACCCGTGCTGAGGGTCGGCGGCTACCACGTGCCGTACCCGCCGGCCCGGCTGGAGGACGAGTACCTGCCGGGTCTGGACCGTGTGCTCGACGCCGTCGACCGCTCGCTGGCGTACTGAGGACTGGGGCGTGACAACGATGACCGAAACTACGAATGCCGCGCGCTTCCGTGAGTTCAAGATGCCCGACGTGGGCGAGGGACTGACCGAGGCCGAGATCCTCAAGTGGTTCGTCCAGCCCGGCGACACCGTCACCGACGGCCAGGTCGTCTGCGAGGTCGAGACGGCGAAGGCGGCCGTCGAGCTGCCGATCCCGTTCGACGGAGTGGTGCACGAGCTGCGCTTCGGCGAGGGCACGACCGTGGACGTCGGCCAGGTGATCATCGTCGTGGACGTGGCACCGGGCAGCGGCGACGCGGCTCCGGAACCGGCCCCCGCGGCCGAGGCCCCCGCACCCGCCGCCGAGCCGGAGGCCGAGGCCGAGGCCGAGGCGCCGAAGGGCCGTACCCCGGTCCTGGTCGGCTACGGCGTGGCCGAGTCCTCCACGAAGCGGCGCGCCCGCAAGGGCACGGAGGCCGCTCCGCCCGCCGCCGCTTCCGCCGCGATCCAGGGCGAGATGAACGGGCACGGCACGGGCGCAGTCGTGCCCGAGACCCGCCCGCTCGCGAAGCCCCCGGTGCGGAAGCTGGCGAAGGACCTGGGCATCGACCTCGCGACGGTCAGCCCGACCGGCGAGGGCGGCGTCATCACCCGCGAGGACGTGCACGCGGCGGCGAACCCGGCCCCGGCCCCCGAGCCGGTGCAGGCGCAGATCCCGGCGCCGGCTTCTGCCCCGGCCCCGTCCTCGGCACCGGCCGTGGTCGCCTCGATGGGCGCGCGCGAGACGCGCATCCCCGTCAAGGGCGTACGGAAGGCCATCGCGCAGGCGATGGTCGGCAGCGCGTTCACGGCCCCGCACGTCACGGAGTTCGTGACGGTCGACGTGACGCGCACGATGAAGCTCGTCGCGGAGCTGAAGGAGGACAAGGAGATGGCCGGGGTGCGGGTCAATCCGCTCCTGATCATCGCCAAGGCCCTCCTGGTCGCGATCAAGCGCCACCCCGAGGTCAACGCGGCCTGGGACGAGGCGAACCAGGAGATCGTGCAGAAGCACTATGTGAACCTGGGCATCGCGGCGGCCACCCCGCGCGGACTGATCGTGCCGAACATCAAGGACGCGCACGAGCAGACGCTCCCGCAACTGGCCGCGTCCCTGGGCGAGCTGGTCTCCACGGCCCGCGACGGCAAGACGTCCCCGGCGGCGATGGCGGGCGGCACGGTGACCATCACCAACGTCGGCGTCTTCGGCGTCGACACGGGCACGCCGATCCTCAACCCCGGCGAGTCCGCGATCCTCGCGGTCGGCGCGATCAAGCTCCAGCCGTGGGTCCACAAGGGCAAGGTGAAGCCCCGTCAGGTCACCACGCTGGCCCTCTCCTTCGACCACCGCCTGGTCGACGGCGAGCTCGGCTCGAAGGTGCTGGCGGACGTCGCCGCGATCCTGGAACAGCCGAAGCGGCTGATCACCTGGGCGTAGCCGCCCCGGCGGTACGTGTGTGAGGTGGGTCCGCGCGAGGTGTGCGCGGGCCCACTTCCTCGTTCAGGGGACGTGCCGGGCGGAGGTGACCGGCTGCCCGCCCTCGGTGGCGAGACGCCGGCGAGAGAGCTCAACGAGCTTGTAACAGCCATGTATTAGCCGGTGAACGGGCGGAACGGCCGCGCCCCTCCGGCCGCTCCTGTTGTTCAGAAGCGCCCGCTGGTACCGACCCGTACCGGTGGGCCGGTACTGACCAACCGATGCTGAGGACGACACCATGCGCGCTCGTAAGCTCACCTTCGCGGCCCTTGCCCTCGCTGCGGGTCTCTCGCTCACGGCCTGCCAGAACGACGACGACGCCGCGGGCCAGGTCGACCCGTCGTCCGGGTCGTCCGCGTCCGCCTCGTCCTCCTCCGGCGGTGGCTCGGACTCGGGTGGTACGGACGAGGCCGGTGGTAAGGAGTCACCCGCCCCGGACTCGGCCGCCTCGGACTCGGCCGCCCCGGACTCGGCCGGTTCTGCCTCCGGCGGGAGCGGGAGCGGCTCCGACGCCAAGGGCGGCAAGTGCACCACCGACGGGCTGAAGGTCACGGCGCAGGACACCTTCATCGACGGCGACCGCGGTGGCAGCATCGCGGTGGGGCTGACGAACACCAGCGGCGCGGACTGCGTGATCTCCGGGTTCGTGGGCGTCGACCTGAAGACCAACGCGGGGACGATCTCCGCCACGCGCAAGGGTGACCCCGGCGACCCGTACACCCTCAAGAACGGCAAGGAGATCGACTCCAACGTCAGCTACCCGCTCAACAAGACGGGCGGCTCCGGCATCCGCATCACGGGTCTCGTGGTGACCCCGCCGAACGAGACGAAGTCGGTCACCCTCGACTGGCCGGGCGAGAGCTCGCTGCCTGCGGGGGACAGCGGCAACGGTGACCAGGTGCTGGTCGGCCCGATCGGCAGCGCCGGCCAGGGCGGCTGACCGGACACGTCGCCGCCCCGGCGGTACATGTGTGAGGTGGGCCCGTGCGAGGTGTGCGCGGGCCCACTGCCGTGTCCGCCCGCCGTGCCGGCCGGTAAATCCCCTGTCCGGCCGCCGGATGACGGTGATAGACACCCGGAGTGGAAAAGACCCTGGATTTCTCCGACCTGCTGCGACTGATCGACGAGCGGTCAACTGCCTTCCGCGCGGCGATCGCTGCCGCCCCGGACCTCGACGCTCAGGTGCCGACCTGCCCCGAGTGGACGCTGCTCGACCTGGTGCAGCACCTGGGCGAGGGGCGCCGCGCCTGGGCCGCTACCGTCGCCGCCGGGCCCGACGCCGTCGCCAAGGCCGAGTGCGAGGACGCCCCGCCCGCGCCCCGGGAGCGTCAGGCGATGCTGGACTGGCTGGCCGCGTCCACGCAGGAGCTGCTGGACGCGCTGCGGGAGGCCGGCCCGGACCGCGGCTGCTGGACCTGGTGGGGCGCGTCGCAGTCCCCCCGGACCTGTGGCGCCGTCGCCCGCCACCAACTCCAGCAGATAGCGGTGCACACGTACGACGCACAGCTCACCGTCGGCACCCCGCAGCCGCTGCCGGACGAGGTGGCACTCGACGGCATCGAGGAGTTCCTGTTCACCTGCAACGCGACCCCGAGCCCCTGGCCGCACAAGCCCACCACCATCGACTACCACGCCACGGAGGGCCGTTCCTGGCGCCTCACGGTCGACGGCGACGGCGCCCGCTCCACCCGCATCCCCGCCCCCACTGCCCGAGGGGCCCTCGAAGCGGCGGGCCTCTCCGTGTCGGGCAAGGCCGGTGAACTGGTCCTCGCCCTTTACGACCGCATCGGGCTGGAGTCGTTGGAGGTCAGCGGCGACCGGGAGATCTTCGACCAGCTCATCGCCTGGGAGCCGGAGGAGTAGACGGGTGGCAGGGGCTACGGGACGTTCCAGGCGGAGATGACCGGCTGCCCGCCCTCGACGGCGAGGAAGCTCAGCGTGCCCGGATGCGGGTGACCGAGGAGCCGGGCGGCCGAAGCGTCGAGGCCGACCCAGCGCGTGGCGAGTACCCGCGCGAGGTGGCCGTGGGCGACGACGGCCACGTCACCGTCGGCCAACAGCGGCCGGATTCGGTCCAGCACCGCGTCCGTGCGCGCGGCCACCTGCTCAAGCCGCTCTCCCGGATGGGCGGCATCACCGGGAACCACGCCGTCCCGCCACAGCTCCCACCCCGGCCTCGTCTCCTGGATCTGCGCTGCGGTCAGGCCCTCGTACCCGCCGTAGTCCCACTCCACCAGATCGGGATCGGGCCTGACGTCCACGAGCCCCGCCAACTCGGCCGTCCGCATGGCGCGGATCAGCGGGCTGCTCAGAACGGCGACCGGACGACGCCGGGCCAGTCTGGGGGCCAAAGCCCTGGCCGCTGCCTCGCCCGCCTCGGTCAGCGGGATGTCGGTCCGGCCCGCGTGCTGCCCGGACAGGCTCCATTCGGTCTGACCGTGCCTGATCAGAATCAGTTCGCCCATGGCCGGGCACTGTACCGGGCCACGTGCGTCTCAACGGTCCGTTGTGGTGTCCGCCCGCCTGCGCAGGGCGAGTTCGGCGAAGACGGTCTTGCCGACGGTGCGCGGCTCGACGCCCCAGCGGTCGGCCAGCCGGTCGACGATGAGCAGCCCGCGCCCGTAGCAGTCGTCGTCCTGCGCCTTGCGCACCGCAGGCAACCGCTCGCCACGCGGGTCGCTGACCTCGATGCGGAGGGCGGTGGCCGTGAGGATGAGGTGCACGCGGAAGAGCCGCCCGCGCACGGAGCCGTGCAGCAAGGCGTTGGTCGCCAACTCGCTGACCAGTAGCGCGACTTCCGCCACCTGGTTCGGATACCCCCACTCGGACACCAGCCGCACGGCCCGGAGCCGGCAGAGGTGGACGCTGCGCGCGGTGGGCGTGTAGTCGAGCCGGTCCTCCTGGAGGACGGGCTCGGGGGCAGGGGCCTTCTCCTGGGCTGCGGTCATGGACGCGTGCCTCTCGGTGAGGGGGCGGTGGCGATGCCGGACCTGAGCAGGGCAGGGCGGTGCACTTCCGCCGGGCGGTGCCGCTGGGTGAGCGGCGTGGTGCCGAACGTAGCGAGTCCGCGGCCGCACCACAATCTCTCGGAGATAAATATCCCCGACCGAGTGATTGTGGTGGAGTGTCTCGGAGTTGGAGACTGTTTCCGAACAACAGGAGGTGGTGCGCTGTGCCGAAGTTGCCTGCGGATAGGGGCAACCGTGTGTCCACGGTTCTTGCGCGTCAGCTGGGCGGTCAACTGCTGGGGTTCAGGGAGGCGGCCGGGCTGAACCAGTCGCAGGCCGCAGAAGCTCTCAGTGCTCAGGCTGCCAAGGTCGCCAAGATGGAACACGGCTGGGTGCCGTTCCGGGATCCAGACGTCATTGCGCTATGCCGGGCTTATGGCGTCGACAGTCCGGGCACGGTGGATGGGCTGCTCAGGCTGGCAAAGCTGGATCGAGAGCGTCGGCGGGCAAAGGGCTGGTGGGACAACTCGCTGACGCAGGGAAGCTTGCGCGAGTACATCGCCATGGAGGATGTCGCGCTCAGGCTGCAGACTTGGCAACTTGCTTTGATTCCCGGCCTGTTTCAGACGCCCGAGTACATGAGAGCCCTCGCGGTCGCTGCTGTGTCGCCCGACCGGATCGACGAGGTCGAGCGCCTGGTCGACGTGAGAGTGCGCCGCCAGCGTCGTCTGCGAGGCGACAACCCACTGCGTGTGCACGCGGTGATCTGGGAGGCGGCACTGCGGCAGATGATCGGTGGCCCACGGGTCATGAGGCAGCAGCTTGAGTCTC
Source organism: Streptomyces sp. NBC_00341 (assembly GCF_041435055.1). Lineage (NCBI taxonomy): Bacteria > Bacillati > Actinomycetota > Actinomycetes > Kitasatosporales > Streptomycetaceae > Streptomyces > Streptomyces sp. NBC_00341. Next base: position 4,342,690 of record NZ_CP108002.1, on the reverse strand, counting down.
TGTGCGAACTCGCGGAGCGTCCGAACATTGACGTGCAGGTGCTTCCGTTCCGGTCGGGGGTGCATTCATGTGGTGGCGGGGCCTTCAACATCCTGTCGTTCGCTGAGTCAGGAGCGCTGGATGTCGTCCACATGGACGGGCTGCGCTCCACCAACTGGATCGAAGGCTCCGAGGAGAGCGCCGCCTACACTGAACTGTTCGCACGCACCTGTGCCACGAGTCTGTCGCCGTACGACTCGTCGCGGCTCATAGAGGGCATTGCCAAAGGGATGAACGAGTGACCGACTCTCACTTCACGAAGTCCAGTTACAGCGAGCCGCAAGGCGAGTGCGTCGAAGTGGCTCGCAACATCCCCCACACCGTCGCCGTCCGCGACTCCAAGCGGCTGGACAGCCCCGTCCTGCTCCTCGCCCCCGCCGCGTGGGACGCCTTCCGGGAGACCCTGGGGCGACAGGCGTAGGACGCGGCAACCTCACCCCGGCCGGGTCGCGGCAGATGCCGCAGGCGAATCGTTCCCTCGGGTCCACCCAAGCGCGGCGGCCGGGCCCGCGTGCACTGGTTCCTCGACTATGGGCAGGTACGAGTAGTTATCGACCTATGTGGAGGATGCTCGATGCGTCGTATCGCCGCTGTATTTCTCGGTTCTCTGATGCTCACTGGAATCGCCGGCACGTCGGCCCATGCGGACGGCGACACGGACTTCCAGAATTTCAGCGCGCAGTACAGCAATGGTGACACCAGTGGGGGGATCCAGTACACGCTGGACACCAACGGCGGCTTTGACTCGAACGACGAGGACTAGTCACCCGCGTCCCGGACGGGGACATGGGGTGGGCGAGGTTGCGGCGCCGCCGCTCTCGCCCACCCTGGCGCCCCCGAGGGCGCCGCGCTCAGGCGATGGTCAGGCTGAAGGGTTCGTCGTTGACCGCGTTGGCGCGGATGGTCCGGACAAGCACTGACTTGGGGTCGTTCTTGCAGGCGGGCTGAAGGGTGCGTGAGACTCCGATGCCGACGTTCAGCGCGGTCGTGATCCCCAGGGACACCTGCGGTACCGCCGTCCTGACGTCGAAGCCGGACGCCGAGACCTTCACGCAGTACCGGCCCTTCGAGACACGCGTGACCGACGTGACCCCCTTGGCCCGAACCACCTTGCCGGTGGCGTCCGCGAGCACAGCGGCCCGTGCGTAGGGGGCCACCGCTACCGGTGCGGCGGAAGGCGCGCGGGTGTCACCCGTGGCGGCGGTGGCGATCGCTCCTCCCGCGGCGAGCGCGAGGGCGACGGAGGCGGCGACGGCGACGTGTGTCCGCTTGATGCTGATCATGAGTTCTCCCGCTGGAGCCCGGCATTCGGTCACGTAGAGCATGTGGGTGACCTCGCTCCGTGTTCAACGGTTGATGCTGCGTTCCACCCGTACGAGGCTGCCTCGCCACCCCGGCACGCACGTAGGGCAGTGCGGCCGACCTGACCGTTCCCTCCTGTGGCGGAGCGCGCGAAACGAGCGTCGGCGGAGCTGGGTTCCTGGGAACGGGCCGTAGTAAATGGTGCTGAGCGAAGCCTATGATCGCGACTCAGCTGTTCGTACGTCAGTTCGCCATGCAGTTATGCGGAGTTGAGGAAGCCAGTGAAGTTCATTCAGAGGGCCACCACCCTGTTCGCCGCGACCGCCCTGGCCGCCGCCGGGACGCTCATGGCCGGCGCCGCCCCCGCGAGCGCCGCGTCGATCACGTTCAGTACCTCGTCCGGGGACGGCTGGGGTCAGATCGTGGTTCTCAGGGACGGCAAGCACGCCGGTTACATGTACTGGAACTCCGACCCGAAGCCGGAGCTGGGCTGGCCCGGGGACGCGTTCTTGGCGTCCGACGGCCTGGCCGATGGTTACGGCATCGAGGCGCACCTCGACTCCGGGACCATCCACCGCATCGCCACCACGCGCGGCCACTCCGCCGGGTACGAGAGCCCGTGGACGACCGGCAATCTGACGGAGGGAGAGACGGTCCTCCTCAGCGTCTGCTACGTGAAGGGCTCCGCGTCCACCTGCTCCAAGACCCTGGTCAAGCACGCGTGATCGCTCGGTGATGTGACCACCGGCCAACTCGCCTGCGGGACAAGGCCGGTAACCGTCCAATCCTCACGTCACTCTGTTGCGTCACCCCATCACGCTTACGGGTGACTGCGAGCTGTAGGCGCACCGGGACAAGATCGCTTACATGAAATCTTCCTTGTTCCGCCGCGCCTCTCTCGCGGCCCTGGTGCTGGTGACGACGGTGGCCCCCGCTGTGGCGGCCCAGTCGGACGGCGCTGCCGCGCGGACGGAATCCGTTGTGAAGTCCCGCATCGGGGCGCAGGCCCGGTTGCTGGGCGAGAAGATCGTTCCGCACAAACTCGCTTTCCAGGGCACGACGGTCGGCGGTCTGTCCGGCCTCGACCGGAACCCGTGCACGGGTGAGTACGTCGCGATCAGCGACGACCGCTCTGTTCTTCAGCCCGCCCGCTTCTACACCGCGAAGATCGCGGTGGACGGCGCCGGGGTGCATTCCGTCGACTTCACCGGCACGCACCCGTTCCTCCAGCCCGACGGTTCCGTCTACCCGCCCGCGAGCGCCGGGGACGGCAAGGCGGTGGACCCGGAGGAGGTGCGGGTGGACCCGCGCAGCTGCCGGTACTGGTGGGCCCAGGAGGGCGACCGGCCCAAGTCGGCGAGTGAACCGCTGATCCAGCCGTCCATCCAGTTCGCCGGACGCCACGGTGCCTACCGGGGACAGCTGCCGCTGCCGGCCAACTACGAGAACACGATGACCGATCGGGGCCTGCGGCGGAACAAGGCCGTCGAGGCGATCACGTTCGGGGACAGGGACCGGGTGCTGACCAGCGCGGTCGAGGGCCCGCTGCTCCAGGACGGGCCGGAACCGACCCTGGAACACGGCGCCCTGGTCCGCGTCACGCAGCAGAGCCGCAAGGGCGACGTGCTCGGGCAGTTCGCCTATCCGCTGGAGAAGATCTTCGCCGCGTCGGACCCGACCAGCCCGTGGGGGCCGGACACCGGGGTGTCCTCGATCCTCGCGTTCCCCGACGACCCCAGCCGCTTCCTCGTACTCGAACGCAGCTGGGTCGCGGGCTCCGGCTACAAGATCCGGCTCTACGACGCCACCACCCGGGGTGCGACCGACGTGCGGAACGTCGACTCGCTCGCCGGCCACCGGGTCCAGCCGATGCGGAAGAAGCTGGTCGCGGACTTCGACGACCTGGGCCTGTCCACCGTCGACAACACCGAGGGCATGACGTGGGGCCCGGCCCTTCGGGGCGGCGAACGGTCGCTGGTCCTGGTCAGTGACGACAACTTCGCGGACGACGCGGTCACTCAGTTCGTCGCGCTGGGAATCCGCTCCCGCTGACGAGCCCTGTCGCCGGGCCCGGTCCGACATACGGAACCGGGCCCGGCTCACTCAGCGCGCCGCCGGTAGAGCCTTCAGCACTTCAGCACTTCAGCACTTCAGCGCTTCAGCATGAAGGTGAAGTCGGCGGCCGTTCTGCCGGTCAGGCGGATCGCAAAGACGAGCTTTCCGTCCGTGATCAGCCTGCCGGCCTCCGCCCGCGAGAGACCGCACCCGTCGGCGATCAGCCGCACCGGCCGGACCGGAATCCGCGCCGCGAAGCGGACCGATACGTCGATCACCTCGCGGTCCATGTCACCATCCGGTCCATCCGGTTCAGCCGGTCCAGCCGGTTCGCCGGTGTCGAGGCGCCAGGCGTCGGTCCAGTCGAGGGCGATGTGGTTGCGGCGCCGTAGGACCGGGTCCTGGAGCAGCTCGGCCGCCAGGCCGGGATCGTTGTCGTGCATCCGGTCCAGCAGTTCGGGCCGGATGGAGCGCACGTGCGCCCGTTCCAGGACCGTGAGCTTGGTGGTCTCCCCGCACGTGGTGCAGAGCGCGAGGAGCCACGCATCGAGGAGCTTGTGGTTGGCGTTGACGCGGAACTTGCCGTTCGCCCGGAAGCTCCCGGACGCGCACGTATGGCAGCGGCGCAGGACGAGCGGAAGGCAAGTGGGCATGACGACCCAGTTGTTGAGCACAGGGGTACACCGTTTTCAGTGTGAGAAATCCGCAGCGGGAATCAGCACGGCGCACAGGTGCGTGCGACGCGCGACAGATCAGCTCGTGGGAGGTCTCAAACGGTGTACAACGGAACGCCCTTGCCTGGACGACGGGGATCGGCAGCACGGTAATCGTGCGCGGGGGCGGCGATCCACTGGTTTTCCGCGCCTCGCCGTGGGGCCCCGCTTACCCGGGAGGTAATCGCGGTGGCGGCCGGTGCGGGCCAGGATGGCGATCACCGCTCCGACCGGGGCGGGACCCGAACTGGAGGATCAGCCATGGCAGTTAACGCGCCTGTGCCCGTGCTCGCATCCGCGTCCACGACCACCCGTGCCGCCGTGGAGGAGCTGCTGCGCCGGATCGGTGCGGGGGACCCGGAGCGCATCGCCGAGCTGTACGCCGAGCGGGGTGACTGGAAGCTGGACTGGCCGGAGGCCGAGCACGGCCGGACCGCCACCCCGTGGATCCGGCACCGCTCCACCCGGGCCGACGCCGCCGCGCACTACCGCGAGCTGGGCGAGCACCACGTGCCCGGGTCCGCTGCCACCGAGATCGAGCGCGTCCTGGTGGAGGGCGACGACGCGGTCGTGGTCGGGGAGATCCGGCAGACGGCCCGGTCCACCGGACGCGCCTACCGCGCACGGTTCGCCCTGCACCTCACGTTCGAGGACGGGTTGGTCACCCGGCACCACGTCTACGAGGACAGCCTCGCGGTGGCACGGGCCTTCGAGGCGGAGGACCCGAGCGCGAACCCCGGCCGCCAGGAGTGAGGGGGTATCCCCCCTGCCGATCCGCCTGCCTGCCCGGTGTCGCCCCGGCGGGCCGTGCGCGATCGTCGGTTCCGTGACGCAGAGCGCGTACGGGGAAAGGGGAGACTGTGCGACTTCGGAGTTCCAAGGCCGCGACGGTACTCGTGGCGCTGGCCCTCACCGGCGGGGCGATCGCGCCCGCCGCGGCGGCGCGACCGGGGTCGGCCGACGGCACCTGGCGGGTGAACGGGTACGGCACCGTCCTGCGCATCGCGGACGGTCGGTTGCAGGAGTACCAGACGACCTCGGTGAGCTGCCTGGAGGGCGAGTCCGCGCAGCAGACGGGGCAGGGCGTGTTCCGGGCCGGTGACGGGACGATCCTCACCGTGCGGCCGGACGCCGGTTCGCTGGAGCTGTCCGGTTCTGTGGGGCGCAGGGAACTGCGGCGGATCGGGCGGCTGCCGCAGGCGTGCGAACGCCCCACCGCCACGGACCCGGTGACGACGTTCGACGTCTTCTGGCAGTCCTTCGGGGAGAACTACCCGTTCTTCGACGCCAAGGGCATCGACTGGCACGCCGTGCGCGAGACGTACCGGCCGAAGGTGCACGCGACCACGGAGCGCGACGAACTGTTCGCGCTGTTCAGCGAGATGGTGAAGCCGCTGTACGACGCGCATGTGGCCGTCTTCGACGGAGACCGCTACTTCGCGGTGAGCCGGCCGGGAACGGCGGTGCCCGGTCCGGAGCTGGACACTAGGATCAAGAACCACATCGTGGCCCGCGACCTCAAGGGCAAGAAGCCCAGGGAGTTCGCGAGCGGGCGGATCAGCTACGCGGACCTGCCGGAAGGGCTGGGCTATCTGCGGATCTCCGGATTCGCCGGGTACGACACGGAGGACCCCGCCTACGCCGCCCAGTTGGCCCGGCTCGACGAGGCGCTGGACACCGTCCTGACCGCCGGGCGCACGGCGTCGCTCCAGGGGCTGGTCATCGACGTACGGATCAACGGCGGCGGCTCCGACGCGCTCGGCGTGCACATCGCGGAGCGGCTCACGGACACCCCGTACGTCGCCTACCGCAAGCGCACCCAGTACACCCGGCCCCGGCCCGTCCCCGTACAGCCCGCGAAGGGCAGGCCGCGTTACACCGGCCCCGTCGCCGTACTGACCTCCGGGACGACGTACAGCGCGGGCGAGACCTTCACGCAGGCGCTCATCGACCGGCCCGGCCGGACGATCCGGATCGGGGAGCCGACCCAGGGCGTCTTCTCGGACACGATGGACCGGGTGCTGCCGAACGGCATGGCGCTGTGGCTGCCGAACGAGGAGTTCCTGACCCGTTCCGGCCGGACCTTCGACGGGGCGGGCATCCCGCCGCACATCCGTACGCCGGTCTTCACCGAGGAGGAGTTCACGAAGAACCGCGACTCGGCGTTCGACGCGGCGGTGGCGGCGTTGCGCCACTGAAGCCCTTCCGCTACCGGTCCGGCCGGCGGGCTCTCAGGCGGGACCGGCCGCCACGCAGAACTCGTTGCCCTCCGGGTCCGCCATCATGATGTGGTGGCCGTCGAACGCCTCCAGGACGGTGCCGCCCGCCCCCACCAGGCGTTCGGACTCCGCTCTGATCCGGGCCCAGCGCTCGTCGGGCGTGCCGTGCCCCGGCACCCGGACGTCCATGTGGAGCCGGTTCTTCGCGGTCTTGGGCTCGGGGACCTTGAGGATGGCCAGGCGGGGGCCGTTGCCGTCGGGATCGCAGAGCCACGCGCCGTCGTCCACGGAGTCGTCCTCCGGCAGGTCGAAGGACGCGTGCCATTCCTCGCGGGTGCGGAAGGGCGCGGGCGGTGGTTCGTCGATGTAGCCGAGGGCGGTCCTCCAGAAAGCTGCGAGGGCCTGCGCGTCCGCGGCGTCCAGGGTCAGATCGATGGTGGCTGCCATGGGACGACCGTACTGCGCGCCTCTGACAGTCGACCCGGTCGGCGGCCCGGACACCGATGTCCCCGAAACGGGGGACTACGCCTCGGAGTTCTGGGCAGGCGACGGGCCGGAGTCGTGCCGCGGGCAACCCGACAGCCCGCCCCACGCGTCCTTCCATGTACCTGGCCCGTGACGGCGCCAGGGGCCGCTACCGCTTCATCAGCAGGAGAGTTGTCTTGTCGAACGACGAACACGACCGGTCCGACGCCCGCCCCGAGGCACCGTGGTGGTGGGGCATCGGCCCGGTGGGGGCCGTCCTCCTCATCGTCATCGGGATCGCCGGGACGCTGTGGGTGTTCGTGTGGTCCGACGCCATGGACGACACGACGGCCGGCTACCAGACGAGCAAAGTCGTCGCCATCGGGCTGGTGCTCCTCGGCACAGCCGTCCTGGAACGCTTCCGCAGCCGTCGTACGCGTGCGACGGAGTCTGAGGAACGGCAGGACAGCTAGGGCCTTTCGTTTGGATCAGGCCGGGCACACAAGAGGGGCCCTGCGGACTTTCCCGCAGGGCCCCTCTTGTGTCTTGTGTGACGTCGGGCAGGACCCGTGACGTCGGGCAGTGCCCGGCAGGGCTACTTCTTGAAGCCGTAGTCCATGAGCTTCTTCGCGTCCGAGGTCCGGGTGGACTCGGACGTGGCCGTCAGGACCGTGCCGATGACCGTCTTGCCCTTGCGGGTCGCGGCGAAGACCAGGCAGTACTTGGCCGAGGGGCCGGAGCCCGTCTTCACACCGATCGCGCCGCTGTACGAACCCAGCAGCTTGTTGGTGTTGGTCCACGACATGTAGCGGTAGCCACCGCTCTTCGTCGTGACCTTCTGCTTGGTCGACTTGGTCTTGACGACGCTGCGGAAGGTGGAGTACTTCATCGCGCTGCTCGCGATCTTCGTGAGGTCCTTCGGGGTCGAGTAGTTGGACCCGTTCCCTATGCCGTCGAAGGAGTCGAAGTGCGTGTTCTTCAGGCCGAGGGTCTTGGCCGTGCTGTTCATCTTGCCGATGAACGACTTCACCCGGGCCGCGCGCGTGGAGCCGGAGCCGAACTTGTCGGCCAGGGCGTACGCGGCGTCGCAGCCGGACGGCAGCATCAGCCCGTACATCAGCTGGCGGACCGTGACCTTGTCGCCCACGATGAGGCGGGCCGAGGACGCGCCCTTGGAGACGATGTAGTCGCTGTACGCCTTCTGGATCGTGACCTTGGAGTCCAGGTTGAGGCCCTTCGTGGCCAGCACCACCCGGGCGGTCATGATCTTGGTGGTGGAGCCGGTGGAACGACGGGTGTCCGCGGCCTTGCTGAACAGGGATTTTCCGGTGCCGTTGTTCATCACGTAGCCGCCCTTGGCGACGATCGTCGGCGGCTTCGGCGCTGCGGCCTGGGCCTGGGAGGCGAACGCGCCTCCCGCGATGACGGCACCTGCGGTGAGGGCGACCGTTGCGGTGGCCGATACGCGGCTTATGCCCTTAATGCCGATATTCACGTTGAACGCTCCAAATGCCCCTGGAATGCGGCCTCATGAGGGTGCCGCGCGTTGTGAGACGTATGAGTCGGATGAAGGGTTGTAGGAAGAGGGGGGTGAATTCTCCGCTGTGCGTCGTCGCCTCACTGCGAGGGGGCGAGCGCCTTCCAGAAGGCGTAGTGGTGGTCGGCCGCGAAGTCGGTGGGCCCGATGCGGTCGGAGGCGAGCCGCTGCACGTAGGGGGCGCGCGTCGTGAACGGCTTCCATGCGGGACTGTCATGTCCGTTCATCTGTCCCGTGGCGGCGAACCGACTCCAGTAGGCGGTCACCGTGTCCGACAGCCCGGCCTGGGCGGCGTCGAGCGGCTCGAAGAGGTCGTTCTCGAACAGGTAGGCCAGGTCGATCATGTGGCCGGTGCCGAGCGAGAAGCCGGCCGGCCGGGGCGCGCCCCGGAAGTACGGGGACGAGGCCTCGGCGAAGTCGTAGGCGTGCACGGGGGTGTAGCGGGCCAGCGCCCGCTGGGTGTCGAGCGCCGCGGTCGACCACTCCGAGTCGGTCAGCACGGCCGACAGCGCCGCTCCGGGCGCCGGGTAGCGCGCGGCCGGGTACTCGGCCAGGACCGCGGGAGCGTTCTGCCCGAACTGCTCGGTGACCTTCCCGGCGTATCCCTCGGCGGTCAGCGGCTGTCCGGTCGAGACCTCGTCGAGCGCGGCCAGCCCGCTCATCTCGTCGTGGTTGGAGCCGTGGAGCACCGGTACCCGCGTGAACCGTCCGGCGGTGATCGCCTGTGACGGGGCCTCGGGCAGAACCTTGCCGTCGACCACGGGCCGGTAGCCGTCGTGTCCGGAGAGGGACGCCTCGATGAGCTCTTCGGTGGATCTGCCCCGCAGGCAGGAGTCGACGGTGCGCGGGTCGTCGCAGCCCGCGGCCTCTGCGACGGTCCGGCCGTTGGCCTCCGCCTCCGCGCGGGTGAACGAGCCGTCCGGGCCGACGCAGCCCGCACTCTGCACGATCGCCTTGCTGAAGAGCCCGCGCGCGCCGGGCGACACGAGCTGGGCGCAGACGCTGTAGCCGCCGCCGGACTGCCCCATGATCGTGACGTTGCGGGGGTCGCCGCCGAAGGCACCGGCGTTGCGCCTGACCCATTTCAGCGCGGACTGCTGGTCGAGGAGGCCCAGGTTGGCCGGTGCGTGCAGGCCGGGTGCGGTGAGGAAGCCGAACGCTCCGAGCCGGTAGTTGACCGTCACGACCATCGCGCCCTGCTGCGCGGCGGCCAGCTTGGCCGCGTGGTAGGTGGCGCCGTCGCCGTAGGTGAAGCTGCCGCCGTGGATCCAGACGATGACCGGCAGCCGCCCCTTCGTCCGCGCGGCCGGAGTCGTGACATTCAGGCTGAGGCAGTCCTCGCTGCCGCCGCCCGCGATCGCGATGGGCTGGTCGGTCGGCTGTCCGCAGGCGCTCCCCGGGGTGCGGGCGTCCAGCGGCGACGTCCAGCGGCTCACCGGCTGCGGCTCCTTCCACCTGTGCGAACCGGTCGGCGGGGCCGCGTAGGGGATGCCCTGGAACGTGCGCACCGCACCCGTGGCCGTGCCCCGGACCGGGCCCTCGGCCGTCGTCACCAGGGTGGGGAGGGCGGACGGGGTGCCGGAGTTCGCCTGGGCGACTCCGCTCGCGTCCACCGTGGCGGCGAACATCGCGGCGAGGGCGACGGCGACCGCGGCAAGGGCTGAGGCGCGGGACTTCCTGGTGCTCATCCGGACTCCTGAGGGTCGGCGTGGGCTTCGATGCCCGGAACCGTAGCCAGAAATTGGGCAGTTGCGCAATGCGTTCGCCCAATACGAATGTATAAGGCGTTTGTTTCAGACGATCGCCTGGCGCAAGCGTTCAGGGCGTTGTTAGGCTCCGCCGCATGGGAAACCGGGAGAAGCTGCTGGAGGCGGCCGGTCAGTGCCTCTTCGCGAAGGGCTACGAGCGCACGACGGTCCGCGACCTCGCCTCCGCGGCGGGTGTGAGCATGGCGGCGATCGGCTATCACTTCGGCTCGAAGGAAGCGCTGCTCAACCAGGCGCTCTTCGAGGCGCTCGACTCGGGGGGCCAGGCCTTCGGGCCCTCGGAGGGCGACGCCGGCCTCGGCGCGCTGTGGCGCCGGCTGATCGAGGCGTTCTCGGCCAACGAGACCTTCTGGATCGCCAACCTGGAGACCGTCCTGCGTGCCCAGCGCGATCCGGAACTGCGTGAGCAGGTGACCGCCGGGCTGCGCCAAGGGCGCAGCGGCATGGCGCGGGAGGTCACCGGAACCGCGGAGACCGAGCTCTCCGAAGCGACGATCCGCACCCTCGGCTCGGTGCAACTGGCCCTCGTCAGCGGTCTGATGATGCAGCACCTCACCGACCCCGGAAGCGCGCCCACCGCCGATGAGGTGCTGGAGGGGTTGCGGGCACTGGCCGCCCACCTTCCCGAGGCGGCACCCAAGGAGGCGTGAGGCCCGGCCCTCCCCGGGCCGGAGAAGTACGTGTACGTCCGCCGTGACCTGGCGAAGAAGCGCGTCCGCCGTGACCTGGCGAAGAAGCGCGTCCGCCGTGCGCGCCCAGCAGTTCCGCCGTACGCGCCGTCCGCGCGGCCCTTGGCGGCGCGCACGGCGCAGTCCATTATCCGGACGCGCCGTTGTCTGCATCCATGTTGTATCTATGCTGTGCGCATGCCTGCCCCAGCCTCCTCGCCCGTCCGCCCGCCCGTGAAGCGGCCCCCCGCCGCCGAGCGCGTCTACACCCACATCAAGGAAGCGGTCCTGGACCGCCGTTACGAGGGCGGGACGCTCCTCACCGAGGGCGATCTCGCGGACGCCGTCGGGGTCTCCCGCACGCCCGTGCGCGAGGCGCTGCTGCGGCTGGAGGTGGAGGGGCTGATCAAGCTCTACCCGAAGAAGGGCGCCCTGGTGCTCGCCGTCTCCGCGCAGGAGATCGCGGACGTCGTGGAGACCCGGCTGCTGGTCGAGGAGTTCGCCGTGCGCCGGGCCGTGCCCGCCTCCGCGAAGCTGATCGCCCGGCTGGAGGAGCTCCTCGATGAGCAGCGGCAGATGTCGGAGGCGGGTGATCTGGCGGCCGTCTCCGTGAAGGACCGCTGTTTCCACGCCGAGATCGTCCGGCACGCCGGCAACGAGATCCTGTCCCGCCTCTACGACCAGCTGCGCGACCGGCAGCTGCGGATGGGCGTCGCCGTCATGGAGGCCCACCCCGGCAGGATCGCCGCGAACATCACCGAGCACGGTGAGCTGCTGGAGGCGATCAGGTCCGGTGACGCGGACGGTGCCGCGCAGGTCGTGCGCCGCCATGTGAGCCGGGTCAAGGTGCTGGTCAGGGGGGAGGACCGGTGAGCTCCGCCGCCTCCCCCACCCTCTCCCTGCCCGGCGATCCGCCCGGCGGCCGGCGTGCCGCCCGGGTCTGGGGCGTCGGGGTCGCCGTCTACTTCGTCGCCATCATCTTCCGCACCAGCCTGGGCGTCGCCGGACTCGACGCCGCCGACCGGTTCGACGTCAACGCCTCCGCGCTCTCCACCTTCTCCATCCTCCAGCTGCTCGTCTACGCGGGCATGCAGATACCCGTCGGCCTGATGGTGGACCGGCTGGGCACCAAGAAGGTCCTCGCCATCGGCGCCGTCCTGTTCACCCTCGGACAGCTCGGCTTCGCGCTCTCCCCCTCGTACGGTGCCGCGCTGGCCTCCCGCGCCCTGCTGGGCTGCGGCGACGCGATGACGTTCATCAGCGTGCTGCGGCTGGGGACGCGCTGGTTCCCGGCCCGGCGCGGCCCGATGATCGGTCAGGTCGCCGCCCTCTTCGGGATGGCGGGCAACCTCGTCTCGACGCTGGTGATCGCCCGCTCGCTGCACGGCCTCGGCTGGACCACCACCTTCGTCGGCAGCTCGCTGGCCGGGGTCGTGGTGCTGGTCCTGCTGCTGCTCTTCCTGAAGGACCACCCGGAGGGCCACGAACCGCCGCCCGCGGAGCACGCCGGAGCCGCGTACGTGCGCAAGCAGATCGCCGCCGCCTGGCGGGAACCCGGCACCCGGCTCGGAATGTGGGTGCACTTCACCACGCAGTTCCCGGCCATGGTGTTCCTGCTGCTGTGGGGCATGCCGTTCCTGGTCGAGGCGCAGGGGCTGAGCCGGGGGACGGCGGGCGAGCTGCTCACCCTGGTGGTGCTCTCCAACATGGCCGTCGGCCTGGTCTACGGCCAGATCATCGCCCGGCACCACGCGGCCCGGCTGCCGCTCGCGCTGGGCACGGTCGCGGCGACGGCACTGCTGTGGGCGTCGGCCATCCTGTACCCGGGCGACCATGCGCCGATGTGGCTGCTGATCACGCTGTGCGTGGTGCTCGGCGCCTGTGGGCCCGCGTCGATGATCGGCTTCGACTTCGCCCGCCCGGCCAACCCGCCGGAGCGCCAGGGCACCGCGTCGGGGATCGTCAACATGGGCGGCTTCATCGCGTCGATGACCACACTGTTCGCGGTCGGCGTGCTGCTGGACGCGACCGGCGACAACTTCCGCATCGCGTTCGCCTCGGTCTTCGTCCTGGAGGCCCTCGGCATCACGCAGATCCTGCGGCTGCGGCTCAGGGCCGCGCACCGGGAGCGCGAGCACCATGTGATCAGCCGCGTGGAGGCCGTGCACGTACCCGCGTGACCGCCCGGCGTGACCGCCCGGCGTGACCGCCCGGCGTGACCGCCCGGCGTGACCGCCCGGCGTGACCGCCCGGCGTGACCGCCCCGTGTGACCGCGAAAACGGCGGCGGCGCGCCCGTCCCCCCTGCGGGGCGGGCGCGCCGGTTGCCGTGACTGCGAAGTGACGGGGACGGGCTACGGAGTGACGCGCTACGGAGTGACGGCGAAGTTCCGCAGGATGGCGGCGGCCAGCTCCTGATCGCCCTCGGTCTTGATGCCGTCCGCGACCGTGCTCGCCCGCACCCGGCCGCAGGCCAGCCGTACGTACGTCTCCCAGTCCATCGCCAGCGTCACCGCGGGACCCAGCGACGGCGCACCGTCCACGGAGCCGCGGCCCTCCGCGTCGACCCGGACCGTCCGCAGGAACTCCACCGGACCGTGCACATCCAGCACGACGGCCGAGTTGGCCGGTGCGCCCGCGTCCTTGGCGACCACCGCCGGCAGCGCGGCCAGCAGCGTGTCCCGGACGATCACGGCACCGGGGGAGTCCAGGTTGCCGGGCTTCCCCAGCGTCGTCCGCAGATCCTGCTCGTGCACCCAGACGTCGAAGGCGCGCATCCGCAGCGCCAGTTCGAGGGTCTGCTCGGCACCGAGCGGCGCGCGCGTCATGGTTTCCGGGTCACGCGTCTCGTTGCGCAGCTGACGGGACCGCCGGATGATCGTGTACTCCAGCTCGGAGGTCATCTCCGGCGCGGTGTGGTGACGCCGCACATCGACCTGCATCTCCATGTAGCGGGCGAAGTCGCTCTGCACATGGTAGAGATCGCGCGGCAGGGTGTGGATGGGGCGCGGGTCACCGAGCTGCTCACACTCCATGCCGATGATGTGCGACACGATGTCGCGCACCGACCAGTTGGGGCATGGAGTACGGCCGTTCCACTCCCCCTCGGCGAGTGGGCTCACCAGCTCGGCTATCGACTCGATGGAGTGGGTCCAGGCATCGGCGTAGGTCTGGAGGCTGGGATGGACGGTCACGGGACCCCTCGGGCGGTTCTGCGGTGCATGGGCTGGAGAACTGGGCGCGGACGGCGGGCTGCGGGCTGCGGGCTGCGATGAGGTTCGGTCGCTCCAAGTTACGCTGCGAGCAGGCACCCCGGCAGTGCTTTCGTGTGACGATCGTAGGCCCGTGTTGACGGCTCATATGCCAGGACGGTGGTAGTGTGCGCGCCTCTCTCATCCAGATCGCAGTAGACCCGGACGAATCCATCGACGCGCGCAGAGAGCGGGCGGCTTCGCTGGTCGCGGCCCAGCGGGGCGCGGATCTGGTGGTCCTGCCCGAACTCTGGCCGGTCGGAGCCTTCGCCTACCCGGTGTTCGAGACCGAGGCCGAACCGCTGCTCGGCCCCACGCACGAGGCGATGTCCAAGGCCGCCGCCGACGCCGGGGTCTGGCTGCACGCCGGCTCCTTCGTCGAGCGGGCCGACGACGGCACCCTCTACAACACCACGCTCGTCTTCACCCCCGAGGGCGAGCGGGCCGCCGCCTACCGCAAGATCCACCGCTTCGGCTTCGACAAGGGCGAGGCGGTCATGATGGGCGCCGGAGAAGAGCTGGTCACGCTCGCTCTTCCGCAGACCACGATCGGTCTCGCCACCTGCTACGACCTGCGCTTCCCGGAGATGTTCCGCGGGCTGGTCGACGCGGGCGCCGAGACCCTGGTCGTCGCGGCGGGCTGGCCCGAGCGCCGCCGCGCCCACTGGACACTGCTCGCCCAGGCGCGGGCCGTCGAGAACCAGGCGTACGTGCTGGCCGTCGGCTGCGCCGGTACCCATGCCGGGGTCCCGCAGGCCGGGCACAGCATCGTCGTCGACCCCTGGGGCGAGGTGCTCGCGGAGGCGGGCGCGGACGAAGAGGTGCTGAGCGTGGAGTTCGACCCGTCCCGGGTGGCCACCACCCGGGAGCAGTTCCCCGCGCTCAAGGACCGCCGACTGGGACTAGCACCGCCGACAGTCCTCGGATAGCCGGGGCCCTTCAACCGGGACCCCCTTTTCGGGCCGGTGCCTGTTTCACGTGAAACAGGCACCGGGTGTGCTCAGTCCTCGTGCTCCTTCTCCGCCAGCACGATCACGCACACCGCCACCGCGATCAGCAGCGGCGTGTCGGCGTCCTCCCGCACGATGTCGATCCCGTACGTGTCCCGGACGGACAGCCAGCGGCGCGAGATCTGGGCCAGCAGCTCCCCGTCGTAGTCCACCGCGAACTCGCGGTCCAGGATCTTGCCGCTGACATCCAGCTCGGTGCCGTCCGCCAGGGTCACCCGGTAGTGATTGCGCAGCAGCGACAGATGCTTCCGCTTGACCTTGGCGAGCTGCTCGCCGTCCCGCTCGATGAGCATCGTGTCCCGCAGGCTCAGCAGCTTCTGCTTGATCTCGACGACGATCCGGCCCTGCGCGTCCTTCAGCTCGAAGGTGTCGCGCACCCGCATGGCCTTGCCGTCGACGAGGAAGACCTTGTGGCCGTCGGCGTCCTCGATCCAGTAGTCGTCACCGATACTGAAGAGTCGTTCACGTACGAGAAGTCTCATGGCTCACAGGTTCCCCGAGGTACCTGTGGAATGCGTGGACGCCACGGTGATGTTCACGGTCGACATGGCAACACGTGCGCGCGTCAGGGCCCCCGAACTGATCGGCAAGGGCGGCTGGCTCAATCCAGGCGACCAGCCCGACAGCCGCCTGGTTCCTCAACGTGTAGTGGTATCGCACGAATCGGCGACGAACTGCGCCGTAATGAGAACTGTGCCAACTCTGTCGGGCCTCGTGTTCTACGATGCCAGCAGTTATGGAAGACGAATGGGAAAATGCAAAGTTCCGGCATCCGGTCGGCAGTAAGACTCACGGAGTGGTCCGTATCCGACGCCCGTTCGGGGTGTTCATCGAGCTCGACGGCGCTCCCGAAGTGATCGGATTCCTGGACATTGCCTCGTACAACCCCAATCCACCGGTGCTCGACCTGCCTGGGGTTGGAGCAAGAGTCTCTGTCGAAGTGGCGTTCCACGACGAACGAAAGAGGCAAATCAGAGTTCGGGTGGGTGAACCGTTCTGGAATGATTCGACACCGGATAGGGAAGAGCCTCTTCCGTCCTGATCAGATGGCGAGTTCGAGGGGGCTCTTGACCAGCACTGCTGCTCTCCGAGTCGGGTGAGGAAGCAGCGGTCATGGGATGAGGCGGGGGTCCGAAAGCGGGCCTTCGAGACCGTCGGCGTATTCCCATCTCCGAGTCCTTACGGGTGGGGTTCCCCGCGCCGCAGCAGGGGCGGGGCAGGGCGCGCGCAGGGAAGAGCGCCGGTAGTGGCACCCTTGGACGCATGAGCAAGCGAGCCCGCGTCCGCGCCCCTGAGCTGCAAGGACGGTCCTGGATCAACACCGGCGGCAAGGAGCTGTCCCTCGCGGACTTCCGAGGTCGCACACTGGTGCTGGATTTCTGGACGTTCTGCTGTGTGAACTGCCTGCATGTCCTCGATGAGCTGCGCGAGCTGGAGGAGAAGCACCGCGACACCCTGGTGATCATCGGCGTCCACTCGCCGAAGTTCGTCCACGAGGCGGAGCACCAGGCCGTGGTCGACGCCGTCGAGCGGTACGAGGTGCACCACCCGGTGCTCGACGATCCCGAGCTGGCGACCTGGAAGCAGTACGCCGTACGCGCCTGGCCGACGCTCGTCGTCGTCGATCCCGAGGGCTATGTCGTCGCCCAGCACGCGGGCGAGGGCCACGCCCACGCCATCGAGAAGCTGGTCGAGGAGCTGGAGGCCGAGCACGCCGCCAAGGGCACCCTGCGGCGTGGCGACGGGCCGTACGTGGCGCCCGAGCCGGTGGCGACGCATCTGCGGTTCCCCGGCAAGGCGCTGCTGCTGGACGACGGCGGCTTCCTGGTCTCCGACACCACCCGCCACCGGCTGGTCGAGCTGGAGGCGGACGGCGAGACCGTCCGGCGCAGCTTCGGCACCGGCGACCGCGGGTTCACCGACGGCGGGCCCGAGGAGGTCCGGTTCAGCGAGCCGCAGGGCCTGACCGTGCTGCCCGACGGGCGGATCGCCGTCGCGGACACGGTGAACCACGCGATCCGCGCGCTCGACCTCACGACCGGCGTGACGACCACCCTCGCGGGTACCGGCCGCCAGTGGTGGCAGGGGGCGCCCACCAGTGGTGCAGGGCGTGAGGTGGACCTCTCCTCGCCGTGGGACGTCGCCTGGTTCGACGGCAGGCTCTGGATCGCCATGGCGGGCGTCCACCAGCTGTGGACGTACGACGCGGAGGACGGCACCGTGCGGGTCGCGGCCGGGACGACCAACGAGGGGCTGGTCGACGGTCCGGGAGCGGAGGCCTGGTTCGCCCAGCCGTCCGGGCTCGCCGCCACCGCCGAGCGGCTCTGGGTCGCGGACTCGGAGACGTCCTCACTGCGCTATGTCGACCTGGAGGGCGCCGTCCACACCGCCGTCGGCACCGGGCTCTTCGACTTCGGCCACCGCGACGGGGCCGCTGAGCAGGCGCTGTTCCAGCACCCGCTGGGCGTCACCGC
This sequence comes from Streptomyces sp. NBC_00341, assembly GCF_041435055.1. Lineage (NCBI taxonomy): Bacteria > Bacillati > Actinomycetota > Actinomycetes > Kitasatosporales > Streptomycetaceae > Streptomyces > Streptomyces sp. NBC_00341. Next base: position 4,325,192 of record NZ_CP108002.1, on the reverse strand, counting down.
GCTGCCCGACGGATCGGTCGCCGTCTGCGACACGTACAACCACGCCCTGCGCCGCTACGACCCGGCGAGCGGTGAGGTCAGCACGCTCGCCACGGATCTGCGCGAGCCCAGCGACGCCGTGCTGGTGGACGGCGATCTCGTGGTCGTCGAGTCCGCCCGGCACCGGCTGACCCGGCTGCGGCTGCCCGAGGAGGCGGTACGCGTCGCCGACTCGGCGCACCGCACCCAGCGCGCCGCCACCGAGATCGCCCCGGGCACGCTCCGGCTCGACGTCGTCTTCCAGGCGCCCGCCGGTCAGAAGCTGGACACCCGGTACGGGCCCTCGACCCGGCTGCTGGTCTCCTCGACCCCGCCGGAGCTGCTGGCCGGGGGCGAGGGCGCGGGCACCGACCTGTTCCGCGACCTGGTCCTCGCGGACGGGGTGACCGAGGGCGTCCTGCACGTCTCCGCGATGGCCGCGTCCTGCGACGACGACCCCGCGAACGAGTACCCGGCCTGCCATGTCCACCAGCAGGACTGGGGCGTCCCCGTCCGCGTGGTCGCGGAGGGGACGCCCCGGCTGCCGCTCGTGCTCGCGGGGATGGACGAGCAGGGCTGACAGCCGTACCGGGGACGGGGAGGGTTCGGACGCGGGCGGCTCAGAAGTCGTCGGCGCCGTTGCGCAGCTCGTACGTCCAGTAGCCGGTCCTGTACGCCGCCGGGTCGACGGCGATGCCCTCGGCGCCGGGTGCCCGCACGGTGGCCTGGCCGCTGCCGCCCTGGAGCCACACGGCGAACGCCGTCACGGGCTGCACGTCCTCGTCCGCGCCGCCGTTGGACAGCTTCACCAGCGCGTACGCGGGTGCGCCCGCGTCGAGCACGATGCGGGTGGCCGGCTTGCTCTTCGCGACCGAAGGGATGTTCTGCTTGTGGCTCTCCAGGAACTGGATCTCCGGGAAGCCCTTCATCTCGCACCTGTGGCCCGAGGTGTTCTTGGCCGTCAGGACGATGTGCGTGTAGAGCGGGCCGTCCTGGGTGGCGGCAGTGATCCTGACGTCCTCGGTGGTGCAGAGCGGGGCGCTCGCGGACCCGGTGGCGCCCTTCGCCGCGCCGCCGGTGCTGCTTCCGGTCCCGGTGCCGCCGTTTCCGCTGCCGCCGGTGGTGGTGCCTCCAGCGGTGGTGCCCTTCGCGGCCACGGAGGTCTTGGCGGCGGAGCCGGAGCCGGTGGCGGACTTCGCGGCGGAGGCCGGTGCGGCGTTGTTCGCCGGGCCCTCCGACCTGGTGCCGGTGCCGCTGTCACTGCCGCCGCAGGCGGTGAGCGCCAGGGCGAGTACGGCGGTGGTCGTGGCGGCCAGGGCCGTGGCGCGGCTGCGGGTCCGGAAGGCAGACATGGAATTTCCCCCGAGTGTGACGGTGAGACGAGAGCCCGGTGCGGTGGTGAGTCGCCCCCGGCGTGCTGACAGCCATGAGTCTTCCGGGCACCGCTGACGCCTCGCTGACGTGCGGCTAACGTTCCGCTGACGTGGTCCGCACCCCGGCCGCCGCCCGGCTCAGCTGTCGTCGGCGAGCCGCCGCACCGCCCGTTCGTACCGCCGTACGTACTCCGCCCCCGAGGCCACCCGCAGCAGCGCCTCCAGCGCCCGTACCGCGCCCTCGTCGTACCCGGCGCGCTCCGCCTCCGCCGCCGCCTGGTCCAGCAGCCGGACGCCCTCGTCCTCCGCGCCGAGGGCGAGGTGCGCCTCGCCGCTGACGGCCAGCAGGAGCACGCGCCGGGCGGCCTCCTCGTGCTCGGGGCCCAGGTCGAACGCGGTCCGGGCGCAGTCCAGCGCCTCCTGCGGCCGCCCGGCCACGAGCCGCAGCCTGGCCAGGTGCTGGAGGGCGAGCATCTCGGTGTGCGCGTCGCGCTCCCGCCGGGCCAGCGCGACGGCCCGCTCGCAGCCCTCCAGCGCCTCGTCCAGACCGCCCTGCTCTGCCTGGACGACGGCCAGGTTGATCAGCGCCGTCGCCTCGCCCAGCCGGTCCCCGGCCTGCCGCGCGAGACCGGGCGAGGGCTCCAGCAGTGCGGCGGCCTCCGTGGTCCTGCCCTCCTCCGACAGCACCCAGCCCAGCAGGTTGCGCACCCGCGACTCGGCGTACGGGTCGTCCCGCGCGACCGCCGCGTCCAGCGCCAGGCCCAGGGCCGGTGCCCAGCCGTCCCGGACCCGCCACACCACGTGCGGCCACTGGAGCAGGATGATCCGCCAGGCCCGGTCGTCGAGACCGGCGCCGCGCGCGGCGGCGGCGGCCAGGGACAGGTCCTCGCGCTCGGTGGCCAGCCAGCTCATCGCCTCTGCCCGGTCGGTGAAGTCCCGTACGGCGGCCGGCCTGCGGTAGCCCTCCGGCAGGACGAAGCAGGGCTCGCCGCCCGGTTCCGCCGTGTCGGCGGCGGCGAGCGCGGTCGCGATGCAGTGGTCGAGTACACCGAGCAGGGCGTCCGGGCCGGACTCGGGATCGATCCCCCGGGCGTAGAGGCGCACCAGATCGTGCAGCTCCCAGCGTCCGGGGCTCGTCTCGCTGACCAGGTGGGCGGCGGCGAGCCGCTCCAGCGCCGCCGCCGCGACGACCGGATCGCTGCCGGCCAGCGCGGCGGCGGTGTACCGGTCGAAGTGGCTGCCGGGGTGGTGGCCGAGCCGGGCGAAGTGGTGGACGGCGTCCGGCGGCAACTGTTGCACGGTGAGCCGCAGCGCGGCGGAGACCCCGGTGTCCTCCACGTCGAGATAGCTCAGCCGGCTGCGCTCGTCGGCCAGTTCGTCGGCCGTCCCGGCGAGCGTCCGGTGCGGGCGGCCCGCCAGCCGGGCCGCCGTGACCCGCAGGGCGAGCGGCAGTCCGCCGCACAGCTCGGCCAGCCGACGGGCCGCCACCGGTTCCGCGAGCACCCGCTCCTCGCCCAGCACCCCGGCCAGCAGCGCGGTGCCGTCCGGCGGTTCGAGCACGTCCAGCGGTACCGGGCGGGCGGCGTCGGAGGCGATGAGGCCGTCCAGCCGGTGCCTGCTGGTGACCAGCGTGACGCAGTCGGTGCCGCCCGGCAGCAACGGCCTGACCTGGGCCGAGTCGCGGGCGTTGTCCAGCACGACGAGCAGGCTGCGCCGGTCGGTCAGCGAGCGGAAGAGCGCGGCGGCGCCCTGGACGGACTCCGGGACCCGGCGGGGCGCGACACCGAGCGCCAGCAGGAACTCGCGCAGCACCTCCAGCGGCGTCGGCTGCCCCGTGTCGCCGAACCCGCGCAGATCGGCGAAGAGCCGCCCGTCCGGGAACGCGGCGGGGGCGCGGCGCGCCCAGTGCAGGGCCAGCGCGGTCTTGCCCACCCCTGCCGGTCCGGTGACCAGGCAGATGGGCGCCTCGCCCGCCGCCGCCCGGGAGAGCGCGGCCAGCTCGGCGGCCCGCCCCTGGAAGCCCCGGGGGGCGCGCGGGAGCAGATCGACGGGGTGGGGTTCGACGCCCCGGACGCCGCCCGGTGCACCTGCGGCCGACGCGCCTGCGGCCGACGGACCTGAAGCAGACACCCCGACAGCAGACACCCCGACAGCAGACAGCCCGACAGCGGGCACCCCGGCGGCAGGAGCCCCTGTCGCGGGACCGCCCCCCGCAGCCGTACCCGTACCCGTGCTTGTGCTCGTATCCGTCGCACCACCGAGCCCGTTCGGCTGCGGCTGCTGGTCGCCGCGCAGGATCCGGGCGTACGCGTCCGCCAGCTCGCGGCCGGGGTCGATGCCCAGCTCGTCCGCGAGGAGCCGCCGGGTGCGGTGGAACCAGTCCAGCGCCTCCGACTGGCGCCCCGAGCCGTGCAGCGCCGACATCAGGGCCGCGGCGAGGGACTCCCGCATCGGATGGGCCACGGCCTCGTCCCGGAGCACCGCCGCCGCCCGGTGGTGCTCGCCCAGCTCTGCGTAGGCGTGCGCCAGCTGCTCGACCGTCGTGAGCCGGGACTCCTCCAGCGCCTGCGCGGCGGCCTGGAGCGGTGCGCTGGGGTAGGTGCCGGTCAGCGCGGGCCCCTCCCACAGCGACAGGGCCTCCCTCAGCATCAGCACGCTGTCGGCCGGACTGCGCTGCTCCCGGGCCAGCATCAGGAGTTCCTCGAACCGCTGGGAGTCCAGCAGGGTCTCCGGCACCCGCAGCACGTACGCGTCCCCGAGCGTGGTCAGCTCGACCCCGTACGCCTCCGCGTCCGCGCCGGTCAGCAGGGCGCGCAGCCGGGACACATGCCCCTGGATGACCGTACGGGCGTGCAGCGGCGGGGCGTCGTCCCACAGGGAGCCCGTCAACCGGGCCACGGAAACGGGGGTGTTGGCGCGCAGCAGGAGCGCGGCGAGCAGGCTGCGGCGTTTGGCGGGGCCGAGTGGCAGCGGACCCGTCAGCGTGTCGACGCAGACGGTGCCCAGCAGCCGGAACTCCACGAGCGGCTCCCCTTCCGGGTGTGACGCGCCCGGTGCCGGGTCACGGACAGGGCGCCAGAATATCCGGCGCCGCCCGGGGGCTGGGAGGGGGTGCGCCCGGTCCACGGGGCGCACCCGCCCGGGTCACAGGTGGCGTTCGTCCTCGGAAACCACTGTGGTGGTGGGGGGTACGACCATGCGGCGGCGCCGCATGACACTCGCGTAGACGAACACGCCGATGATGCCGACGATCATCATGATCCAGCCGACCATGTCGACGTTGACGCTGTCCATCTCCCAGTCGGTCGCGAAGGCGAGTATCGCCCCTGCACCGATGAGAAGGATGCATCCTCCGAGTCCCATGAGTTCCGCCTCCTCGACGCCCCGGAAGCTCCGGGCCGTGTATCGAGCGGATACCCGGCCCGGCAACACCCATGTCCGAGAACACGGTTGGTGTTTCGGTCAGCCCGCCAGGAACGACGCCAGGGCGGTCGCCAGCAGGTGCGGGTCGTCGGCCCCGCACAGCTCACGGGCGCTGTGCATCGACAGGATGGCGACGCCGATGTCGACGGTCTGGATGCCGTGCCGGGCGGCGGTGATCGGCCCGATCGTGGTGCCGCAGGGCATCGAGTTGTTGGAGACGAACGTCTGCCACGGCACGCCCGCCTTCTCGCACGAGGCCGCGAAGACGGCCCGGCCGCTGCCGTCGGTCGCGTACCGCATGTTGACGTTGGTCTTGAGGATCGGTCCGCCGTTGACGACCGGGTGGTGCGTCGGGTCGTGCCGCTCGGCGTAGTTGGGGTGGATCGCGTGGCCGGTGTCGGAGGAGAGGCAGACGGTCCCGGCGAAGGCGCGGGCCCGGTCCTCGTACGTACCGCCGCGGGCGAACACCGAGCGCTCCAGGACCGTGCCGAGCAGCGGTCCGTCCGCACCCGTGTCGGACTGCGAGCCGTTCTCCTCGTGGTCGAAGGCGGCCAGTACCGGGATGTACGGGATCTCCGCGTCGGGCTGTCCGGCGACGGCGGCGAGCGCGGCGACCGCCGCGTGCACCGAGAGCAGGTTGTCCATCCGGGGCCCGGCCACCAGCTCGCGGTCACGGCCCAGGTAGGACGGCGCCTCGACGGGGTGCGGCATCAGGTCCCAGCCGGTGATGTCCTCGGCGTCGACCCCCGCCTCCTCGGCGACGAACCGGATGAGGTCGCCCTCCTCCACGTCGCCCAGGCCCCAGATCGGCTGCATGTGCTTCTGCCGGTCGAGCTTGAGCCCGTCGGGGTTGGCCGACCGGTCCAGGTGCACGGCCAGCTGCGGGACACGCAGCAGCGGCCGGTCGATGTTGACCAGCCGCTGCGTGCCTCCCCCAGAGCCTCCGGCCTGGGAGGTGCCCCCTCGGAGCGAGATGCGCCCGGCGAGGCCGAGGTCCCGGTCCAGCCAGGTGTTGAGGAGCGTGCCGCCGTAGACCTCCACGGCGACCTGCCGCCAGCCGTGGGCGCCCGTGTCGGGCAGCGGCTTCACGCGCAGGTTCGGTGAGTCGGTGTGCGCGCCCGCGATCCGGAACGGGGTGTGGGCCTCGGCGCCCTCCGGCACGTACCAGGCCACGATCGCGCCGCCGCGCAGCACGTACTTCCCGCCGCTGGACCCGTCCCAGGCCGCCGTCTCCTCGACCTGCCGGAAACCGGCCCTCTCCAGCCTCGACGCGGCGGTCGCCACGGCGTGGTACGGGGAGGGGCAGTCCATCAGGAAGGCCATCAGATCGTCGGTGTGCCCGCGGTCGAAGCGGAGGGAAGAACTCATGTTCTTCACTTTAACCAGGCATGAGCGGGAGTTTTCACCGTCGCCCCCCGGTGACGCACCGCTATCGTCCGGTCACCGCGGCGGACGGCTTCTCGCCGTCCTGCGCCTGCTGGGCCCGGTCCGCGACCATCGCGGCGAGGGCCTTGACCTCCGCGTCGGGTACGGCCGACTTGCCCTGGGTCCCGGTGCTGATGCCCAGGACGAGGGTGCCGACCCGGAGTTGGGTGATGGTGGCGGGGCCGCCCATGGTGCCCGTTCCGGCCCGGTTGGCCTCGCGCTCCGCCCCCGGCTCACCTATCCCGACCGGTTTCGCGCCCACCCCGACCCTGTCCCCGCCGTAGTACGCGTTCAGCGCGTCATAGGCGGCGTCGGCCGTCTTCTCGTCCTTGTAGGCGAGGGTCCAGAAGTTCAGCGAGGTCACGTCGGGCTTGCGGACGAACGAGGAAACGCCCCAGAACGTGATCTCCCCGCAGGTGGCCTGCCGCTTCTTCTTGTCGGGCACCTGGCAGACCGGCGGCGGGTACTCGGCCACCGGCTTCTGCGCCTCCGGCTCCGCCACGGTCCGCCAGCCCGGCAGCGCCTTCGCGTCCGGCAGCACCGACAGGAGCTCCGCCTTGCCGAGCGCCTTCGAGGCGTCCCCGCCACCGCCGTCCCCGCCACCGCAGCCCGCGAGCAGCAGCGCCACCGTCCCGACCGCCGCGCCCCGTACGTACCACCGCTTGCCCGGACGACTCATGTGCCGGCCTCCCCCTCGGAATCGGGCTCCGATCATAGGGAAGGCACGGACGGCGGCTGTCAGAGCGTGTCGATCGCTGTCAGATCGATATCGATGTCGTAGGGAACGGAGAGCTTGAGCCGGTCGCGGTGGACGCCGGTGGAGACGTAGGTCTTGTGCGTCGCGTCGTATTCGTACGTCCACACCGCGGGCCGGTCGTGCTCGCCGCTCATCTCGACCCGCCAGAAGTGCGGGATGCCCGCCGCCGCGTACTTGTGCGGCTTGGTGTCACGGTCGCGGTCCTCGGAGTCGGGCGAGACGACTTCTACGGCGAGCAGGACGTCGGCGGCTTGGTACCGGGTCTGCCGAAGGCCTCCCTCACCGTCCGCCTTCACCACGACGAGATCCGGCTCCGGCACATTCCGCCTGCCCAGTACGACCGCCATCTCCCGGCGTACCCGCAGAGCCTCGGGAACGTGCAGGCGCAGCCCCTGCTCCAGCAGGTACATCGCCAGCGTGTGGAATTTTCGCTGCGGACTCACGAAAACCAGGCTCCCGTCGATCAGCTCTGTGTGCGGCGGGAGGTCAAGCGTGAAGAATTCGTCCACGGTGTAGCCGTCCTCCGGCGGGACCGGCCACGTGGAATCGTCGCGGCGCAGCTGCGACGCTTCGGGCAGTGCCTCGGCAGTCATGGTTCCTCCCATGGACGGGATTCTCGGACCTTTACTCAGCGTACCCACCCCATACGACAGCACCGCCACCCGAAAGCGTGTCCGGGTGACGGTGCGTGTTGACGATCTTGAGCGGTGAAGCCTAGAACGCGGCCTCGTCCAGCTCCATCAGGGAGTTGTCGACGGACTCGGCGAGTGCGCGCTCCGCGCCGACGCCGGGCAGGACGTTCGCGGCGAAGAACTTCGCGGCGGCGATCTTGCCCTGGTAGAAGGCGACGTCCTTGGCGGAGGCGCTCGGCAGTTTCTCGGCGGCCACGGCCGCGCCCTTGAGCAGCAGGTAGCCGACGACGACATCGCCGGAGGCCAGCAGCAGGCGGGTGGTGTTCAGGCCCACCTTGTAGATGTTCTTCACGTCCTCGCCGGTCGCGGTGAGGTCGGTGATCATCGTGCCGACGATCGCCTCCAGGTCCACGGCGGCCTTGGCGAGCGAGTCCAGCGCGCCGGACAGCTCCTCGTTGCCCTGGGCGCCCGCGAGGAACTTCTTGATCTCCTCGGAGAGCGCGTTGAGCGAGGCGCCCTGGTCGCGGACGATCTTCCGGAAGAAGAAGTCCTGGCCCTGGATGGCCGTCGTGCCCTCGTACAGCGTGTCGATCTTGGCGTCACGGATGTACTGCTCGATCGGGTACTCCTGGAGGTACCCGGAGCCGCCGAAGGTCTGGAGCGACTGCGCGAGCTGCTCGTACGACTTCTCCGAGCCGTAGCCCTTCACGATCGGGAGGAGCAGGTCGTTGAGGCCGTGCAGCGCCTTCGCGTCCTCGCCCGCGGTCTCCTTCTCCTGGATCGCGTCCTGGACGGAGGCGGTGTAGAGCACGAGCGAGCGCATGCCCTCGGCGTACGCCTTCTGCGTCATGAGGGAGCGGCGCACGTCGGGGTGGTGCGTGATGGTGACCTTGGGAGCCGTCTTGTCCATGAACTGCGACAGGTCGGTGCCCTGGACGCGCTCCTTGGCGTACTCCAGCGCGTTGAGGTAACCGGTCGAGAGCGCCGCGATGGCCTTCGTGCCGACCATCATGCGGGCGAACTCGATGATGCGGAACATCTGGCGGATGCCGTCGTGCTTGTCACCGATCAGCCAGCCCTTGGCGGGGTGCTGGTCGCCGAACGTCATCTCGCAGGTGTTGGACGCCTTGAGGCCCATCTTGTGCTCGACGTTCGTCGCGTACACGCCGTTGCGCTCGGCCAGCTCGCCGGTGGTCCAGTCGAAGTGGAACTTCGGGACCATGAAGAGCGAGAGGCCCTTGGTGCCCGGTCCGGCGCCCTCGGGGCGGGCCAGCACGTAGTGGATGATGTTCTCGGACATGTCGTGCTCGCCCGAGGTGATGAAGCGCTTCACACCCTCGATGTGCCAGGAGCCGTCCTCCTGCTCGACGGCCTTCGTGCGGCCCGCGCCGACGTCGGAACCGGCGTCCGGCTCGGTCAGCACCATCGTCGAGCCCCACTGCTTCTCGACGGCGATCTCGGCGATCTTCTTCTGCGCGTCGTTGCCCTCGTCGAAGAGGATGCCGGCGAAGGCCGGACCGGAGGAGTACATCCACACGGCCGGGTTGGCGCCGAGCAGCAGCTCCGCGTAACCCCAGATCAGGGAGCGCGGGGAGGTGGTGCCGCCGATCTCCTCGGGGAGGCCCAGGCGCCAGTACTCGGAGTCCATGAACGCCTGGTACGACTTCTTGAAGGTGTCCGGGACCGGTGCGGTGTTGGTCTCCGGGTCGAAGACCGGCGGGTTGCGGTCGGCGTCGGCGTAGGAGTCGGCGAGCTCGTTCTCCGCGAGGCGGGTGACCTCGTCGAGGATGCTCTTCGCGGTCTCGACGTCCATCTCCGCGAACGGTCCGGTGCCGTACACCTTGTCGCGCCCGAGGACCTCGAAGAGGTTGAACTCGATGTCGCGGAGATTCGACTTGTAGTGCCCCATGGGAAGGCTCCGTAATCAATAGCAGTGGCGCGCAGCGCCCCGTGGAGGGGTGGCCCGGACTCGCGGACGGGGTCGTTGTCAGGTGACCCCGTACGATGATGCTACCCGCCAGTAATAAGACGCAACCCCTCAAGGTGGAGATGTGTCCGATTACTCTTTGTCCCATGTACGGCTACGACCAGAATCAGGGCGCACAGCAGCCGATGGGTGGCGGCTACGGCGAGCAGCCGCTGTATCCCGAACCCTCGCCGCCCTCGCTGGGCGACGCGGTACGGGCCTTCACGACCGGCTCGCTGGCCGCGGAGGACTTCCAGCAGATCTTCGCGACGTCGAAGGTCTACTGCCCGCGCGGTGACAACCCGGGCTTCCTCGCGCTGCACAACACCCAGCAGCCCGTCATCCCGATGTTCACCACGCTCAAGGAGCTGCGGCTCTACGCGGGCAAGGAGTCCAAGTACTTCGTGATCACGGGTGCCGAGGTGATCGACCTGCTGCCCACCGGCTACGGCTTCGTCCTCGACATGGAGGGCGAGCACCGCATGGTCTTCGACGCCAAGGCGGTGGAGCAGATGGTCGACTTCGCGATGCGCCGGATGTACGGCTGAGAGCCCAGCCCGATCCGGACGAAAGGCCCTGACCGCCTCTCGCAGGGCTCACCGCTCCTGTGCTGCGGGCAGGCCGCGGGCGCGCAGGACCCGGCGCTGCACCGGTCCGAAGACCCCCGTCTCGACCACCACCCCGACGGCCAGGATCACCAGGGCGGCGGCCAGCACCGGGCCCAGGCGACCGCTGCGCCGCCCGGCGTCGAGCACCTGGCCGAGGCCGGGCAAGGGGGTGGACGCCATGAGCTCCGCCGTCATCAGGGCCCGCCAGCCGAACGCCCAGCCCTGCCGGAGCGCGGCCACCACACCGGGCAGGGCGGCCGGAAGCAGGACGTGGCGCACCCCGGCCGCTCCCGTCGCCCCCATGGTCCGGCCCGCCCGCACCAGGAGCGGCGGCACCTGGTCCAGCGCGGTGAGGACCCCGGTCGCCACCGAGGGAACGGCGCCGAGGAGCACCACCAGGTACACCGCGGCCTGCGAGGTGCCGAGGCAGATCACGGCGATGGGCACCAGGACCGCCGCCGGCAGTGACTGGAAGGCACTCAGCGCCGGAGCGAGGGGCACCCGCAGGAACCCGAACCGGTGCAGCAGCAGACCGAGGGGCACCCCCACCGCCGCGGACGCCGCGAACCCCGCGAGGCAGCGGCCCAGGCTGTGCAGCAGTCCTGGGCCGAGCGTCCCCGCGGACCAGGCGTCGGACAGGTCGCGCAGGACCGCCGCCGGTGCGGGCAGCACCGGCGACAGTCCGAGCAGGTGAACCAGCTGCCAGACGCCCGCCACCAACAGGACCGCAGAGCAGCCCGGCCCGACGCGGGCCGCGAGGCGCCTCACCGCTGCTCCGGTCAGGCCTCGGCGAAAGCCCCCGCCGGGCGACTCCCGGGTACGGCCGGAGGCGGGCCGCCCGGCTCCGTCGGGCAGCGCGTTCGCCGGGCGGGCCGCGCTGTCAACAGCGGGCACGGCGGTCGGCCTCCTCGCCGAGCCGGGCCGTGATCTCGTCGACGAGACGGGCCGCGTCCGGGGCCTTGGCGCCTCGCGCGGAGCGGGGGCCGACGGACCACTCGGCCACCACCCGGCCGGGCCCCGGCGCCATCAGCACCACGCGGTCCCCCAGCGCCACGGCCTCCCTGACGTCGTGGGTCACGAAGAGCACCGTCGCCCCCCGTTCCGCGCAGACGCGGACGAGCTCGCCGTGCAGCGTCCCCCGGGTCACGGTGTCGAGCGCCGCGAACGGCTCGTCCATCAGCAGCACGTCCGCGCCCTGCGCCAGGGCACGGGCCAGGGCGACCCGCTGGCGCATGCCGCCGGACAGCTCGTGCACCCGGTGCCCGTAGTTCTCGGGGAGCCCCACCAGGGCGAGGAGGCTCCGGGCCCGGTCGCGGCGGGGGCCGGGTGGGACGCCCGCGAGGCGGAGCGCCAGTTCGACGTTCCGGCCCGCCGTGAGCCACGGGAACAGGGCGTGGTCCTGGAACATCACGGCGGGACGTCCGCCCGTGACGGAGATCCTCCCCGCGCTCGCCGTCTCCAGCCCGGCGACCAGGTGGAGCAGGGTCGACTTGCCCGAACCGGAGGCACCGACGACGCACACGAACTCGCCCTTCGCGAGCCGCAGATCGACGTCCTCCAGCACGACGCGACGGGCCGCACCCGTGCCGTACCCCTTCGTGACGCCGCAGACCTCGACGGCCGTGGTGTTGTGCCCCGTCATCTCAGAAGTCCCAGCCCGCGGCGTCCGGTTCGGGGATGCCGGTGGCCGCGGCGGCGAAGGAACCGCCCGCCATCCCGGCGGCGAGCGTGGTTCCGTCGGCGGGGTCGATCAGCAGGAACGAGCCGGTGCGGCGCGAGTCGGCGTACGCGTCGAGCGCGAGCGGTTCGGCGGTGCGTACGAGGACGCGGCCGATGTCGTTGGCGACGAGCTGCCCGGGGGCCGGGTGCTGGGAGAGGTCGTCGAGGGTGAGGCGGGAGGGGATGTCCTTGACTATGGCTTTGACGGTGCGGGTGGTGTGTTTGATCAGCACTCGCTGGCCCACGGTGAGGGGCCGGTCCGCGACGTGGCAGACGGTCGCCTCGACGTCCTGGGTGGTGGGGGGCGCGTCGGTGCTCGGCACGATGAGGTCGCCGCGCGAGATGTCGATGTCGTCCGCCAGTAGGAGGGTGACCGACTGCGGCGCCCGCGCCGTGTGCACGGACCGGCCCAGCAGGTCGATCCCGGTGACTGCCGAGGTGCGGCCGGACGGCAGCACGGTGACCGCGTCGCCCACCCGGAAGGCCCCTGCCTCGATCCGGCCTGCATAGCCCCGGTAGTCGCGGTGCTCGGCCGTTTGGGGCCGGATCACGTACTGGACCGGGAAGCGGGCGTGGCAGTCGGTGAGGTCGTGGCTGACCGGGACCGTCTCCAGGTGTTCCAGGACGGTCGGGCCGCCGTACCAGTCCATGTGGGAGGACGGTTCCACCACGTTGTCGCCGGCCAGCGCGGAGATCGGGATCGCGGTGGCCGCGGGGATGCCGAGCTCGGCCGCGTACGCCGTGAACTCCCTGGTGATTGCGGCGAACACCGGTTCCGCGTAGTCGACCAGGTCCATCTTGTTGACCGCGAGGACCACGTGCGGGACCCGCAGCAGCGCGGTCAGCGCCGCGTGCCGGCGGGTCTGCTCGACCACGCCGTGGCGGGCGTCGACCAGGATCACCGTCAGTTCGGCGGTGGAGGCGCCCGTGACCATGTTGCGGGTGTACTGCACATGGCCCGGGGTGTCGGCGAGGATGAACCGGCGCCGGGGTGTGGCGAAGTAGCGGTAGGCGACATCGATGGTGATGCCCTGTTCGCGCTCCGCGCGCAGTCCGTCGGTCAGCAGTGCGAGGTCGGGTGCCTCCTGGCCGCGCTTGCGGGACGCGTCCTCGACCGCCTCCAGCTGGTCGGTGAGGACCGACTTGGAGTCGTGCAGCAGCCGTCCCACGAGGGTGGACTTGCCGTCGTCCACGGACCCGGCGGTGGCGAAGCGCAACAGGGTCGCCGGCGGTCTGACGCCGGGCCGCTGAATCGTCTCGGTCATCTCTAGAAGTACCCCTCGCGCTTGCGGTCTTCCATCGCGGCCTCTGACATCTTGTCGTCGGCGCGGGTCGCGCCCCGCTCGGTGAGCCGGGAGGCGGCGATCTCGGTGATCACTGCGTCCAGGGTGGTGGCGTCGGAGTCGACGGCGCCGGTGCAGGACATGTCACCGACCGTGCGGTAGCGGACCTGGCGGGTCTCGGTCCGCTCGTGCTCCTTGGGGCCGCCCCAGTCGCCCGCGGTCAGCCACATGCCGGAGCGGCTGAAGACCTCGCGCTCATGGGCGAAGTAGATCTGCGGGAGCTCGATGCCCTCGCGCTCGATGTACTGCCACACGTCCAGCTCGGTCCAGTTGGAGATCGGGAAGACCCGGACGTGCTCACCCGGGGCGTGCCGGCCGTTGTAGAGCTGCCACAGCTCGGGGCGCTGGCGGCGCGGGTCCCACTGGGAGAACTCGTCGCGCAGCGAGAACACCCGCTCCTTCGCCCGCGCCTTCTCCTCGTCACGCCGCCCGCCGCCGAACACCGCGTCGAAGCGGTGCTGCTGGATCGCCTCCGTCAACGGCACGGTCTGCAGCGGGTTGCGGGTGCCGTCGGGGCGTTCGCGGAGCTTCCCGGCGTCGATGTACTCCTGGACGGAGGCGACGTGCAGCCGCAGCCCGTGCTCGGCGACCGTGCGGTCGCGGTACTCCAGGACCTCGGGGAAGTTGTGCCCGGTGTCCACGTGCAGCAGTGTGAACGGCACCGGCGCGGGCGCGAAGGCCTTGAGCGCCAGGTGCAGCATCAGGATCGAGTCCTTGCCGCCGGAGAACAGGATCACCGCACGCTCGAACTCCCCCGCCACCTCACGGAAGATGTGCACCGCCTCCGACTCCAGGACGTCCAGATGGGAGAGCGTGGCTCCCGCGTCCACTCGGCGCACTGCCCCCGTACTCGCCATCGCTCAGGCCGCCGGAAGGGCGGTGGCCAGTGAATTCGCCGCCTGGAGACCCAGGTTGAGGCCTGCGGCTGCCGGGTCGTCCGACCAGGGCTGGGACCGGGCGCTGGCCGCGAACCGGCGCAGCGCGGACGCGGGCGCGCTGCGCGGGGCCAGCCGGCCCGCGCGCCAGGCCTCGCGCAGCGCGATTCCGGCGCCCTTGCTGTTGCGGTGGGCCACGCGGAGCCCCGGCACGAAGTGCACCCGGCCGCCGGACTCGGCGAGCCGTTCCACGAGACCGTTGTCACTCGCGGTGACCTGGTCGGGGAACCCCCCGGCAGCGCGGAACGCCTCCGTCCACACCGCCGAGTTGCCGCCCGCGAAGAACGTGACCTCGCTGCCGGGGACGTGCTGTGCGTAGCGGACCTCGTAGCGGTACTGGCGGGCGCGTGAGACCACGCTGCTGTCGAACGGCAGCACCCGGCCGGTGATCGCAGCCCGCTCGGGGGTGAGCGCCGTATCGAGGACGTCGAACCAGTCGGGCAGGGGCCGGGCGTCGTCGTCGAGGAAGGCCAGGACGTCGCCGGTCGCCTCCTGGCCCGCGAGGTTGCGGCCGGCCGCCGCGCCGCGACGCCGTTCGTGGCGCAGCAGGCGGATGGGGAAGCGGTGGGCCGACTCGTCGACGCGCAGGGGGATCTCCGAGGCGTCGTCGACCAGGATCACCTCGTGGACGATGCCCGTGTCGCACGCCGCGATCGCGGTCAGCAGTGCGTCGATGTCGGTGGGGCGGTTCCGGGTGGCGACCACGACGGAGACCTGCTTGCCGCCGTCTGAGGGTGTCGTGCTCATCGCAGTTCTACTCCTTGCGGACGTTCGTGGCGGCCACCTGCGGGGGCCGGGCGGGGCTCGTGGGGTGCGGCGGGACGCGGCAGGTCACCGGGACGCCGCGGCGAACGGGTCGAGGACCTCGTCCACCTCGTCGAGGAGCGTGCCGAGGGTGGCGGACCGCCCGTCGTCGGCGGCCGGTTCCGTGGTGATCACGATGCGGGCCGCGACGTCCGCGGCGAGCCGCACGGCGGCCTGCGCGTCGGCCGCGCGGACCACGACATGGCCGCAGCGGTCCTCCGACCAGCGCAGTTCGTGCACCGTGTCCCCGGGCTCGACCTGGACGTCGACCTGGACGACGCCGTCCATCGCCTCGGCCTCCGAAGCGCCCGTCACCGAGGTGACGGTTCCCGGCTCCGCGACGAGGAAGCGGATGGCGGCCGCACCCGTCGGCTCCGCCCGGCGCGGCAGCGGGTCGCCGTCCAGGGCGAGCCGGTAGGCGGCCTCCTCCAGGTCGACACCGTGGACCAGGCGGACCAGTTCGTTGATGCGGTCCCCGCCGCGACGGCTGTGCGACTCGATGACGCGGGGACCGGCGGCGGTGAGGATCAGTTCGGTGTGCGCCGGCCCGTCCACGAGGCCCACGGCGTCCAGCAGGGCCTCGACCGTCGACACGACGGCCTCTCGTCCGGCTCCGTCCAGCGGCGCGGGCACCACGTGACCGAGCTCGACCACGCCCTGCCCGGTCTCCTTGCCGGTCACCGCGACGACGGTGTGCGCCCCGGCCCGGGAGAACGTCTCGACGCTGAGTTCCTCGCCGGTCAGCCACTCCTCGGCCATGAAGTCGTCGAGGCCGAAGGCCTCGCGCCACGCCCACGCCTCGTCGACCTCGTCGACGGAGGCGATCCGGCGGACGCCCAGGCTGCCGGAGCCCATGGTCGGCTTGAGCACGGCGGAGCCCGCCGCCTTCACGAAGTCGCGCAGCTCGGCGGCGGTCGGCCGGGTCACCGTCCGCACCGGTCCGATGCCCTGTTCGTTCAGCAGCGCACGCAGGGCCGGCTTGTCGTGCAGCAGCCGGGTGGTCCGCTCGCCGTTGCCGGGCAGTCCGAGCGCGTCGGTGAGATGGCCCGCCACCACCTGGGCCGCCTCGGTCTGGGTGAAGACCCGGGCGAACGGCCGCTGTTCGTGCAGGGCGCGCACCAGGGCGGTGACGGTGGGAACGTCCTGGTAGTCGACGAGCAGCAGCTGCGAACAGTGCTCCACCACATCCGGGTCGAACGCGGACGGCTTCTGGATGTGCACCACGTCGAGGCCGAGCGCTGCGGCCTTGCGGACGATGCCGGCCTTTCCGCCGACGACGAGAACACGGGTTGAGGGCAAGGGAATCACCTTCGGTAGGGGTTCGGCGGATCAGGCGGGGGCGGGGGCGGGAAGCGCGGAGAGACGCAGCGCCTCCCACACGGAGGCGGTGTCCGCCGGGAGTGCGTCGTCGGTGTCCGCCGCCGGGGAACGGGGCTTCAGCCCGGCGAGGTACGGGGCGAGGTCGAGTCCGGTGAACCGCGACAGGCGCTCGGTCTCCTCGCCCCGGCACAGTGCGTGGTACTCGACGACCAGGGCGTTCCGGTCCGGTACCGCCGGTGCGAAATCGAGCCAGTGCCGGTTCCAGGCCGTCCACTTGGCGAGGGCGGCCTCCCGCGTGAGGGGCACATAGGGCCGGTCGCCCTTCCAGCGCAGCATCGAGCGGGCGGCCTCCTCCGGGTGGCGCACCAGCATCACGTAGCGGGCGTTCGGCAGTACCTCGCCGAACCAGGGCAGATGCAGCAGGTACTCGTTGTACTTGTCCCCGCAGTGCGGCAGTTCGCCCTGGGTGTCGGCCAGGATCCGCCGTGCCAGGTCCACCGGGTCGTCTCCGCACGAGCCCTCTGCGACGTCCCTGGCGGCGGCCCGCAGGCTCTGTTCCACCCGGGCGCGCCAGCGTTCGACGCCCGAGCCGTCCGGCGGGCGGCGGTCCAGGGCGTGCAGGATCTCGTCCGTGCGCAGATGGTGGTCGGCCAGGTCCTGCCGGTTCAGCCAGCGGTGCAGCAGATAGGGGAGTTTGCCGTTGACGGTGAAGTGGCCGCCCGCGTCGTGGAAGGCCAGATTCAGCGCGTAGGCGAGGGCGGTGGTGCCGCAGCGCTGGCCCCCGAGCAGGATCACGGGTGAGTCGTTCATGCGCCGGCCTCCACCGTGTGCGCGTCGGGGCCGGCGGGGACGGCGTCCTCGCCCGTGCTCCGCGTCATCTCGCGGAGCAGCCGCATGCAGGTGCTGCTGGCCTCGAATCCGCCGGCGGTGAACTCCTCGCCCCACGGCTCGTCCCGCTGCGCCTGGTTCAGCACCCGGCCGACGCGCCAGTGCGTCTCCAGGGAGATCCAGTCCCGGTAGCCGTCCTCGGCCAGCCGGGCGATGATCGCGGGCCAGGGCAGGTCCCCGTCGCCGAGGCGGACGTAGGCCCGCCGGCCGTCCGGGTCCTTCACGTGGACGTGCCGGATGCGTTCGCGGCCGAGCGCGTAGTCCTGCGGGAACGGGGCCGGGTCCCAGCCGCTGAAGACGCTGTTGCCCGGATCCCACAGGATGCCGAGCCGGTCGTCGCCCAGCGCGTCCAGGAACTCCAGGGTGTGGCGCATGGTCGGGCTGTTGGTCCGCATGCCCGTCTCGACGAGCAGGGGGACGCGTCCGAGGGGGACGCCGTCCAGTACCTCCCGGGCGGCGGCGGCGGCCCGGCGGGGGTCCGGATCGCCCTGCCGGTAGAAGGTGAAGATGCGGACGAACGGTGCTCCGAGCAGCTCGGCCCGGCGCACGGAGTCCGTCACCAGTGCGCGGGCGGAGTCCGTCTCGGCGGCGGTGCGGGGCAGTTCGCACTTCAGCGCCGGCGGGTCGAAGCCGGCCACCCGCAGTCCGTGCCGGGCCACCGTCGCCCGTATTCGGGCCAGGGCGGCGTCGTCCATGCGATGCGGCGCCACGCCGCCGCTGGATCGGATCTCCAGTCCGTCGAAGCCGAGGCGGGACGTCGTGGCCGCCGCCTGCTCGATGTCCTGGGACAGTTCGTCGTTGATGACGGCGAGTCTCACGGAAGGATCTCCTCGCTGACGGCCTGGGGGAGGCGTGGGTCCGGCGGGTACCACTCGCGCAGGAGGGCGATGTCCTCGGTGAGGGACGGTGCCTTCGACTCGACGGTGACCGCGCGCAGTTCACCCGCCGCGTCGAGGACCTTCCGGGTCAGCTCGGGCCGGGCGGCGGCGAGCGGCCGGTGCCGCGAGGTGGCGGGCTCGTCCCAGTCGAACCCCTTGACCTGGGCGTAGGGGATCCAGCGGGCGAGCCGGGCCGCCGCCGCGACGGGATCGCCGTCGATCCGGGCGAGGCCCATCGTGTCGAGCAGGACCGAGGTGCCCGCGCGACGGCACAGCTCGTCGAGTTCGGCCACGGGCGCGTATCCGTGGTGGGTCTCCACCAGGACGAGGGAGGCGTCGCCGACCCTGGCGGCCAGCGCCGCGATCTGCGCGAGCGTCAGGGCGAAACGGTCGGGGGCGGTGCACCCGGCGGCCGCGAAGACCTTCACCGGCAGGCCCCGCTCGGGCATGTGCAGGCCGTCGACGGAGGCGGGCGGGTGCTCGGCCGCGCCCAGCACGGTGGAGACGCCGACGAAGCAGACCTCGGCCCCGGCGGTGCGCAGGGCGTCCAGCCCGCCGGCCTCCCACGCGTGGCCCTTGCCCTCCCTGACGTCGACGGCCGTGCCGCCGCACGAGAGGACGAGGCCGGCCAGGGCCCCGGCGTCCAGGCGCGGCGCGGAGCCGGAGGAGATACCGATCAGCGGCTTCACGCGGCCACCGCCGGCGCGGCGGTGGCGATCGACGAGAGGATCTCGGTCACCGCACGGGCGCCGTCGAGGTGGCAGCGCGCCGGGGGACGGCCCGTCGCCACCGCCTCTGCCATCTCCCGGTAGACCTCGGTGCGCAGGTGCGAGGTCGGCACCGTGGGCCAGGTCTGTTCCGTGCCGTCGAGCTGGGTCATCACCGTGCCGTCGGTGATGTTGAACCCCCCGTCGGGCCCGAGGATCTGGAGCCGTTCGGTACGGACCATCGACTCGGCGGTCACGGTGAACGCGAGGGTGGCCCCGGACCGGAAGGCGACCATTCCCGTGACGCGGGTGTCGATGCCCGCGGCGACCTCCCTGGTCGGCGTCAGGCGCACCGACTCCGGCCGCCCGAGCAGCTGACACGCCAGGTCGAGGTAGTGGACTCCCAGGTGGGCGGAGATCCCGCCCAGCGCCACGGTGGGGTCGCTGCGCCACCCGGCACGCCGGTAGTGGGCCGGCGGCCGGAACCGCGACACCTCCAGGACCGCTGTGACGGAGGACGCCGACCAGGCGGCGGCGAGGGCCGCCTCCGGCAGCCGCATCCGGTGCTGGAGCATCACGCCGACCGGCAGGCCGGTACGCCGGGCGGCGGCCGCGACACCGTCGATCTCGGCCACCGACACCGCGGGCGGCTTCTCCAGCAGGACGGCCTTGCCCGCCTCCAGCGCCTGGACCGCCATCCGCGCGCGCCCGCCGGGCGGGACGCACAGGGCGACCAGGTCGACGCAGGGGTCGTCCAGGAGCTCCTCCCAGGAACCGGCCCGGTGGTGGCTGCCGGTGTCGACCGTGGGGTCCTGCTCCAGGACGGACACGATCCCGGCCTCCGGCAGTTGCTCCAGCGCGGTGGCGTGCTGCTGGGCCGCGATGCCGAATCCGACGACGCCCACACCGAGTGGCGTGCTCATGCGGTACCTCCCGCTGTGGCCGGGGCGGTCCGGACGGCGCCCCAGCCGAGCTGCTCGACGACCGACGCCGGTACCGGGACGCCGTGTTCGGCGGCCATGGTCTCGGCCAGCCGCTCCTGCTGTTCCGGCAGATGGACCTCGGGCGGTCCCTGCGGGTAGCCGGCGGCCACCGCGCCCGACAGGACGTCGAGGAGTTCCTCCACAGGGGGGTTGCCGAACGCGTCCGGCGACAGGGCGAGGAACAGCTGGGAGCAGTCCATCGCCCGCTCGGGCTCGGCGCGCTGCTTGTGGACGAGGGGGCTCACCGTGCCGCCGGCCAGGATGCCGGCCAGCACCTCGGTGATCACCGCGACCCCGAGGCCCTTGTATCCGCCGAAGACCGGGACGGCGCCGCCGCGGTCGAGCTCCTCCGGATCGGTGGTGGGGCGGCCCTCGCGGTCCACCAGCCAGTTCGGGGGCACCCGTTCGCCGCGGTGCGCGGCATGCCGGATCTTTCCGCTGGCGACCGTCCCGGTGGCGAAGTCCACGACGAGCGGGGACCCGCCCGCACGGGGGACGACCATGCACACGGCGTCGTTCCCGAGCGTCGGGCGTCCCGCGCCGGGGGCTGCGACGCTCGGGCCGGAGACGTTGAGGACGAGGCCGACGACGCCGTGGCGGACGAAGTGCTCGCGGTAGGCGGCGAGCATGCCGACGTGGTTGTTGCCCCGGACGGCGACGGCGGCCAGCCCGGTGCGGGCGGCCCGCTCGGCGCATCGCTCTGCCGCGAGCTCCGCGGCCACCTGCCCGAACCCGCCGCGGGCGTCGAGGCGTACGACGGACCCCTCCTCCTGGCTCCACTCCGGCTCCGCGGTGGGGTCGATGCCTCCCTCGCGCAGCCGGTCGAGGTACATCGGCAGCAGGCCGACACCGTGCGAGAAGTGACCCCGCACATCGGCGTCCACGAGGACCCGGGCGACCAGGGCGGCGCGCTCGGCGTCGACGCCTGCGGCGGTCAGTGATCCGGCCGCCGCCTCCCGCAGCGCCTGCGTGGTGAAGCGGACCGCCGCCTTCGGCCGGTGCTCGGGACGGGGCGCGCGATTGAGGTGGACGGTCCGGTCGGCGGACGCCGCCACCTCTGCGTCGGTGGTGACCAGGAGCACCGCGCCGCCCCGCCGGGCCGCGGTGTGTGCCGGTTTCGCGCCGGACTCCGCGGGCCGCGTCCCGGTGGCGTCGACGACCACGACGTGGGCCGGTCCGTCCGGGCAGCGCTCGTGCGCGGCCACCACGCTCACGCCCGCCGGGAGGGACGGCCTGATCCGCCGGGACCGGCCGGCCCCGCCGGCGTCGATGGCCCCGTACTGGGCCCGCCGCCGTCCGGCGAGCACCTGGATCAGGGCCGCCGCGGACGCGGTGTCGTCCGCGAGCACCGCGACGATCTCGCCGGCGGACACGGTGACGGTCAGCCCCGCGATCAGGATGCGCTCCGCCCCCTCGGGGCCCTCGGCCACGATCAGGTCCGCGATGCGGAATGCGGGCGGCCTGCCCGCTGATTCGGTCATTGCTGGCTCCTCGATATGCCGTGGTAGGGGTCGGAACTCCACCGGGTCGCCCGGGGCGGGGCCTGCACGGGGTCGTCCCGCGACATCACGGGACGACCCCGTGCAGGCCCTTGCGGACACGGCCTACGCGGCCGTCGGCTCCAGGAACTCCAGCCGGTTGCCGAACTTGTCGAACGCGTAGAAGCGGTCGTGGCCCGGGAAGTTGTCGTCCCACGTCACCTCGTGGCCGCCCTCTTCCAGCCGCTTGGCCAGGCCGCGCAGCGACTCGACGAGGATTCCGGGGTGCGCCTTGCGCGCGGGAGCGAAGTCCTGCTCGACGCCGAGGTGGACCTCCAGGCCGCCGCCGCGGAACCAGCACCCGCCGCGGGCGGCGAGGACCGGGGGCTTCTCCAGCTCCGTCATTCCGAGCACCTCGCCCCAGAACGCCCGGCACTGGTCCTCGCCGCCCGGCGGGATGGCCAGCTGGACGTGGTGCAGGCCACCGAACGCGTAGTCGGAGCCGGTCTGTTCGTTGCTCTGATCGGTCATGTCTCGTCTCTCTTCTCTCTGTTGTGCGGGCACCGGACCGGTGCCGTCCGGATCGGCCGACGCGGTGTCAGCCGGTCGAGGCGAGCGCCTCGTGGCGTGCGGCCATGCCGTCACTGCGTACGGTGAACGACAGTTTCCGTACGCCCTCCTGGGCACGCCGCAACGCCTCGTCCTGTGACGTGCCCACCGCGCAGACATGTGCACCCCGGGCGAAGGAACCGGTGACTCCCTTGAGCCGCTTGCCCGGTTCGCGCAGCACCTCGACGTCGACGACGCCCTCCAGCGCGCGGGCCTCCTCCTCGCCCGCCACCTCCACGATCTCGCCCACCGCGTCCGGGCAGGCGTACCAGATGGCCGCCGCGCCCGGACCGTCGTGCGGGGCGGCGAGGGTGGCGCGGAGGCCGTCGAGGACCTTGAGGCCCACGGCCTGGCGGGCGACGACGTCGATCAGGTCGACCCCGCTGACCCGCGCCCACAGCTCGGGGATCTCGTCGCCCGCCGGACGCAGGTGCGTCTCCACGATGTGGACCGCGTCCGCGGCCACGATGACCTCGGTGTGGGTGACGCCCCGCCGGACTCCGAGGGCCGTCAGCATGTCGGTCACGGTGGTACGGATCCGCTGGTCGTCCGCGTCCGGAAGGGGGGCCGGGACGACGTGGCCGACCTCGACGAAGTGATCGTGCTCGGAAATCTTGCGGGTGACGCCCACGGCCAGGTGCTCGCCGTCCTCGCTGACGCACTCCACGCTGTACTCGTCGCCGCTCAGGAACTGTTCGACGAGCAGGTCCGGCGCGTCCAGGTCGCCGGCTCCCTCGGCGCCCCACTCAAGGGCGCGGGGGATGTCGGCCGGTCCGTCGATACGGGTGACGCCCTTGCTGGCGACCCCGCGCACGGGCTTGCAGATCAGCGGGTAGCCGGTCCGCTCCGCGACCTTGAGGACGCCCTCGACGTCGTGGACGGTCTCGGCGACGACCTGGCCGACCCCGGCCTCGGCCAGCACCCGGCGCATCGCGTACTTGTCGGCCACCGCCCGTACCGTCTCCGCGCTGTGCCAGTCGAGGCCGAGGTCGAGCCCGATGGCCGCGGTCTTCTCGGTGTCCTTCTCGGTGAAGTTGGTCAGCCGGTCGACCGGGTCGACCGCGTGCACGAACCGCGCCGCGGCCACCCACTCCTCGACCGGGGCGTCCTCGCGGAGCACGATCAGGCGCTGGATCTTCTCCCGGCTGCGCAGCCGCGGCACCACCTCCGGCCGGCAGATGACGGTCGTGCGCAGTCCCGGCCAGGCGCCGCGGGCGCGATCGGGCAGATCGCGCCCGCCGCTGACGATCAGGAGATGCTGGGGCGGGAGTGTGTCTGACATGCTTTCCTCCGTCAGTGCGCATTCCACCGAGGGGTGGGAATGGGTCGGTGCGGTCGGTCAGGAACCCTCTGTGGCGGGTACGGGCTCCGAGTGCGGCGCGGGCCCGGTGGTGGCCGGTTCCGGCTTCTGCCGGGTGCCGAGCCAGCTCAGGGCCGCGGACAGCGGGAAGCAGACCGCGATGATCAGCCAGCCGCTCGGTCCCGTCCGGGCGAGGAGCCACAGCACCACGGCCGGCCCGGCGATCTCCGCCGCCGAGAAACCCACGTTGAAGAAGGCGAAGTACCGGCCCTGGGCCGCCTCCGGCGACATCGCGAAGGAGATCTCCCAGGACGACGCCGAGTGCAGCAGTTCCCCGAAGGTCAGCAGGAGCAGTGCGGCCACGAGGGTCACGATCGCCCAGCCGGACGTGTCCGACCAGCCGCTCGCCGCGAAGGCGACGCAGGCGAACAGCAACAGGACCGACGACATGGTGGTGGCCCGGGTCGCGGTGGCCAGGTCGCCGATGTGGCGCGTCACCCTGACCTGGGCCAGCACCGTGAGGACCGTGTTGGTGGTGACGAGGACGGTGATCATCCAGATGGGCGACGCGGTGTGCTCCGCCACCCAGAGCGGCAGCACGGTGATCAGGATCGCGTCGTGCAGGAACATCACCCCGTTGGCCGCCGTGGCGGCGACGAACCGCCAGTCGCGGATCGGCGGGACCACCGCCTTCGCGCCCTTCCCGTCCCCCTTGTCCTTGGCCACCGCCGGGCCGACCCGGGGCAGCATCCAGACGAGGGAGAACACCACCAGGAAGCTGATCGCGTTGCCGATGAAGAGCCAGTGGAACGCGGTCTTCGAATTGGTGGTCAGGGCGATCCCGGCGAGCGAGAACCCGACGGTGAAGCCGAGGTTGCGCAGGGACCGGATGAATCCCATCGTGCGGTTGCGTTCGGTTCCGGTGATCAGGCGGCCCACCAGGGCCTGGTTCAGGGGCTGTCCGGCCCGGTCCATGATGTACAGCAGGCTGGCCGTCACCACGAACTGGCTGAATCCGTCGACCCTCAGGTAGGCGAGGTAGCCGATGGCGCGCCACAGGCAGACCACCAGGATGATGTTCCTGGGGCCGAAGCGGTCGGCGAGCATGCCCATCGGCACGGTGGTGGCGAGCCCGACCACTCCCGCGATCCCCAGGCCCACGCCGAGCTGGGTCTCGTTGATTCCGGCGAAGCGCGTGAAGTAGAGGGCGGAGCTCGCCAGGAACATGCCGGTTCCCATGGAGCCGATCAACGCGTTGACCGCGATGATCCGGGACTCCCTGGTGGCGGGCAGGGCCCCGGTCAGCCGGGTGCGCCACGTCTTGTGTTCGGTCATCACTCTTCCCTCCCGGAAGCGGTCGGTCCGTCCCACTCGGTGCGCCAGTGGCGGACCAGCCCGGCCCAGGTGTCGGCCGCCCCCGAGGGCAGATAGGTTCTGCGGATCCGCTGGTGCTCCGCGGTCCACGGCGTGGCGGGCGAGCGGACCGTTCCGAAGGCCAGCACGCCTTCGGGCAGCAGCGGTTCGGCGGGCACCCCGCCGTAGGGGTAGGCGAACAGCCGGGCGGGGCCCGCTCCGTACCGCTCGCGGATGTCGTCGAGGGAGCCCAGGGTCTCGGCGCGCGCCTCGGCCGGCGGGATCCGGTCGAGGTGCGGGTGGGTACGGGTGTGGGCGCCGATCAGGTGCCCCTCCCGGGCCAGTTGGTCGCACTCCTCGTACGTCAGGTGGTCCTCGCGCGGACGGGGGCTGCGCCGGCCGAGCAGTCCGGTGCAGACGAAGAACACCGCACGGACGCCGAGACGGTCCAGGATGTCCCGTGCGTGGGTGGTGTTGTCGCGGTAGCCGTCGTCGAAGGTGACGAGCACCGTGGGGCGGTCGGGCCGGCGAGGGCCCCCGTCGGCCAGCAGGTCCGCCGGGTCGTACGGGGCGAACTGTTCGAGCACCTGCTCAAGGCCCCGCTCGAACGCGTCCGGGGACAGCGCGGTGTAGTGCCGCACGTCCGGGTGCACGTGGTGGAAGTACAGCACCAGGGGCCACCGCGGGGCGCTGCCCAGGGCGGGCTGGTGCTCGGCCGGGACGCCGGGGACCACGGGCGGGAGCGGTGTCATCGCGCACCGCCGTTCACCGGACGGCCGGCGTCGGGGGAGTCCAGGGTCTGCCGCATCACGCGGTCGACGTGCCGGGCCAGCTCCTCGATCCGTTCCGCGCTCCAGTGGACCGTGGAGTACTTCAGGCTCATCTCCAGCTCCCCGTCGACGATGTCCCCCTCGGCCATCAGCAGATAGCGCTCCCGCTGGAGCGGCGAGCGGTGGGCGCCGAAGCTCTCGTCCGCGGGCCGCAGCACCGCACCCGGCGCGCGCTGTTCCAGCCGCAGCAGATGCCCTCGGAAGTTGAGCCGGACCCGGGGACGCGGGCAGGCCGCCAGGGCGGCGCGCTCCGCGGGATCGGGCGAGAGGAAGCGCAACGCGTCGAACCCGTAACGGCGTTCGGGCAGGGCGGCCGGCCCGCCGAGCGCGGCGGCCAGTGCGGGGACGCCCTCGCCCTCCCACCGCAGGACGGCCGGGTAGGTGCTCTGTACGTAGCCGACCGTGCGGGACAGGTCGAGGTCCCCGGGGGACACGCCGCGGCTGTGCGCGTAGACGTCCACCCCGTGCACGGGCTCCCCGGTCCAGGCCGCCAGGCCGCCGACCAGGCAGCCGAGGGCGAAGTCGTGCGGGGCGATGCCCGCGGCGGGGAGACGGTGGAGCACCTGGCCGGTGAGGTCCCGGGGCAGCCGGAAGCGGTGGGTGCGCAGCGTGGGCAGCGGCGCGGAGCCTTCCGCGTCGGGCCGCAGCACGGTGAACTCCCCTGTCCTGAGGGCCCATTCGGCGGCGTCCTGCCGGGCCTGCGCGGTGCGCACCCAGTCCCGCAGCGCGGTGCCGACGGCCCGGGGCCCCGTCGCGGCGGCTCCCGTCCGGCCGTCGCCCAGCAGCAGTTCGAGGTCGTCGGTGAGCAGGCCCATCGACACCCCGTCGAGGACGAAGTGGTGGACCGTCAGCAGCAGCCGGGCCCCGTTCTCCGCGCCGTCCACGTACAGCAGTTGAAGGACCCGGCCCTCGGCGAGCGACATCGAGGTCTGCGCCTCGGCCAGCGCCTCTTCCAGCCGGGCGGCCCGCTCGGGCGGCGGGACGGGGGACAGGTCGATGACGCGGACGGCGTCCGCGGGGTCGGCCTCCCGCAGCTCCGCCGTGCCGTCCGCGCGGAGCGCCGTGCGCAGCGCGGGGTGGCGTCGTCGCAGGGCCCCGGCCACCCGGACGAGGCGGTCCGCGGACATGCCGGAGTCCGTGGTGAACAGCGCGTTCAGGCAGAAGTGGTCGCGGGCCGGCAGTTCGCCGTCGCTCAGCCAGCGGTGCTGGGCGGGCAGCAGGCCGAGCGGCCCTGCGGGCTCCTCCTCGACGGCGTCGGGCGCGCGGCGGCCCTCCGCCCGGGAGAGGGCGGCGCGGGCGGTGCGCCCGGTGAGCAGGTCGCCGGGGGTCATGGAGATGCCCCGCGCCCGCATCCGGCCGCAGACGCGCAGGGCCATGAGGGAGTCGCCGCCCCGGGCGAGGAAGTCGTCGTCGGGGCCGAGTTCCGGCGCGAGCAGCAGTTCGCGGAGCAGGGCGACCACCGTGTCCAGCGGTGACCGCGCCTCGTCGTCGCGCTCGTGCGTCACCCCGGCGGCCAGGACGGCCGCCGCGGCCTCTGCCGCCGCGCGGCGGTCGGTCTTGCCGGAGGTGGTGAGGGGCATCCGGTCGAGTACGGCGATGCGGCCCGGCACCAGATAGGCGGGGACCCGCTCCCGCAGGTGCTCCCGGACCGCCCGGGGGTCCGGGCCGTCCCCGTCGCGGGCGACGGCGGCCGCCAGCACGTTCCCGCCTGCCCCGTCGTCCAGGGTGAAGGAGACGGCAGAGGTGATCCCGGGGGCTCCGAGCAGGTGGCGGTCGACCTCGTCGAGTTCGACGCGGTGGCCGCGGACCTTCACCTGGTTGTCGACGCGCCCCAGGAATTCGAGGCCGCCGTTCTCCCGCCGCACCACCATGTCGCCGGTGCGGTACATCCGCGTGCCGGGCGTCGCCGCGTACGGATCCGGCAGGAAGCGCTCCCGGGTCCGCGCCGGGTCGTTGAGGTAGCCCAGGGCCAGCGGCTCGCCGCCGATCCACAGTTCGCCCGGTGCGCCGTCGGCGACGGGCCGGCCGTCCTCGTCCAGCACCCGTGCCACCCGGTCGCCGACCGGTTCCCCGATGGGCAGCCCGTCCGTGCCGGGCACCTCGTCGCCGGGGGCGAGCACCAGGGCGGTCGCGGTGACCACGGTCTCGGTGGGGCCGTACCCGTTCACCAGCACGGTGTGCGCGAGGGGGGTACGGCGGTGGGCGCGGGCGTCGGCGGTCGTGGCGTTCTCGCCGCCGATGACCACCGTGCGGACCCCGGCGAAGGACGGCTCCCGCTCGCCGTCGAGCTCCGCACAGAGCATGCGCCAGTAGGCGGTGGGGAGTTGCAGGACCGTCACCCCCAGCTCCTGCGCGACCGAGGCGAGTTGAGCGGCGCCGGGGACGCCGTCCGCGCCGTGGAAGGCGAGGGTTCCGCCCGCGGCGAGGGTCGGCCAGATCTCCTCCTGGGCGACATCGAACCCGAGGCTCGCGAACTGCAGCACGGTGCTGTGCGGCCCGAGCGCGAACAGGTCCACGGCCGCGTCGGCATGGCGCGCCAGCGCCCCGTGCCCGACCAGGACTCCCTTGGGCGCTCCGGTGGACCCGGAGGTGTAGATGACGTAGGCGCCGTGCTCGTCGTCCGCGGTGCGCGGGCCGGCGGATTCCACCAGGTCCCCGGCGGGCTCCACCGGGTCCCCGGCGGGCGGCAGGAGCGCCGTGCTGTCGTCGAGGACCGCGGTGGCGCCGCTGTCGCGGAGCACGTACGCCAGGCGTTCCGCGGGGGTCGCCGTGTCGACGGGTACGAACGCGGCGCCGGCGAGCCAGGTACCGAGCATGGCGACGACCGCCTCCGGGCCGGAGGGCAGGCGCACGAGGACGGTGTCGCCGCGCCGTACACCGCGTCCCGCGAGGGCCCGCCCGGCCTGCTCGGCGCGGTTCCACAGCCGGGCGTAGGTCATGGTGCCCGCCGGGGTCCGCAGGGCGATGTCCGCGGGGCGGCCGGCCGCGTGGCCGCGGATCAGGTCCACGACGCAGGGGGTGTGGGTCATGCGGTCCCGACCTCCTGCGTCGTGCCGGGGCCGCAGGGGTCCAGGACGAGCCGTGCGTGGGCCAGGAGCCCGTTGTCGTACATCCGGTGCCGCTGCACGACGATCGTCAGGTCGGCGGCGGCGAGGTCGGCCACCAGGTCGTGCCCGGCGGGTACGGCCCGGCCGCGTGCGGAGAACGTGGTGACGTACGGGTCGTGGAACATCACATCGGCGCCCGCGCCGAGCAGTTCGAGGGCGAGCGGCTCGGCCGGCGAGTGGCGGATGTCGGCGACGTCCGGCTTGTAGGTGACGCCCAGCAGGAGCACCTTGGCCCCACGGACGTTGATCCTGTTCGCCGTCAGCAGTTCCCGCGCCCGGGAGGCGACCCAGACGGGAATCGAGTCGTTGATCCGCTGCGCCTGCTCGGCCATCCGGAACGGCACCCCGGCCTGCGTCGCGCGGTGCACGAGGTAGAGCGGGTCGACCGGAATGCAGTGGCCCCCGACACCCGCGCCGGGACGGAACGGGGTGAAGCCGAAGGGCTTGGTCGCGGCGGCCTCGATGGTCTCCCAGACGTCGACACCCAGCCGGTGGCAGATCTGCGCGAACTCGTTGACCAGGGCCAGGTTCACCTGGCGGTAGGTGTTCTCCAGGATCTTGGCGGCCTCGGCCTCACGGCTGGAGCGGGTGACGTGCACCCGCTCGGTCAGTCCCGCGTAGAACGCGGCGGCGCGGGCACCGCACGCCGCGGTCAGCCCGCCGACCACCTTGGGCGTGTTGTGGAAGCCGTACCGGGTGTTGCCCGGGTCCACCCGCTCCGGCGAGAAGGCCAGGTGGAAGTCCGTGCCCGCGGTCAGCCCGGACTCCTCCAGGATCTCGCGGATGACGCCGTCGGTGGTCCCGGGGTAGGTGGTGGACTCGATGATCACCAGCTGTCCGGACACCAGGTGCTGGCGGACCGTGCGCACGGCGGAGAGCAGGGGCTCCAGGTCCGGCACACCGTGGGTGTCCACCGGTGTGGGAACGCACAGGGCGACGACGGAGCATTCGCTCAGGAACGCGGGGTCCGTGGTGGCGTCGAGCAACGGCGCCACGGCGTCCAGTTCGGCACGGGTCACCGTGTCGACGGGCGGCCGGCCGATGTTGACCTGAGCCACCAGGAAGTCGCTCAGGTCCAGTCCGCGGGTGCGGTGGCCGCCCCCGGCGGCGGCCACGGCGAGCGGCAGGCCCGCGTAGCCGATGCCCACGACGGCGACGTCGACGGTGCGGTCGGGGTGTGCGGCCGGGGCGGGGCCGTTCGTGAGGACCGGCTCGGGTGGACCGGGTGGTGCGGCGGCGATGACGTCCATCGGGCTCTCCTGTGCGCGGACCGGGCAGGTGGATGGGTGGCGCGGGGCGCCCCTACCACCAGCCGTTGTCGCCGTCGGGCCGGTCCACGACGGCCGTTCCGGGGTCCGGTGCGCCGGTGGTCGGCCCTGCCGTCGCGGCATGGGCCGTACCCGCGGCGGTGAGGAGGGAGGCACAGAAGAGGGCGGTACAGAGGAAGGCGCGGAATCGTGCAGGCATAGCTGTCCCCCGGTATGTCTGGCGAGTGCGAAGTCCGGCGGAGATAAGGGCGGTTGGGGTCGCCCACCGCCGGCGGAACCCATGCTGCTGCCGCGCCCGTCCACGGAGCAAGATGTTGCGTGCGGCGGCCATCAGCCATGGCGACAGGGCGCCACGCCATGCATCCGTCTCAACATGCGAGATCTTTCCGGAAGGGGAGGGCCCTCTTCCGGATCGCTCTCAGTCCAGCAGCCCGCGCTCCGCGACGCGCAGGGCCGCCTGGAAGCGGGTGTGCACGCCCAGCCGCTCCATCAGGCAGGTCATGTACCGGCTCAGCGTCCTGGAGGAGATGCCGAGGTGGCGGGCGATCGCCTCGTCCTTGACGCCGTCGGCGAGCATGCGCACCACGACGAGGTCCTGGGAGTCGAGTTCCGCCCCGAGGGCGGCCTGCGGGGGCGCGGGGCGGACGGGGACCGAGGTGTGCCAGCAGTAGTCGTACAGCGCGTGCAGGGATCTCACCAGCGCCTGCCCGTGGATGGCGAAGGCCCCCTCGCTGGAGTCCTGCGGGTCGATCGGCAGGACCGCGAGGTCGTCGTCGAAGAGGATCATGCGCAGCGGCAGGTAGTCCGCGGTGCGCGCCTCGCGCCCGATCCGCTCCGCGTCGGTCAGATACGCGGCCATGTAGGGGACCTCGGCGGTCCGTCGCGAGTAGAGCGTCTCCACCCGGATGCCGCGGCTCTCCATCTCCTTGTCGCGCAGCAGCATGTCGTCCATGAGTTCCTCCGGCGGCGGTCCGCCGGGGTGCATCGACCGCATGCGTACGTTGCAGGTGCTGCCCGCGTCCTCCAGGAAGGCGTTCACCAGTGCCGGTGTCGGCAGGGTCTCGATCTCGACGGACTCCCGGCGCTCGTCGTGCAGGCGCGGGTAGTCGCCGATCAGGGAGGCGACCGCACCCCGGATCCTGGCCAGATGCTGCAGGTGCGCCGCGGTCTGGCGTTCCTCGGCGGAGAACAGCCGGGTGAGCGCGGCCTCCGGGGTGACGGTCACGTAGCCGCAGGGGGCCGACGACGCGGGGAGCAGCAGGCCGACGGCGCAGAGGGCGTCGCAGGCCTGATCCGCCTCGGCGAGGGAGCAGTGGACCTCGGCCGCCATCTGTTCGAGCGACCAGCCGGGATTCCGGTGGATCAGCCCGTAGAAGCGCTGGCGCACCTGTTCGGTCAGCTTGTTCACTCGTCCCCCTCTTGTCGGCTCGGCTCCCCCTCCGTCGCGGTGGGACGTCGTGCCCTTCCCCGCAGTGTGCCCGGAGGGCCCAGGGTGACCCATAGGTACCACCCGCCCCACGGGAGAGTCGATGCTCGCGCCCTGCGGGGCCGCGGGAATGGAAGTCGCCTTGCTAGATGTTCACCATTCAACTAAATTGGTCGCAGAACAGTCCCCGGAGGTGGCTCCCATGCCCGCAGTAACCGTCGAAAACCCGCTGACCCTGCCCAAGGTCGCCGCCTCTGGCGACGCCGTCGCCCGTCCCGTGCTCGCCGTGACCACGGCACCCAGCGGGTTCGAGGGCGAGGGATTCCCCGTGCGCCGCGCCTTCGCGGGAATCAACTACAAGTACCTCGACCCGTTCATCATGATGGACCAGATGGGCGAGGTGGAGTACGCGGCCGGTGAGCCGAAGGGCACCCCCTGGCACCCGCACCGCGGCTTCGAGACCGTCACCTACCTGATCGACGGCACCTTCGTGCACCAGGACTCCAACGGTGGCGGCGGCACCATCCAGAACGGCGACACCCAGTGGATGACCGCCGGGTCCGGGCTGCTCCACATCGAGGCCCCGCCGGAGTCCCTCGTCACCTCGGGCGGCCTCTTCCACGGCCTCCAGCTCTGGGTGAACCTGCCCAAGGCCGACAAGATGATGGCCCCGCGCTACCAGGACATCCGCGGCGGCCAGGTGCAGCTGCTCGCCTCCCCGGACGGCGGCGCGCTGCTCCGGGTGATCGCGGGCGAGCTGGACGGCCACCAGGGCCCCGGTGCCACCCACACCCCCATCACGATGATCCACGCGACCGTGCGCCCCGGCGCCGAGGTGACCCTGCCGTGGCGCGAGGACTTCAACGGCCTCGCGTACGTGCTGGCCGGCCGCGGCACCGTGGGCGAGGACCGCAGGCCCGTCCACATGGGCCAGACCGCCGTCTTCGGCGCCGGCTCCTCGCTGACCGTCCGCGCGGACGAGCAGCAGGACGGCAACACCCCGGAGCTGGAGGTCGTCCTGCTCGGCGGGCGTCCCATCCGGGAGCCGATGGCGCACTACGGGCCGTTCGTGATGAACAGCCAGGCCGAACTGAAGCAGGCCTTCGAGGACTTCCAGGCCGGCCGCCTCGGCACCGTGCCCGCCGTCCACGGGATGTGAGCCACGGCGTCCGCGGGATGTGAGCCGCGCCGCCGCCGTATGACGGTTCGTCACTCGTACGGCGGCGCGGGCGGGACACCGTCCCCGGGGCGTGATCGGGTGGGAGGGTGCAGACACCCAAGCCCCTCCTGCCCGTCGGTGCCCGGCGACTGGCCGCCTGGTGCGGTGTCGTCCTGCTGGTCACCGGCGTCGCCGCGGTGGCCATCTGGCTCTGCGTCGCGCTCAAGACCGCCGTCACCCCCGTCCTGCTCGCGCTGCTCGGTACGGCGCTGCTCGGCCCCGTGCACCGCCGGCTGACCAAGCACGGGGTGAACCGTTCTGTGGCGGCCGGCCTCACCTGCGTGCTGCTCGTCGCGGTGGTCGGCGGCGCCGGATACATCGTCGTCACCGCGCTCATCGACACCGGTGACCAGATCGTCCAGTCGCTCAAGGACGCCGGTCAGTGGGTCGCCGACCACTTCGGGGTCGAGGGCAACACGAATGTGGACGACCTCGCCACCAACGCGAAGAAGCTCGTCGAGAAGTTCGGCGCGAGCGCCGCGGGCGGGCTGCTGACCGGCATCAGCCTGGTCGGTTCGCTCATCGCCACGAGCGTCCTCGCGCTGCTGCTGACCTTCTTCTTCCTGCGTGACGCCGACCGGGCCGCGCACCTCGCGCACTCCATCGCCCCGCGCGGCGCCGGTGACCTGGTCGAGGCGATGGGGCGGCGCGCGTTCGAGGCCGTCGAGGGCTTCATGCGCGGTACGACGCTCATCGCGCTCATCGACGCCGTCTGCATCACGGTCGGCCTGCTGATCCTGCGGGTGCCCGGTGCGGTGGGGCTGGGCGCGCTCGTGCTGGTCGGCGCCTACATCCCGTACCTGGGGGCGTTCATCTCGGGGGCCGTCGCGGTCCTGGTGGCGCTCGCGGACCGGGGCTTCGTGATCGCGCTCTGGGCGCTCGGGATCGTGCTCGCCGTGCAGGTGCTGGAGGGCCACATCCTCCAGCCGATGATCCAGAGCCGTACGGTCCAGATGCACCCCGCCACCATCATGATCGCGCTGACGGCGGGCGCGAGCGTGGCGGGCCTGCTGGGGATGCTGCTCGCGGTCCCGGTGTGCGCGGCGGCGTTCGGCGTCCTCGGCGAACTGCGCGAGGGCCGGCTGCCGCCGACAGGCACCCCGGACGCCCCACCCGACAGGGCCTAGAGCTCCGCCTCCACCCCCGCCAGTTCCACCGGCTCCGTCGACTCGTACAGCTCGAACCAGATCGACTTGCCCTCACCGCGCGGGTCCACCCCCCACGCGTCGGCGAGCATCTCCATCAGCACCAGCCCCCGCCCGCTGGACGCCATCTCGCCGGGCCGCCGCTTGTGCGGCAGCTCGTCGCTGCCGTCGGCCACCTCCACCCGCAGCCGCCGCTCCCCGTGCTCCCCGCTGGCCTGCGCGACCATCAGCGCGTCGCCGTCCGTGTGGACCAGCACGTTCGTGGCCATCTCGGAGATCATCAGCACGGCGGAGTCGACCTGCTCCGGGTCCGCCCAGTCGTGCAGCATCTCGCGCACCTGCTGCCGGGCCGCCGCGATCCGTTCCGGTTCGGCCTGGGCGATGGTCAGCGCGGTCCGCCGCGGCGGGGTCACCCGGGTCGCCGGGCTCTCGCGGCGCAGCAGCAGCACCGCGACGTCGTCCTCGCGGCGGTCCGCGAGCGGGCCCGTCGTGTAGTGCGAGGTGGGCCCGTGCACCGCCTGCACCAGGGCGTCCGCGAGCTTCTCCAGATCGCTGGTGTGCCGTTCCAGGATCGGCCGCAGCCGGACCCAGCCGGTGGCCAGGTCGTGCCCGCCGGTCTCGATCAGCCCGTCCGTGCAGAGCATGATCGTTTCTCCCGGTTCCAGGGTGACCCGGGTCGTCGGGTAGTCCGTGTCCGCCTCGATGCCCAGCGGGAGCCCGCCCGCGGTCTGCCGGATGAACGCGGTCCCGTCGGGCGTCATCACCACGGGGTCGGGGTGCCCGGCCCGCGCGATGTCGAGGGTGCCGGTGGCCGGGTCCGCCTCTGCGTACAGGCAGGTCGCGAAGCGCGGCCCGGTGTGCTCCGCGTCCTCGTTCGCGTCGGTGAGCCCGGAG
Organism: Streptomyces sp. NBC_00341; assembly: GCF_041435055.1. NCBI lineage: Bacteria > Bacillati > Actinomycetota > Actinomycetes > Kitasatosporales > Streptomycetaceae > Streptomyces > Streptomyces sp. NBC_00341. The sequence continues at coordinate 4,290,784 of NZ_CP108002.1, read as the reverse complement.
AGGAAGCGCGAGGCCCGCGAGAGCACCGCGTCCGGGCGGTGCCCCTCTGAGGCGTACGCGCGCAGGGCGATCCGCAACTGGCCCATCAGCCCTGCGGCCCGCACGTCATGGCCCTGGACGTCACCGATGACGAGGGCGACCCGGCCGTTGGGCAGCGGGATCATGTCGTACCAGTCGCCGCCGACCTGGAGCCCGCCCCCGGTCGGCACGTACCGTGCGGCCACCGTCATCCCCGGGATGCCGGTCCCCAGGGACGGCATCATCGTGCGCTGGAGCCCCTCGGACAGCTCCCGCTCGGTCTCGGCGATCCCGGCGCGGGCCAGCGCCTGCGCGAGCATCCTGGCCACCGTCGTCAGCACCGACCGCTCGTCCGGCGAGAACGACACCGGGTGCCGGAAGCCGGCCATCCAGGCGCCCATCGTGCGGCCCGCCACGATCAGCGGCAGAAAGGCCCAGGAACGGCGCCCGAACCGGCGGGCCAGCGGCCAGGTGGCCGGGTAGCGGTGGACGTACTCCTCGGGGCTGGGCAGATAGATCGCCCGCCCCGTCCGTACGACCTCGGCGGCCGGATAGTCGGTCTCCAGCGGCATGTCGTTGAACGGTCCCTCGTCACCGGAGTGGTGCCCGTGGTGCCCGACGATCGTCAGCCGCTCGCCCTCGACCCCGAAGACCGCCAGCCCGTCCGGCGAGAACCCGGGCATGGAGAGCGAGTAGGCGACCCGCAGCACCTCCGCCGTCGACCGGGCCTCGGCCAGCGCGCGTCCCGCGTCCAGCAGGAACGCCTCCCGGGACCGGCGCCAGTCGCCGGTGATCCGGTTCTGCGCCCCGTCGGCGCCCGGCTCCGGCTCCGCCACCTCCTGGAGGGTGCCGACCAGCACGTAGTCCGCGTCGCTGTCCTGCGCGGGCGGCAGCGGCCGGGACCGGCTCCGTACGGTACGCATCACCCGCCCGTGGGCGTCCACGATCCGCAGCCGGGCCTCGGCCAGCGTGCCCTCGGCGACGGCCAGGTTGACCACCCCGTAGATCTCGTTCCAGTCGACGGGATGGAAACGGGAGCGCACCTCCGACTCACGGAAGACGCCCGATTCGGAGGGCAGCTCCAGCAGCCGGGCCGCCTCCGCGTCGAGCGTGACGACCCCGGCGGCGTTGTCCCAGCGCCAGAGACCGGTCGCGGTCGCGGCCAGGACTTCCTCGGTGCGCATTGCCCCACTTTAAGAAGATGTGGCCGCCGAACGCCACCGGCGGTCCCGGCGGCCACGCCCCCCGGCGCCCTTGCCGGGGACAACGGCAATGAAACGGCCGGGTCGCGGGCGGTAGCCTGGGGTGGCTGTATGTGCCCCCAACCGCGAAGACTGGATGAACGACGATGCATCGGTACAGGTCCCACACCTGCGGCGAGCTCCGCGCCTCTGACGTCGGCACCGACGTCCGGCTGAGCGGCTGGCTGCACAATCGCCGAGACCTGGGTGGCATCCTCTTCATCGATCTGCGCGACCACTACGGTCTGGTGCAGCTCGTCGCCCGCCCCGGCACCCCCGGCAACGACGCCCTGGCGAAGCTGACCAAGGAGACCGTCGTACGGATCGACGGCAAGGTGTCCGCCCGTGGCGCCGACAACGTGAACCCGGAGCTCCCGACCGGCGAGATCGAGATCGAGGTCACCGAGGTCGAGGTGCTGGGCGAGGCCGCCCCGCTGCCCTTCACGATCAACGCGGAGGACGGGGTCAACGAGGAGCGGCGCCTGGAGTACCGCTTCCTCGACCTGCGCCGCGAGCGCATGCACCGCAACATCATGCTGCGCTCCTCCGTGATCGCCTCGATCCGCTCCAAGATGGTGGCCCTCGGCTTCAACGAGATGGCGACGCCGATCCTCACCGCGACCTCCCCCGAGGGCGCCCGTGACTTCGTGGTCCCGTCCCGGCTGAACCCCGGCAAGTTCTACGCGCTGCCGCAGGCCCCGCAGCAGTTCAAGCAGCTGCTGATGATCTCCGGCTTCGACCGCTACTTCCAGATCGCGCCGTGCTTCCGCGACGAGGACGCACGCGCCGACCGGTCGCCCGGCGAGTTCTACCAGCTCGACGTCGAGATGTCCTTCGTCGAGCAGGAGGACGTCTTCCGCCCGATCGAGAAGCTCATGACCGAGCTCTTCGAGGAGTTCGGCAACGGCCGCCACGTCACCTCGCCCTTCCCGCGCATCCCGTTCCGCGAGTCGATGCTGAAGTACGGCAACGACAAGCCGGACCTGCGCGCCAAGCTGGAGCTCGTCGACATCTCCGACGTCTTCGCGGACTCGGAGTTCAAGGCCTTCGCCGGAAAGCACGTCCGCGCGCTCCCGGTGCCGGACACCGCGGGCCAGTCCCGGAAGTTCTTCGACGGCCTCGGTGACTACGCCGTCGAGCACGGCGCCAAGGGCCTGGCCTGGGTCCGGGTCGGCGAGGACGGCAAGCTGGCGGGCCCGATCGCCAAGTTCCTCACCGAGGCGGACGTCAAGACGCTCACCGAGCGGCTCTCCCTCGTCCCCGGCCACGCCGTGTTCTTCGGCGCCGGTGAGTTCGACGAGGTCTCCAAGATCATGTCGGTCGTCCGCGTCGAGGCCGCCAAGCGCGCCGGTCACTTCGAGGACGGCGTCTTCCGGTTCTGCTGGATCGTCGACTTCCCGATGTACGAGAAGGACGAGGACACCGGGAAGATCGACTTCTCGCACAACCCCTTCTCGATGCCCCAGGGCGGACTGAAGGACCTGGAGGAGAAGGACCCGCTGGACATCCTCGCCTGGCAGTACGACATCGTCTGCAACGGCATCGAGCTGTCCTCCGGCGCCATCCGTAACCACGAGCCCGAGCTGATGCTCAAGGCCTTCGAGATCGCCGGTTACGACCGCGAGACCGTCGAGCAGGAGTTCGCGGGCATGCTCCGCGCCTTCCGCCTCGGCGCCCCGCCGCACGGTGGCATCGCCCCCGGCGTCGACCGCATCGTGATGCTGCTGGCCGACGAGCCCAACATCCGCGAGACGATCGCCTTCCCGCTGAACGGCAACGCCCAGGACCTGATGATGGGCGCGCCCACGGTGCTGGACGAGACGCGGCTGCGCGAGCTGAACATCCAGCTCCGCAAGCCGGTCGCGCCCGCGAAGGAGAAGGCCGAGGCCAAGGACTCGGTCGTCAGGGACACCGGCGCGAAGTAGCGTCGGCGGTTCCGCTTCGGTTCCGCTTCGGTTCCACGTGAAACAGCCCCCGGCCGACCGGCCGGGGGCTGTTTCACGTCCTGGCGGGACCTGCCCACACGCGGACCCCGGGCATACAAGTACACGAATCACCTGAACGGGTACAGCCGGATGGCCCCGGCGCCGGATTGGCCGGTCCCGGCTGCGGCAAAGACTGCCTGGGCGGACATCGGCGCAGCGGACCCCGGGCCGTGTCCGCCAAGCCCCTGCGGCTTCGCCACCGACTGCTGAGGAGCTCCTCCGTGTCCGTGCCCCGTCCGTGCGTGCCCCTGCGGCTGCCGTACGTCCTCTGTGCCGTCCTCGTCCTGCTGCTGACCGGGTGCGGATCGGGCGGCCTCTTCGGTACGGGGGGCAGCGCCGCCCTCAAGGGGACCTCGGGTGCCTCCGGTGTCCCCGGCCCGACCGGGACCGTCGCGTCGCCGCCCGCGGCGTCCCCCGTGCCGTCGTCGGCCGGACCCGCCGCGCGGCCCGGACCGCCGCCGGCCCCGCCCCGTGAGATCCCCGGGCTCGGCCCGCGGACTAGGGCGGCGATCCCACCCGGTACCCGCCAGGCGTTCGTCGTGACCGGCGAGTCCGTCGACTCCAACCGCTCCACCGCCGTGCTCTACACCCGCGACGGCCCCACCGCGGACTGGCGGGCGGCCCTGGCACCCTGGCCCGCCCACAACGCCCTCAACGGCTGGACGGACGAGCACTGGGAGGGCGACCTCCGCTCACCCTCCGGCGTCTTCACCCTGACCGCGGCCGGCGGCCGGCTCGACCCCCCGGCCACGGCGTTCCCGTACGACCTGAGCCCGGACTTCAAGGTGGAGGGCGAAGGGTTCCACGGGGAGCCGCTGGAGGGCTCGTTCGACTACGTCATCGCCATCGACTACAACCGCCTCCCCGGCACCTCCCCGCTGGACCACACCCGGCCCCTCGGCGACGAGCGCGGCGGCGGCATCTGGATCCACGTCGACCACGGCGGCCCCACCCAGGGCTGCGTCTCGCTCACGGAGGACCGGATGAAGGAGCTCCTGGGCCTCCTGGACCCGGCCCAGGACCCCGTCATCGTGATGGGCGACGCGGCGTCGCTCCTGCGCTGACAGGGCCTGGGGCCCTGTGGTTTCCGGTGTTGGTCGCCCCTTTCCGGGGCGCGGGGTTCCGTCCTCAATCGCCGGACGGGCTTGGTGTGCGGGTACTCCGCCTGTGCGGGGTGCGCCTGCCCGGTGGGTGGGGGGCGGTGCCCCTCCGGGGCGTCTCCTCGAAAATGGCGTGTTCACCCGGGTACGTGAGGGACCCGGGTCGTACGCCATTTCCTGCGGGGACTCCCCTGCACGTCCCCACCCCAGCGCCACTCGCGCCTACAACACCGGCGATACGACTGTCGCAGACGCGCGACGGCCGGGTTCGGGGGCGTGCAGGGGAGTCCCCGCAGAACGACGAACACAGACCCGGGTACGCAATGCGTACCCGCCGCACGTTCGTCGTTTGAGGAGACGCCCCGGAGGGACCCCGAACCCCCACCCACCGGGAAAGCGCCCAGCGGGGGCCCCGTACCCAAGCCCGTCCGGCGATTGAGGACGGAACCCCGCGCCCCGGAAAGGGGCAACCGACACGGGGCCCGACGCCCACCCGAAGACCCGGCCCCAAAGAGGCCTACGGCTTCTCCTCCAGGCGCGGGAACAGCACCGCGCCCTTCGTCACCGTCGCGCCCGGCGCCAGCCGGCCCCAGTCGGCGGCCTCCAGCATGCGCTGGTCGGAGAGCGCGCCCAGGGACTCCTCCGCGCCCAGGGACTCCCACAGCTTCTGGGAGGTGTCCGGCATGACGGGGTTCAGCAGGACCGCGACACCGCGCAGCGCCTCCGCGGCCGTGTACAGGATCGTCGCGAGGCGGGCCCGGCCCTCCGGCGACTCGTCCTTGGCGACCTTCCACGGCTCCTGCTCCGTGATGTAGCCGTTGACCTGCTTCACGAAGTCGAAGATGGACAGGATGCCGCCCTGGAAGTCCAGCTCCTCGCCGATCTTCCGGTCGGCCGCCGCGACGGCCTTCGTCAGCCCGTCCCGCACCGCCTGCTCGGGCTCACCCGCGGCCGTGGCCTCGGGGAGCGCACCGCCGTAGTACTTGCCGACCATGGCCGCGAGGCGCGAGGCCAGGTTGCCGTAGTCGTTGGCGAGCTCGGAGGTGTAGCGGGCGGTGAAGTCCTCCCAGGAGAACGAGCCGTCGCTGCCGAAGGCGATGGCCCGCAGGAAGTACCAGCGGTACGCGTCCACGCCGAAGTGCGAGGTGAGGTCCTGCGGCTTGATGCCCGTCAGGTTCGACTTCGACATCTTCTCGCCGCCGACCATCAGCCAGCCGTTGGCGACGACCTTGCCGGGCAGCGGCAGGCCCTGCGCCATCAGCATCGCGGGCCAGATCACCGCGTGGAAGCGCAGGATGTCCTTGCCGACCAGGTGCACGTTCGCCGGGAACGTGGCGTCGAACTTCTCCTGGTTGGCGCCGTAGCCGACCGCCGTCGCGTAGTTGAGCAGCGCGTCGACCCACACGTAGATGACGTGCTTGTCGTCCCACGGGACCGGGACGCCCCAGTCGAAGGTCGAGCGCGAGATCGACAGGTCCTGGAGGCCCTGCTTCACGAAGTTCACGACCTCGTTGCGGGCCGACTCGGGCTGGATGAACCCGGGGTTGGCCGCGTAGAACTCAAGCAGCTTCGGGCCGTACTGGCTCAGCTTGAAGAAGTAGTTCTCCTCCTTGAGGATCTCCACCGGCTTCTTGTGGATCGGGCACAGCTTCGTGCCGTCCTCCGCCTCGATGAGGTCGCCGGGGAGCTTGTACTCCTCACAGCCCACGCAGTAAGGGCCTTCGTAACCGCCCTTGTAGATCTCGTCCTTGTCGTACAGGTCCTGAACGAACTCCTGCACACGGTCGGTGTGACGCTTCTCCGTCGTACGGATGAAGTCGTCGTTCCCGATGCCGAGGTGCTCCCAGAGGGGCTTCCAGGACTCCTCGACGAGCTTGTCGCACCACGCCTGGGGCGAGACGTTGTTCGCCTCGGCCGTGCGCATGATCTTCTGACCGTGCTCGTCCGTGCCGGTGAGGTACCACACCTTCTCGCCGCGCTGGCGGTGCCAGCGGGTGAGCACGTCGCCTGCGACGGTCGTGTAGGCGTGGCCCAGGTGAGGAGCGTCGTTCACGTAGTAGATGGGGGTCGAGACGTAGAAGCTCTTCACGTCCTCGCCCCCCTGCTTCTCTGATCCAGTGGCCGCCATGGTCGAAATCCTAACGGTCCGTGGGAGGTCCACTCACACCGATAAACCCGGGAGCGGACGCGGAGAGCTTTGCGAAACATTCCTTCCGGTAGCAAAGACGCATCCTGGGATGGAGTGGACACGCATGGACGAGGCAGAGGACATCACGATGCGGGTACTGGTCGCCGAGGACGAGGAGATCCTGGCGGAGCTGGTCGCCACCGGGCTGCGGCGGGCGGGGTTCGCCGTCGACACGGTGTACAGCGGTGATGCCGCCCAGGCCTACCTGGGGCTGCATGACTATGACGTCGTCGTCCTGGACCGGGACCTGCCCCGGGTCCACGGCGACGACGTGGCCCGCGGACTCGTGGCCTCCGGCTCCCGCACCAGGATCCTGATGCTCACCGCCGCCGGCTCCATGGAGGACCGGGTCTCCGGCCTCGACCTGGGCGCCGACGACTATCTGGGCAAGCCGTTCGAGTTCCCCGAGCTGGTCTCGCGGGTCCGCGCGCTGCGGCGGCGCAGCGCCCGCCCGGTGCCGCCGCAGCTGGTGCGGTACGGCATCCGGCTCGACACCGTGCGGCGTACCGCGTCCCGGGACGGGCAGGAGCTCGACCTCTCACCCAAGGAGTTCACCGTGCTGCAGCTGCTGCTGGAGGCCGACGGCGCGACGGTCAGCGCGGAGGAGCTGCTGGAGCGCGCCTGGGACGCCAACGCCGACCCGTTCACGGGGGCCGTCCGCGTCTGCATGAGCAAGCTGCGCGGCAAACTCGGTGAACCGGCGGTGATCCGCACCGTGCAGGGTGTCGGGTACGCCCTGTGAAGCAGCCGGTCCGAGCGCCGCACGCCACGATCAGGACCCGGATCGCGCTCGTGTACGGCGGGGTGTTCCTGGTGCTCGGCACGGCCCTGCTCGCCACCGTCAACCTGGCCTCCCGCGCCGGTACGGACTCGCAGGCCCGCTCCATCGCCCGCACGGCCGCGGTCGTCCAGCCCGGCTACGCGGTGAACGGCCCCCTCGTCACCCGCCGGAGCCTCGGCCCGCCGACCGTGTACGACCTCACCGACCACGTCAGCGATGCGGCCGGGCACCAGTTGCTCATCTGGTCCGCCGCCGCGCTGCTCGTGATGACGGCCTGCGCGGTGGGCGTCGGATGGTGGACCGCGGGGCGGGTCCTGCGGCCGGTCCACGCCATGACCGCCAAGGCGCGCCGGCTCTCCGAGCACACCCTGCACGAACGGATTGCCTCCAGCGGCCCCGACGACGAGCTGAAGGAGCTGGGCGACACCCTGGACGCGCTGCTCGCCCGGCTGGAGAAGGCCTTCGACAGCCAGCGGCGGTTCATCGCCAACGCCTCGCACGAGCTGCGGACCCCGCTGGCCACCCAGCGGGCGGCGATCCAGGTCGGCCTGGACGACCCGACGCCGGACGACCTCGTACGGACCCGGCAGACGCTCCTGGACAACAACCGGCGCAGCGAGCGGCTCATAGAAGGCCTGCTGGTGCTGGCGCGCAGCGAGCGCGGGCTCGCGAAGGGCGAGCGGGAGGACGTGGACCTGGCCCGGGTGGTGGCGGAGGAGGCGGGCCGGCACCCGGGGGTGACCGTGACGACGGCTGGGTGCGCGGTGCGGGGGAACCGGATGCTGCTGGCCCAGCTGGTGGCCAACCTGCTGGCCAACGCGGTGACGTACAACGTGCCCGGCGGGACGGTGCGGGTGTCGCTGGCCGTCGCGGGCGGGGACGGGGTGCTGCGGGTGTGCAACACCGGTCCGGTGGTGGACGGCGCGGACATCCCAGGCCTGTTCGAGCCGTTCCGGCGGGGCGAGGGCAAGGACCGGATGGGGCCCGGCTCGGGGCTGGGGCTCTCGATCGTGCGCTCCATAGCGGAGGCGCACGGCGGTACGGTCACGGCGGTGCCGGGCCCGGAGGGCGGGCTCGCCGTGACCGTACGCCTGCCGGTGGATCAGGCGCCGGTGCCGTCCCAGGCGGCCAGCGCGGCGATCACCTCGCGGTAGAACACGGCGTCCGCGACCGCGCGCGGGGCGCGGCCCGAGTGGAAGAAGCCGGCGTTCGGGGCGTCCAGCTTCCGCAGGAAGTCGAAGCCCTTCGACTCCTCGTCACCGAAGGCGACGAACTGGAAGAACAGCGGCAGCCGTGCCGCGTCCGCCAGTGCCTGTCGGGCGGCCTGCTTGGCGTCCGGCGGGCCGTCCGTCTGGAAGATCACCACTGCCGGGCCGGTGGCCTCGGACCTCTCGTAGTGTGCGACGACCTCTTCGACGGCGCGGTGGTAGTTCGTCCGGCCCAGCCGGCCGAGGCCCGCGTTCAGCTCGTCGATCCGGCCCTCGTGGCCCGACAGCTCGACCGTGCCGGTGCCGTCGATGTCGGTGGAGAAGAAGACGACCTGCACGGTGGCGCTCTCGTCCAGGTGCGCGGCGAGGGCGACGGCGCGGTCGCCCAGGTGCTGGGCGCTGCCGTCCTTGTAGAACGGCCGCATGGAGCCGGAACGGTCCAGCACCAGATAGACGGTGGCCCGCAGGCCGGTCAGCCCGTTCGCCTTGAGCGAGGCCTGGGCGGCCTTGTACGGGACGACGAGCTCCGGCGCGCGGGACCTGACCCGGGCGAGGGAGAGCGCGGGCTTGCCGTCGGCGGGGGCGGGGGTGGCATCCGTGGTGGCCTCGGCGGCGGGCGGGGCGGGCGCGGCGGCAGCCTCGGTGGTGGGCGGGGCCGCGGTGACGGGCTCGGCGACGGGCTCCGCTGTTGCCGCGACGGGTTCCGGTTCCGTGATGGGTTCCGGTTCCGGTTCGGGGTCCGGGTCCATGTCGATGGTGATCGGCTCGGGAGCGGCCTCGGCTTCGACCGGCTCGACAGCGGGGGTTTCCACTGGAGCCTCAACGGGCTCCGGGGTCACGACGGCTGCCGGCTCCACGACCGGTTCCGGCTTCAGCTCCAGCTCCGGTTCCGGCTTCGACTCAAGTTCCGGTTCCGGCTTTGTCTCCGTGGTCTTCGTCCTCGGTCCGGAGCCCTGCGGCGGAACCGTGGGAGTGGCCTTGGGCGCGGGGGCGGCGGCCTTGTCGAAGGCGGCTGCCACCAGGTCCGTCGCCAGGTCGTCGTCGTCCTCGGTGGACCGGGACGACGTGGACCGGGATGTGGTGGACCCGGACGTGGTGGACCCGGACGTGGTGGTCCGGGAGGAGGCGGGGGAGGCCGGGGCCGGGACCGATGCCTTGGCGGCCGTGGCGGGTTCGGGCTCCGACTCGGCCTGCACGACCGGTTCGTCCACCGCCACCGACGCCGACTCCGTGGGCCGGGTGCGCTCGCCCTGGGGCGGGACCGTGGCCGTCGTCGGGCCGTCCTGCTCCGTGGCGTCACGGCCGAACACCTTGCGCAGCAAGCTCCGAATGCCCATGGGCGAGGCCTTTCACGTGAGTTGGGTGCGATGAATGTCCGTACTGCGGGAATTGATCCCTGGCCAGGGCGGATACGTAAGGTTAGCGGCCGGATCCGGCCGTTCGGTGGCGCGGCCCGCCTGAGGGACAACCGAGCCGAAACCGATCCCGGACCGAGTCCTGCAACTGCGCGGTGGTGGTCTGATGTACGTCATTCACATGTATTTCTGTAGTGCCGAGTTGCCTGGTTGACGGATACGTCCGGGGCCTGCGCGCATCGGGCGCACTAGAGTCGCCAGCATGGTTTCCGGTGAGGCACCGCAGGCGGCGGGCAGCGTTCGGGTCGACGTCTGGATCTGGTCGGTCCGGCTGACGAAGACGCGGGCGCAGGCTGCCGCCGCCTGTCGCGCGGGGCATGTGAAGGTGGCGGGCGAGCGGGCCAAGCCGGCCCAGGCGCTGCACGTCGGCGACGAGGTACGGCTGCGGCACGCGGGACGGGACCGGGTGGTGGTCGTGTCGAAGATCGTGAAGAAGCGGGTCGGGCCTCCGGTGGCCGCGGAGTGCTTCGTCGACAACAGCCCGCCCCCGCCGCCGCGCGAGGCCGCGATCCAGGTTCCGGTACGGGACCGGGGAGCGGGTCGGCCGACGAAGCGGGACCGGCGCGAGATGGAGCGGCTGCGGGGGGACGGGCCACCCGCGGAGTAGCCGGACGGGGGGCCCTACGGCTCTGGAGAGGCGATCGCCCTTGCCGCCGCCACCTCCTGGCGCAGCGGGGCCAGTACGCCCTCCTCGTCGCCCGGGAGTTCGGCGCGTACCTCCACCAGGACCTTGCTCGCCCTGATGCCCGCCGCCAGTTCGCGGAGCTGCCGCCGCACCTCGGCCACCTCGGCGGGATCCGGTTCCGGGGCACCGTGGTTGACGCGTACCCGGGCGGCGGTCGTGGCGTCCACGATGCGTTCGACCGCGACGACCAGGGGCCACCACGCGGCGGCCCGGCGGCCGGTCGGGGGCGGCTCGGTCAGGGCGCGCTGGAACTCGGAGCGTACGGACGACAGGTCCCGGTAGATGCGGCGCCGCGCCCGGACCCGCTCCGCCCGGTCGCCGGGGGCCTCCGGCTCGAAGGCGTACGCCACGTAGTCCGCGATGTCCGTCACCGCGTCGGCCAGCCGGTGGCCGATCCGGGCGTGCCAGCTCTCCGGCCAGAGCAGGTATCCGGCCACCAGCACGATGCCGCAGCCGATCAGGCTGTCCAGGAAGCGTGGCCAGACCAGGTGCACGCCCTGGTGGTTCAGCAGGTCCGACAGGAGCAGGATGACCGGCGTGATGGCCGCCGTCTGGAAGGCGTACCCCTTCGCCGTGAACGCCGGGATCAGCGCGGCGAGCAGCACCATCACCGGCACGTCCCACCAGCCGAGTGGCACCTCCGCCAGCACCGGAGCCGCGATGACGAGGCCGGCCGCCGTGCCCACGGAACGCAGTACCGCGCGGGAGAACACCGAGCCGAAGTCGGGCTTGAGGACGAAGGTGACGGTGAGCGCGACCCAGTAGGAGCGCGGCACGTCGATCAGTGAGGTCAGCGACTGGGCCAGCCCGATGCAGAGCGCGAGGCGCAGCCCGTACCGCCAGGAGGGCCCGGAGAGCAGGACGTTGCGGGTGGCGCGCCGGACCCGTACGCCCAGCGCGGCCGGACGGCCGAGCCGGTCGTCGACGTTGTACGGGTCGGGCTCGGCCTTGTGCACGACGACGGCGGCGTGCCGCAGGGCGCTGTCCACGGCCAGGGTGGCGGGTGACTCGGGCGCGGGCAGGGCGGGTTCGCCGCGGCCGGTGCGGCTCTCCTCGATGTCGTCGGCCAGCGACCGTACCGCCGCCGGGATCTCGGGCGGCAGCGGCCGGCGCCGCAGGTGCACCGCGGGGGCGGCCTCGACGAGCGGGATGACGACGTTGAGCTGGGACAGCAGCCGCACCATCGCGCCGCTGCGGCCGTGGTAGCGGGCGCGCCGGGCGAGGACCAGGTCGTAGGAGGTGTTGAGGGAGTGGGTGACGGCCTGCCGCTTCTCCTCGTACGCGTCGGTTCCGGCGGCGGCGAGCAGATCCGCGACCGCGCAGTACGTCCCGGCGACCGAGACCCGTTCCGGCAGTTTCCGCCGCAGCGGCCAGGCCAGCAGGGTGAGTACGAGGACGAAGAGTCCGCCGAGCGTCAGCAGCAGCGGCGCCACCCACCACGGGTCGGGCATCGGAAGTCCGGCGCCCACCACCGAGTTGAGCAGGAGCAGCAGACCGGATACGGAGGCCACGGCGCCGATCGTCGACATCATCCCGGAGACGAGCCCGACGACCGTCAGCACGGCGACGGCGGCCCAGCCGGTCCCGTACACCAGGGTGCCGATCATGATGCCGAGCGCGCCGAACACCTGCGGTACGGCGATGTTGAGGATGCGCATCCGGTACGCGTCGGCGGTGTCACCGATCACGCCGGAGAGCGCGCCCATCGAGACGAGCGCCCCGTACACCGGCCGGTCGACCGCGAATCCGACGGCGAGCGGCGCGGCCAGGGCGACGGACGCGCGGGCGACGGCGGCCCACGGGACGGGGGTGGGCTGCGGGCGCAGTCCGTACCGGAGCCAGACGGGCGGCATCCCCCGCCGTGGTGCCTCGGCGGAACCGGTGCCGGTCAATGCGCCCCCTCGTCGGTGCTCAGCGGTCAGCCGCGGTATCCCTCGACCTCGTCGGCCGGGCGGACCCTGGCCTGTGACGGGTCCTCCCCGAACTCGCTCAGCGCGCGACGCTGCCGCAGCAGGTCCCAGCACTGGTCGAGCCGGACCTCCACCGTACGCAGTCGCTGCCGCTCGTCGGCGGTGAGGCCCGGATCGCGGGCGCCCCGGTCGCGCAGGCTCCGCTCCTCCGCGACGAGTCCGTCGATGCCGCCGATGATGTCGTGCTCCTGCTCGTTCATGGTGTCGTCCCTCTTCCTGGGGTCTTCAGCGGTCCGGGGATTCATCCGGGGATTCAGCGGTGGCCGTGGTGGCGCAGCACGATGACGGTCTTGCCGCGGGCCCCGCCCGTCCGGTTGCGGTCCAGGGCCTGCGGGGCCTTCTCCAGCGGGAGTTCGATGTCGATGGGCACGCGAAGCACTCCTTCCGCCGCGCCCGCGGCCAGGACGTCCAGCAGTACGGGGTTCGGGTCGAGCCGGAAGTCGACGCCGCACACGCCCTCGGGGAGCGCGGCCGCGCCCGCGACGCCCCGGGTGCTGAGCGCGATACCGCCGGGCCGGACCGCCGCGGCGTGGGCGGCGAACGCCTCGGGGGTGTCGGAGACCAGGTCGGCCAGCGCGTCGATGCCGTCCGGGCAGACAGAGCGCACCGACTCGGCCGCCGGGCCCCGGGTCGTGTCGATCGTCGCGGCGGCGCCCAACGAGCCCATCCGGGAGCGCTCGTCACCGCGCACCGCCGCGACGACGCGTATGTCGCGGGCCCTGGCGAGCTGGGTCAGGCAGCTTCCGACGCCGCCCGCCGCGCCGATGACCAGCAGGCTCTCGTGGCCGCGCAGCACCACCGTCTCCAGGATCTGCGCGGCCGCCATCCCGGCCGACGGCAGCGCGGCGGCGGTCCTGGCGTCAAGACCGAGCGGGACGAGCGTGATCGCGGCGTCCTGCGGGACGCACACGTAGTCGCAGTACGTACCGGCGCCGACCGGCGGCCCGGCCCGGCCGAAGACCCGGTCACCGACCCGGAAGCGGTTGTCGCCGGCGCCGATCATTTCGACCCGGCCCGCGAAGTCCACACCGAGGATGAGCGGGAACACGGGCGGGGCCTGCCGGCCCGGGGAGCCGTCGGTCGGTTGCGAGTCGTGCGGGGCCTGTCCGTCCGGGGAGCCGTCGGCCGTCTGCCAGTCGGAGGGGTTGAGGGAGGCGTACTCGACCCGCACCCGTACCTCGCCGGGCGCCGGTTCCGGCTTCGGGAGCTCCATCAGCGCGGGGTAGGACCGGAACGCGCCGACGGCGATGGCTCGCATACGGAACACCTTCCAGTCGCCCCCGGCAGTGCACGCAATCCACTCTTCCCCGGCCCGCCCCCACCCGCACGTCGGCGCCCGCCGGTCGCCTCCGTCACACGTCGGGCGGCGGCACCGGCGGCACAGGCGGCAGCACCCGCCGGGCCCAGATCCGGGCCGCGACCGCGCACACCGCGAGGGCGAGACCCGTACCGAAGACGATCCACACCGTGGTGCGCAGGGACGCCGTCAGCGCGTCGTAGACCGCGGCCGCCCCGTCCGTCTCGTTGCCCGGCACCTCGGCCAGCACCCGGTTGCGGGCGTAGGCGAGCGCCCCGCGCAGCAGCAGCGCGCCGGCCGCGAAGCCGGTTCCGGCGACGGCGGTGGCGGCCAGCGCGGCGAGCGCGGAGCCCCGGCGGCCGGGTCCGCCGCGCACCCAGGCCAGGACCACGGCCAGCAACGCGAACACCACCGTGCCGACAGCGGGCCAGATGCTCGCGGCGCGCAGCCACCGGAAGCTCTGCCGCAGCTGGTCGGCCCGGTCGGCGGAGACGATCTGGATGTCCGTGTGCTCGATGGGGATGCGGTCGGCGAACGGCACCCCGTTGTCCAGCAGGTTCTGCTTGACCTGTGCCGTCACGGGCGCCAGGTCGATGGTGACGCTCTCGCCGCTGCCGCCGTCCAGCGCGGCGGTGACGGCCTCGTGGGCGGTGCGGTTGGCGGCGTTCCAGGCGGCCTGGAAGGCGTCGGTGGTGGTGAAGGACCGCACGGCCTGGTGCAGGAAGCCGCGCACGGTGTCCCCGAGCGGACCGACGTCGATCTGTTTCATCGCCTCGTCGGTGATCAGGTCGGCCACGGTGTTCTGCACATCGGGGTCGGAGGCGAGCGGCGCCACGGCGGCGACGTAGCGGTCGGTGTCGTCGATCTCCAGATCGACCCAGGCGGAGAGCGCGCTCAGCGGCACCAGGACGGCGAGCAGCACCAGCAGTACCGCCGAGAGCGCCGTCGAGATGTAGGTCCGCACCTCACCAGGGAATCCCGGATGCGCCGGGAACGCTCGGGCCGTGAGCCATTCGAGTTGCCGGAGGCGTGCCCGTCCGCCCGGTCGTCTTCCCACACCCCGCGGTCAGCCGCCCGCAGGCAATGGACCGCATGACATCACCGCGTGGACGGTGGAGGCGCGGGTGAGGTCGGTGGTGATCAGGCCCGCATCGGTTCTGAGGGTCATCCTGCCTCCACGGGTGTGCAGCGGCTCCCCGCAGACGACCGTACCGTCGGGAGTGGTGACCGACACGCGTGGGCCGTCCCTGGGCGGTCCGTACCAGGCCACTGCCACGGCCCCGGTGAGCAGCGCGGCACAGCAGAGGGTGAGTGGCACGCCCCGTCCGAGGGCCTGAGCGGCGCGCAGCGCCTCGGTGTGATCCGTCGCGGTGGCATCGGGGGCGGAATCGCCGCCGCCCGGGGACGGCCGGGGCGCGGCGGGCCGGCCGTGGGCGGCGCGCAGCAGCGACAGGCCCCCCGCGCCGCCGCAGAGCAGCGCCAGGAGCAGCATGACTCCGACGCCGGCGGCGTACGGTGCGGCGAGCGAGCCGATGTCGCTGCGGCCTCGGAGGAGGCTGAACCCGACGAGCCCCGTCAGGAGCGCGGCGAGGCCGTTGCGCCAGGCCAGCGCCGACTCCCGGACCCGGGGCAGTTCCTGGTGCAGCAGAGCGCGGTGGTGCCGGGCGGCCAGCCGGTCGGCGGGGGAGCCGGCCGGTCCCGGCCGGGCCCGCCAGGTCATCTCCGCTCCCGTTCCAGCTGGATGTTCCAGTACGCTCCGCAGCCCTCCTCGTCGTCCGGCCGGCCCGGATGCCCGGTCACGCAGACACAGAGGACGGGTACCGCGACGAGCCCCGTGCCGGTGCGCCTGCGCCTGGTGCGCGACGCGGCGCGGACGACGGAGCGCGTCCACGTGTAGACCATCGTGCAGCGACAGCGCGGACAGGTGCCGGTCAGGACGGCACCGTCGCCGGTGGGCTCTATGCGCAGGCAGGCGGTGTACGCCACGGGGTAGCCGGGCTCCGTGACCTCCTCGTACGCCAGCGCGGGCCTGCTGGGCGGGGCAGCCGGGGTCGGGTCCGCCGGCGGGTTCCCTGACGGCGGGGCGGGCTCGGGCACGAGGCATCTCCCCTGGACTGCGCGGCTGACGAGGGCGGTTCGCCTTCGGTATTTGATGCTGACAGAAGACCGGGCCGCGCTCCGGCGTGACGGCCCCCGACCGCGGCGCGATCGGGGCGGGCGCCGTGCCGGAGCCCGGTGCCTGGAGTGAAGTTCCGCTGGCCAGAGGTCTGTTGTCCGGCTTCCGGTCGATTGTGGGGCGCATTCCGGAGGTTGTCACGAAACACACCTGGCGACCGGTGCGCACGGGCATCATGGCCACGACAGCGCCTCCACCGGGCAGTGAGGGACCGATGCTGTTCGAAAAGGCTTTGCGAGGAGGGGTGTTGAACGACATCGATGACGCAGGGCTGCGGGAGCGGGTGGCCGACGCGATCCGCCGGACGGCGGGAGCACGGGCGCTGCCCGGGGCGTCCGCGGGCCCACACGGAGTGGAACGCGACGCGCTGATGGCCGAACTCCGGTCTCTGCTCGCGGAGTGCGACCGGGGTCTGCCGGATGATCCGCTGAGGCAGGCGGTGGCGGCGAGGCTCGGGGCGCTGACGGGCTCGCGATGGGCGGACGGCGCGGCGGAACCCGACCGGCGCGAGGCCATACGACTGCTGCGCGGGGCGCGTGCGTCCCGCCTCCTCGCACCGGACGCCCACCTGGGCGCGGCACGCGACCTGGGCGTCCTGCTGCTGGGGCCGGTGGCGCATACCTCTTTCGGTGGTCCGGGTGAGGACACCGGCGCGATCGGCCTGGGCGGGTTCTCGCAACTGTTGTCCGTCGGCAGACCCGAGCACCTCGGTGGCGCCGGTGTCATCGAAGCCATCCCCGAGATCAGGCAACTCATGGAGGAGGTCGGTTACCGACGGGGCGGAGTCCCGCCGGACGTGCTCGAAAAGTTCGACCTGATGACGGAGGTCTCCGCGACGCTGACCGGGGGAGACACCCAGGGCCTGGCGGCCATGGCCCAGAAGCTGTTTGCCGGGGACCTCGGCCTGGAGGAAGAACTCGGCCCGATGGGCGCTGTCATCCGGGCGTTGGCTCCCTTGGCGAAACACTACGCCGGGCTTCTGGAGGCCGACGGCGCGGCACTGCCCACGTCGGACGGTGGGCCGCCTGCCGCGTCGGCCCCCTCGGACGAAGAACACGCCGGTCCGACGCTGCGGTCGAGTCTGGCCGCGGCAGGCGCTGTCCTCTCGGCACCGGATCCGGGCGGCCGGATCGACAACTGGCGCGACAGCCTGGCCCTGATCACCGAGATGGAGCAACCGGGCACGCTCGGTCGCGCGGAGTTCGCCCAGGTGGCGGCCCGGCTGGGAGATCCCGAACAGGGAGCGGACCCCGGTGATCAGCTCCTGGCCGCACTGGGCACGATGGGGCTGGGGTTTCGCGCCGGACGTCCGGAGGACTTCCAGGAGGCGCTGCGGCTGATCCGCGCGGCCGTGACGGCCGCAGGTCCGGACGATGAACTGGCCCAGATCGTACGGGGCGTACTGCCCGGCCTCCTGACCGGCGCCATGCTGGTCGGCGGCAGCCTCCAGGACCGGGAGGCTGCACGCGTCCTTCTGGAGGAGATCCCGCTTCCCGGTGTTGAGCCGCGGGACTGGGCGCTGTCCGGCTTTCCAGGATCGGCCGGGCTGCTGATCGCGAGCCAGAGCACGCGGATCCTCATGCGGGTGACCGAAGCGGCCGAGGCCGGCGACGAGGACACGCTCGAAGAGCTCGTGGGAGACCTCCTCGATCTTCTGGACACCTGCGGCATAGACGACGAGTGGGCGTTCCTCCCGTGCTACGTGCTGGGATCGGCCCACCTCGCTCTCGCCTCGCTCACCGGCAGTGTCGACTCGCTGCGCAACGCGGTGCACTACCAGGAGCAGGCGCTGACGGCCCCGAACACTCCGTCGGCGGCACGGTCGACGCTCGACATGGGCTGGGCCCCGTTGCTGACGCTCAGTTCCTATCTCGAACCCTCCGTCGAACGTATCCAGGAAGGTATCCGGCGCACCCGGCTGGCCCTGGAGGGCGTGCCCGTCATGGCGGACCAGAGAGCGCGGGCGCGGGGCACGATCGGACTGGCTCTCGACGCGGTGCACGGGCTGACCGGAGACCCGGCCGTCCTGGACGAGAGCATCCGTGAACTGGAGTGCGCCAAGGACGAGTTGGGTCCGTCCAGCCGGGCTTCCGTCGCGGCCGTTCACTGGCAGCTGGCCGAGGCGTACGGGCGGCGGGACCGGGAGGCGGACGACCTGGCCAAGGCGGTCGGGTACGCCCGGCACTCGCTGCGCACCACCGCCGATGAGGTCCTCCTCCAACAGGGAGTCCGGCACGGTCTCCAGGTCGCCAGGACCGGCGCCAGCCGTGCGTTGGCCGCCGCGGGCTGGGCGGTCCGCGCCGGGCTGCCCGCGGCGGCGGTGGCCTGTCTGGAGGAGGGCAGGGCGCTGGTCCTCGGGGCGGCGGCGGTCTCGGCGACGGTCGCCGAGCGGCTGGCGGAGCGCGGTGAGCACGACCTGGCCGAGAAGTGGCGGGCCGGCGCTCCCGCCGGAGCCGCCGGCCACGATGCGGGCGCCGGCCGGCCGCAACTGCTGGACGCCGTGCTGGGAGGGGCGTTGGGCACTCCGGAACTCCCGAGCGCGCTGCGCCGCCGGGCGCTGGAGCTGCTGCGACCCGCAGAGGAGGACGAAGCGGCCCGGCGGATACCGGACGCCTCCGAGCTGGCGGCCGCGGTCGGGCGGGCGGGGGCGGACGCGCTCGTGTACCTCCTGCCGGGGCAGGGAGGCGCGGACGGCTCCGCGGTGCTGCTGGCCCCGGGGCGCCCTCCGTGGACGCTGCCCCTGCCCGGTCTGTCGTCGAGCGGGCGGGCACCGCTCGACGCCTACTTGGACGCCGCCGCTCAGCACGCCACGGCCCGGCGGGGACAGCAGCGCTGGGAGGCCGCGCTGGACACGCTGTGCGACTGGGCGGGCGAGGCGGTGCTGACCCCGGTGCTCGACGAACTCGCGCTGTGGGAGAAGGGAATCGCGGAGGCGGCCCTGACCGGCACCGCGGCAACGGAGCCCGCACCGGAACCGGTCAGGCTGACGCTGATCGCCTGCGGGAACCTCGGTGTGGTGCCCTGGCAGGCGGCGCTGCTGGTTCCCCCTGGCCCGGTGCACGGACGCGGCCAGCCACAGGCGGGTGAGCCGGACGGGCGGGCTGCCGGCGTACGGGCGTGCGAGCTGGTGGTCCTCTCGTACGCCGCGTCCGGGCGGGAGTTCATGCGGTCGGCCGGCCGCGACCGGCTGCCGGCCGACCGGGGGCAGGCGCTGGTGTGCGTACCGGGCTGGGACCTCGACGGCGCAGAGGACGAGGTACTGGCCCTGGCCGACACCTACTACCCGGACGCGGCCCTGTACGGCACCCTGATGACCCGCGAACTGAGCCCCGTGCCGCCCGAGGGCACCCCCGGCGAAGTGCTGGACCTGCTGGGGGCGGGGGACAACGGGTGCGTCGCTCTGGTGCACCTGGCCTGCCACGGGGTGGCCGGGCCGGACCCCGCCACCTCCGCGCTGGAGCTGGGCTGGCCGCAGGACACGGAGCCGGAGGCGGGCAGACTCACGGTCACCGCCCTGCTGGACACGCCGCCCGGCCGCACCGGGGAGGCGGGGGGCCCGCTGGTCGTGCTCAGCGCCTGCGAGACCGATCTCAGCACCCGCGACCACGACGAGGCGCTGACCCTCACCACGGCCCTGGCGCACAGGCTGGCCGCCGATGTGGTGGGCTCGCGCTGGACGGCCCCGGACGTGGCCAGTGCCGTACTGATGACCGTCTTCCACGACCGCCTCGCCTCGGGGCTGGCTCCGCCGGACGCCCTGCGGGCCGCCCAGCGCTGGATGCTGGCGCCGTCCGGCCGGCGCGACGCCGTACGCGGTCTCACGCCCGAACTGAGCCGCGCTGCCGACGAACTGGACCTGTCGGTGCCGTTCGCCTGGGCCGCCTTCATCCACCAGGGCAATCCGGGTCCGGCCGGCCGGACCGGTACGACCGGGGGACAGGTGCCCGCCCGAGGGAACGGAGAGCTACGGAGATGACCCCCGACGCATTCCTCTCGCTGCTGCACCGCCACTGGCCGATCACCCTCGCCGCCCTCGACGACGGTCGGCGCGCGCGGTTCGGCGATGCCCTGAACGAACTCGCGGCGGCCGGCAACGGCAAGGCCGTCGAGCGGGCCCTGCGCACCCTGCGGATGCAACTGCGCACCCTGCCCCCCACCCATCCGGTCGCCCGGGAGCTGAGCGGCACCGTCCGCTACGCGGGCGCTCCCCGTGCCGTGGTCGTCGACCGGGTGATCCTCGGTGCACTCCTCGACGTGTTCGCCGACCCTCCGCCCGGCCCGGGGGAACTGCGCCGGGCCGCCCACGAACGCCTCTGGGAGACGCCGGCCCTGGGCCCGGCGGACCTCGGCCGGGACGCCGTCCGCGACCCCGCGGCCGCCGGGCTCATCCGGCTGAGCCACCCGGGCCTCGCGGACCGGTACCCCCGGTTCCAGTTCGCACCGGGCACGGCACGACCGCTGTCGGTGGTGTGCCGCGTCAACCACACTCTGATGGCCGGCAAGGACCCCTGGGGCGCCGCCGACTGGTGGCTCGGGCGCAACCGATGGCTGGCGGGGATTCCGGCCGAACTCCTCGGTGCCGTCCCCGACGAGGACCTCGCACAGGCCGCACTCGAACTGGTGGGGGGCCCCTGATGGACCGGATGCCGCCCACCGGCGTGACCATGCGTCCCCTGCTGCGCACGCTGCCCGAGGGCACGGAGCTGTGGCGCTGCCACCAGCACACGTACGGACCCGAATCCTTCAACCCCAACCGCGCCCACCCGTACTTCGGCGGCAGCCGCTTCGACGCCACCGAGCAGGACCCCTACCCCTTCCTCTACGCCGCGCTCGATCCCGTCACCGCACTGTGCGAAGTCCTGCTGCGCTCGGTCGACTACGAGGACCGCACAGCGGTGCGGCTGATCCCCTGGGCCCAGGCCTCCCGGTACCGGCTCTCGGTGCTGCGCACCACCCGCGAGCTGTCGCTCATCGAGCTGTCGACGGCCGAGGGGCTGGCCGCCGTCTGGCAGGACTCCTGGCTGGTCGACTCCGAGTCCGGGGACTATCCGAAGACCCGCTACTGGGTGCGGTTGATGCGGGAGCACACCGCCGAAGCACACGGTCTGGTGTGGGAGTCGAAGCGGTGCCGGCCCAGGAGCGCCCTGCAGCTCTTCGGTGACCGCTGCGGGGACGGGCCGCTGGTCACCGACACAGCGAGCAGCCTTCCGCTCGACTCGCCCGAGGGCCTGGCCGAGGCGAACCGGCTGCTCAACCCGCTCCGTGCGGTCATCTCGTCTCCATGGCCCGACTGACGCCCTCCCCGGACGGGCCGCCGCGGTGCCGCCTCGTACGCCGTCGTCCGGGGCGCCGGGCGACGGCGTCTCAGCAAGGCCCTTCCCCCGCGAGGCGGACGGTGCAGCCGACCGTACGGCCCAGCCGGAGGCGGTCACCGTGCCGCAGCCGGTGCCTTTCGCCGGGCAGCAGCGGAGTGTCGTTCACCCAGGTGCCGTTCATGGTCCCGCCGGTCTCCTCGGTGACCCAGACCGTCCCGTCGGGGTCCAGGGATACGCCGGCGTGCCGACGGGACACGGTGGTCTGCTCCCTGAAGGAACCGGCCGAGTCGGGGGCCCAGCCCGGATCCCTGCCGAGCCGCAGGGGCTCCCCGGGGAGGACGGGAAGCGACAGGGCCAGCGTGTCGAAGTACAGCACCGCGCGGGCGCCGGCCGGCATCGGCCCGCCGCGGGCGCGCTGCCTTCCGGGCTCCCCGCTCCCGACCCGGGCCAGACAGCGCGGACAGCGCACGGTCACGGAGGGCACGAGAGCCGCGCAACCGGGGCAGCGCACGCCGGAGTCGGCCGCCGGGCTCTCCGGGGGCGGTGGCGGCGTCGCGGGTACGCCCTCGGGCAGGACGGGCTCCCACTCGTCCAGATCGTCGTACGCGTCGTCGCGGCCCCCGTCGTCCACCCCGGCGCCCCGGACGGCCCCGGTCAACGCTGCGCCGGAACGAAGCCCGGGGACGCCTCGGTACTGATCTCCACCCGGCCGTCGTCGCGCTCATGGACGTCCTGCACCAGTACGGTCCAGCCCGCCCCGATCGTCGGATCGGCGAACAGGGCGCGGGCCAGCGGGTTGATCAGGTGGGTTTCCAGCGTCATGCCGATGCCCCGGCCGCCGTTCCACAGGTCTTTCGTGCAGTGTTCGGTCAGCTGGGCCCGGGCATGCGGAGAGAGCTCCAGGGTGACGCGGTGCTCGGCCAGCAACTGGCGCCGGATGTTGTCGATCTGGAGGGTCATGATCCGTTTGGCGACGTCGAGGGCGATGAAGTTGAAGACCACCACATTGCCGCCGAGCCGGTTCATCAGCTCGGGACGGCCGATGACGTGCTCGAAGTGGCGCTTCACGTTCAGCCGCACGGTCCGGGCCAGCTCCCGGTAGGGGGTCTGCGGGTGCACGATCCACTCCCTCTCCTCGGTGTGCGGGTCGGTGCGCTGCACCCCCAGGTTGGAGGTGAAGATCAGCACGCACTCGCTGAAGTACGTGGTGACACCCTGTCCGTCGGTGAGCCTGCCGTCCTCCAGCACCTGGAGGAACTTGTCGAGAACTCCCTTGTCGGCCTTCTCGATCTCGTCGAAGAGGATCACCCGGAACGGATTGCCGCGCACCGCCGTCGTCAGCTCCCCGCCCGCCTCGTACCCCACGTAGCCGGGCGGGGCACCCACCAGGCGGTCCGCCGAGTGCGACGAGGAGAACTCGCTCATGTCGAAGCGCAGGTAGGCCTGGTCGCTGTCGAACAGCACCGACGCGACGGCCTTGGCGAGCTCGGTCTTGCCCGTACCGGTGGGCCCCACGAAGAACAGCACACCGCGCGGACGGTGGCCCGGGTTGCTGGCCTGGGAGCCGGACAGGCCCATCGCGGCGCGTTTGAGGATGTCCAGGGTCATGGAGACGGCGGCCTCCTGACCGAGGACCCTGTGCGGCACGCTGCGTTCGCCCGCGATGATGCGCTGCCGGATCTCGTCGCGCCGCCACGGATTCTTCTCCACTCCCAGCCGGTACATCCGTACCGCGTCGGGCATGGCGCCGAACGGCATCCCCCGGGCGACCGCCAGATCGAGGGACTGCCGCATGGCCCGCAGCGAAAGACCCGTGGCGGCCCGCGCGAAGGCGTCCACAGGGTCCTTCCCCGTCGCCCCGCCATCGGCGCGGTGTCCGTCGTCGCCCGCCGTGCCCGGCCGGAGCCGGGCCGCTACGGAGTGGTCGTGCCGCAGGAGCACGGCCATCCGCCGGCGTTCGTCGGCGTCCGGTTCGGGCACCGCGATGGTCCGGATGCGTTCACTGCCGGAGACCAGCCAGCTCGGCAGCTCGCGTTCGCCCTCGGTGAGCCAGATGACCGGGTTGAACAGGGGGGTGGAGCCGCGGCTGCGGGAGGCGGACAGCACGCCCGGTGGCAGCGGGACCGGGGCGGCCTGATCGGCGAGCTGGAGGCAGCTCATGAAGAAGTCGCGCTCGGACTCGGTGAGCCGGGTGACATCGGTGGTGAGCCGGGCCGCGTGATCGATGAGCAGGGCGACCCGGAGAGGCTCCCGCGCATGACCGTTGCCCTGGGCGTCGCGCCGCTGCTCGGCCCACCCCGTGACGATGCCGCGCAGCGACGGTTCGATCTCCGTGAGGTCCGACGGGCGGTGCCGGGTGGTGGACTGCCGGGAGGTGCGCAGCAGTTCCTCGGCCATCAGCTGTTCGGGGCCCGCGACGACGCGGAAGCCGCGGATCTGGTCGTAGCGGATCAGCGCCTGGTACCCCAGCGGCCGCAGGGAGTTCCACACGACCTCGACCAGTGAGTGGTGGGCTTCCCGGGACCGATGGCGCACCAGGTGCAGGTCCTGGATGTTGCCGTGCAGGACGTACTGGGAATGCACGCTCAGAGTGCCGGTCAGTTCGGTGACGAACCGGGGCGCCGCGTGTTCGGGGCCCCCTCCCTCCGCACCGTCCGGGGCTTTGACCAGTCCTGAGCCGCCGCCCGGACGGTTCGTACCGTCCTCCTGGGACCGGGTGTCCTCGATGCCATGGGTACTCACACCCTTCCTCCGCTTCCTCGGTCGTGTGTGTTGCCCGCCGGGCGGTTGCCGGCCGGCGGGTCAGTGGTCGTCGGCCGGAGCCGTGCGGTACCTGGGCCCGTCCGTGGCCCGGCGCTCCCGCTTCTCGGTCCTGTCCCCGGATACCGGCGCACGGGCGCCGGCGGTGCCCTCGTCGAGGACGAGGACGTCCTCCTCCCCGTGTACGCCCGGCAGGGTGCCGCTCTCCTCGAAGGAGAAGTCCAGGACGACGCCGAGCCGCAGCGTGGTGTCCCGCAGCCCGCTCAGGTGGCCGGCCGCCTGATGACACCGTTCGTCGTCCAGGGCGAGCGCGTCCGCATCGCGTTCGCCGGGCTGTTCGCGGCGCATGGTGACCACCCGTGCGTGCTTGCCGTCCACGGCGAACCGCAGCCAGTGCCCGTCGTCCCAGCCGGGAGGTGTCCAGTCGATGCGGGTGGGCCGGTCCCGCTGGTGCGGTGTGGTGGTCCACCGGTCGTCGAAACGGTCCGTCCCGGAGACGGCGAGCCGCAGCATCCGCTCGATGTACCGGCGTTCCAGCTCCGCGAGCCGCTCCGTCACCCGGTCGTCCACCTGCCGCTGCTCGTGGGGTTCCAGTGGGCGGCCCTCGTCGAGCACCCTGTGCAGCAGCGCGATCTCGGCCGGAGCGGGGTGCAGCGGGTCCGTGTCGGTCCGGGCGGTGATCTCCAGGAAGTGGAGCTGTGCCGCGGCCCGTTCCTCGGTGTCGCGGCGGGCCCGGACGGCACGGTTGGTGTCGGCGACGAAGCGGCGTGCCTCGCGCAGGTGGGTACGGGCCTTGGCCGGCCGGTCCACGGCGGAGGCCAGCGCGTGCCGTACCGCGGCGGTGGCGGGCGCGGCGTCCGCGGGCGTGGCGGCCGGGTCGAGGCCGGCGAGCAGCTGGGCCCCGATCCGTACGGCGTCCTCGTACCGCAGCTCCTCTGCGGCCGGCGGCTGCGGCAGTGCCTCGTTCCCGTGGTGCGCGGAGGTGCCGGCTTCCGCCGGTACCGACGCGCGCCGGGCCCGCAGCTCACGCTGCCAGGTGTCGTCGTCCGGGCCGGCGAAGGCGTTCCCGATCTCCCGCAGGGCCCAGTCGGCGTGCGCGGCTTCGGCACGGCACATCCGGTCCTCCAGGACCGCCAGTTCCTCGCGCAAGCGGCACAGGGGCATGCCCACCGGGCTGAGGGGGCCGGGGAGGCCGGGCCGGGGAGGCCGGGGAGTCCCGGGCGAGGCCATCCGTGCGGCCCGCCGCACCCGTGCGATCAGCGCCGCCCGCCGCGCGTTCGCCCGTGTGGCGGCGAAGGCAGCGGCCTCCCACTGCTGGGCGGCGCAGGCGGCCGACTCCTGCCTCCGTTCGAGGCACGCCTGCTCATCGGCGGCCCGTACGGCCGCCGCCGCGAGGACCTGGGTGGTGACGAGGGCGGCCCGTCCGGCCAGCAGCGCTCCGCTGAGGGCTCCCAGGGCGACGGCAGCCGGGGCCAGCAGCTCGTGCAGCCCGTGGGCAGCCGCGTCTGCCAGGTGTCCGCCGGCCTGGTGGACGGCGTCCCCCACTCCTGGCGCATGACCGACGCCGGCGTGGCCGAAGGCCTGGCCGTGCGGGACGAGACCGCCGACGGACTGGCCGGTCGGCGCGTAGTCCAGCGTGGGCATCACGTCGCCGATCGAGGGCAGGGCGATTCCGGAACTCATCGGTCTCCTCCACGAGGCGGGGACGGCCGCCGCGCCGGGTGCAGGGCCGTCGGCCCGGCCGCCGCGGTGCGCATGGCGGCCCGGTTACGCAGCCGGTGCAGTTCCCGGTGCCGGGAGGTCAGACGGCGCACCGTCCAGGCGGTGAGCGCCACGACGGTGCCGGCCGGCCAGGCCCAGGGTGCGACGGTGACGGCGTAGACCGCCAGGGCGACCGCCGCGGCCAGCAGCGCGGCCGACGGCAGCAGGGTGCGCAGGCCGCCGGACCGGGCGAACCGGGCGGGCCGCCCCGAGGTGGCGATCAGCCGCCCGGCGAGCGACCACCGGGGATGGTAGGCGGGCGGGCCGATGAACGCCGCGACGGAGAGCTCCATGGCGAACACCGCGGCGGCGGCGGGCAGGGCTTGTCCCCAGGCGAGCACGACCGCCTGCTGAGAGGCCCATCCGGCGACATCGGCGAGCCCGATCACGAAACCCCACGGCACGGTGGCCACGGTGGCGCCCAGTAGCGCCCAGCCCAGCGTCGGCGGGCGCTCCAGCCGGCGCAGCCAGGCGGCGGTGGCGTCCAGATCGGCGGCGAGCAGCCGGTCGGCCTCCGCCTCGGCCAGCTCTCCGTGGCGTGCCCCGGCCTCGGTGGCGGCGGTATCGGCCAGCAGCCGCGCGGCGGTCAGGCGCAGAGTGTCGTCCGGATCGGCGACGAGCCGGTCGTACCACTCGACGGGCACCGGCAGAGCGTCGCGCACCGCGCCGGCCCCGCGCACCAGCTCCGCGGTGACCCGCCCCGGCTCACGGGCCAGGCGCAGCAGAGCCGCGTCGACGGCGGCCGTGTGGCGCAGCCGGGCCCGCGCGGCGCCGCGGTCGCGGGGTCCGCCACGCGCCAGGATCTCGTTCGTCAGCGGCCGCCAGGCCGCACGGTGCGCGGACCACTGCCGTTGCACCTCGTCCAGCCCCGCGCCGCCCGGTCGTTCGGCGAGCAGGGGCAGCAGTTCGTGGTGGAGCAGGTCGGTCAGTACCGCCTGGGCCTCGGTGTCACCGTCCGCGACGGCCGACGCGAGACGCCGGATGCCCAGGGTGTCCAGGGGCAGGCCGTGGTGGGAGACGTCCAGCCGCGGGCCGAGCCAGTTGATCAGCCGTGTCGTGGTCGGGGCATCCGGCGGCTCGCCGAGTTCCGAGCACAGCGCGACGAGTTGTTCGCTCTCCTCGGAGCCGCGGCCGGGCGCGTCGATGAGCTGGCCCAGCCATTCGACCAGTCCGGCCCGCCGGTTCCGGCGTGCCAGCAGCCGCCCGGCGGCGACGCGGTTGACGTCCAGCAGACGGGCCAGCTCCTCGGGTCCGGTGACGTCCCGGCCCATGAAGGGGAAGGGCCGCAGCGTGCGCCGGGGCGGGAGGTCGTGCGGCGCGGCACCGGTCGTCCGGGGCGCGACCGGCGGGTGTTCGCCCCGCAGCCAGGCCGCCACCTGCTCGCCACCCCAACGGTGCTCCGGGGCTCGGGTGAGCAGTCCTTGGCAGAGCAGCAGCATGCGGGGGTCGGTCACCAGGGGCAGTTCGGGGTCGTGGGTCGCGACCTCGGTCAGTACCTCCTCATCGCCGCGGAAGTCGATCGGGTGGCTGCCACCCGCCAGTTCGGCGACGACCATGCCCAGGGACCACCAGTCGACGGCCGGGGTCACGGCCTGCCGGTGCGGTCCCGCCTCCGGCGCCAGGTACAACGGTTTGCCCACCCAGCCGCGCCGGCCCGGCCGGTCCTGCTGGGGCTGGTGCACCGCCGCGCCGAAGTCGATCAGCACCAGTTCGGGGCGGTCCTCGTTCTGGATGCGCACCATGACGTTGTCGGGCGTGACATCGCGGTGCACGATGTCACGCGCGTGCACCGCGACCAGCGCTTGGTGGAGCTGCTCCACGACGGCCCGGACGAGGGCGGGCGACAGCGGTCCCGGGTGGCCGGCGTGGTAGCGGGCGAGGTCGGTCTCGCCGTAGGACAGGGCGAGTTCGTAGGGGTGGCCGTCGGCCGTACCGCTCTCCAGCAGCCCGGCGACCGGCCCGGCGGTGCTCTCGGCCAGGAAGCGGCGGACGCCGGGGTCGGGGCCGAACCGGTGGTGGTACCACTTCAGTACGAGGGGGACATCGGTGGGCATGTGCCGGGCTTCCCTGTCCTTGACCCGCAGCACCACGGCCTGAGAAGGCCGGTGGACGCTGCTCAGCACCTGGGTGAGGTCGAAGCGTCCGCTCAGCGCGGCCGGCACCCGGTCCAGCCCCCTGCGGCTCTCCGCGTCCCGTCGGTTGTCGTAGCCGGTGCCGGACTCGTGGACATCCATTTCGGTGGGCGGCGGAATGCTCATGTGACGGGCCTTCCGGTGTCGGTGACGGTGTCGGCGAGGAGTAAGGGGAAGCGGACGGCGACGGGCAGGACGGAAGCGGTGGCCGCGGCGCCCGGTGGCGGACGGAGCAGACGCTTCCGGTTCGCCGGGCGAAGCCCGTGCGGCGGACGGGCACGGCGCCTCCGCCCCCACGGGTCGGCGGAGGGCCGGCCGAGGTGGCCGAGACGCCCTCCCGCCCGCCCGCGGGCGGGCATATCGTGGCGGCCATGAGCCAGGAGATCCCGCACTCCTCGTCCACCCCGGGCCCCCTCGGGTCCAAAGCCCCGGAAACACCCCGAACACCCGGGTCGGGGAGCTCCGGCGTGCCCGGGACCCCCGGTGGCCGCGCCCTGGTGCCGCTGCCCGGTGCCGAGCGGCTGGCGGCGGAACTGCGGGCGCTGCGCAGGCCCGGTCTGTCCGGACTGCGCACACTGCGGCCCGAGGGCCTGATCCGGGTGGCCGTCGCCGCGGGTCTGTGCGTGGGGTCCGACGACGCGGCCGCCGGGGTGGAGGCGCTGCTGCGGGCCGGGGTACGGCACCTCGGCGGGCACACCCTCTCCGCCGACGGAGCCCGCGGTGACCCGCTGGCCAGGGCGGCGGCACACACCTTCGGGCTGCTGCCGGACCGGCGGGGTGTGTCCGGCCAGGAGCGGCGGAAGGCCGCGGCGGCCGTCTACGGTGTCACGTCCGAACGCTTCCGCAAGAGCCAGGAGCGGGAAGTGACCGACGAACTGGCGCTCGCGGTACTGGCGGTGGCCCGTACGGCCGCCTCCGGACGGTCCCCGGCCGGTCCGGTCGCGCAGGAGGCGGGCGTACCGCCCGCGAGGACACCGGAGCCGGTGCCCGATCCACCGGCCCGGCTGACCGGTCCGCCCCTGCCGGCCGTCGCGGGGCAGCGCGTCAGCGTGCACGTCGCGTCCATCGAACTGCTGCGGGACATCGACATATTGGTGTCCTCGGAGAACATCTATCTGGAGATGTCCAAGACGTTCCGTTCGACGGTGTCCGGGTCGCTGCGCCGGGCCGCCGCGATCCGCAACGAGTCCGGCGAGACGGTCGACGACGTCCTCGCCCGTGAACTGGAGGAGTGGATGCGGGCCCACGGCCGGGCAGGGCTGCCGGTACGGCCGGGCACCGTCGTGCCGACCTCGCCGGGCGCCCTCGCCGAGCGCGGGGTGCGCCGCATCCACCACGCGGCCGTCGCTTCCCCCACGAGCGACGGTCACGGCTACCGGGTCGATCCGCACGTCCTGGCCGAGGCGGTATCGGCGAGCTTCCGGCTG
Source organism: Streptomyces sp. NBC_00341 (assembly GCF_041435055.1). NCBI lineage: Bacteria > Bacillati > Actinomycetota > Actinomycetes > Kitasatosporales > Streptomycetaceae > Streptomyces > Streptomyces sp. NBC_00341. The sequence continues at coordinate 4,261,325 of NZ_CP108002.1, read as the reverse complement.
GCCCGCGCGGAGCGCGACAGCTACGACCCGCCACTCTCCTCCCTCTGTTTCCCCCTGCTCGGCGCGGGTCATGGGCTGCCGCCGGAGAAGGCGGCGCGCTGGCTGTGCTGGGCCGTCCACGAGGAACTGCGCCGGGATCCGTCCTGGACGGTGCACCTGGTGGCCCAGCGCCCCGAACTGGCGAAGCTGCTCACGGTCGCCAGCTCCGCTCCCTGAGCCGTAACCCACGTTCACCCAGCCACCTTTCCCAGTGCGAGAGTTCCCCTCGCCGGGGGACTCCGAGGAGCCGTACCGCGGGAGGGCCTGCCGGCCCCGTCGACGCCCCTGCGGGCGTCACGACGATCTGCACCGACGGCCCGTCCGCCTCCCGGCCCAGATGCGGTGCGTACCGGATCCGGCCCAGCGCGGTGCGCGGCGCGAGCCGCTGGTTCGCCGAGCCGCGCCAGACCAGCCGGGTGGGTTCGGCGATCCGGAAACGTCCGGTCACCACGGCGTCCGCGTGGGCCAGGGCGGCATGCCGGACAACGTCCAGTTCGGACTCCTCGTACCCGGTGTAGACGAGCAGGTCGGCGGGGAGACCGTCGGCGGCCGAGCCGTGACGGGGATGCGCGGAACGAAGCCGCGCGGCGCCCCGGAGCAGCTCCGCCAGGGCCACGGGCTGGTCGAGCGGCTCGCCGCCGCTCACCGTCAGGCCCTCGGCGCCGTCGGCGAGCGCGGCGCGCCACAGGTCCAACAGCGTTTCCACATCAACGGGTTCACCCCCGTGCGGCGCCCAGGTGTGCCGCGACATGCAGCCGGCGCAGGCCAGCGGGCAGCCCTGCAGCCAGATGCCCAGCCGTCGGCCGGGACCCAGTGTCTCCAGCGGAAAGTGCGTCCCGCTGAGTTCGATCCTCATCCGCCTCCCCCTTTCTTTCGCGACCCGCGTCCGTACCGGTGAGGCCGGCGCGGCGGTAGGGACACTGCCGGGCGGGCCGGGCCGGGCATCGTGCCCCGGCATGCACCGTCCGGAATCGAGTATCGAGGGAATGGCCGGGGCGCCGCACATTTCTTCCGGTGTATCTCCGGGCGTTTCCGGGAGCGTCCCGGTTGCTTTCCGGGCCGATTCCGGATGTCTTCCGGGAAGGCCCCCGCCGGGGCGAATGGCTGGGCGAAAGGCCGGAAATCTACCTTATTCCGTCGGCTACGCTCCGTCCTCCTGATTCGGCTTCGAATTTGGCTTCGGAATGAAAAGGGAATTACCGAAAGGGAACTGTGACGGGGGAAGGGACTGCGTCATGAGAATCGATACGGGCCGGTTCAGCAGTTCGGCCCGGTACGCCTGGCCGGGCCGGACCACGGCGTTCCACGACCGGCGTCAGGGGCGGAAGGACGCACCGGGCCTGCGGGCCCGGCTCGATTCGTTGCCGCACCCGGACACCTGGGAGCGGGACACCGATCCGTACCCGCAGCTGCTGACCCCCCATGTGCTGGGGATACGGGCGAGCGCGTCGCGAGGGGCCGACCGGCTGCGCTCACGGCTGCTGCACGGTGAACGCGCGCTGTGCGCACGGATCCACGCCGAGTCGGTACGGGTGGTCACCCAGTACGACGTGCGGCAGAACCCCACGCCGGCCGCCCTCGCCCGGTACGGCGAACTCATCGGCGTGTGGCGGACCTCGGCCGGTGTGTGCCGGGTCAGGGCCACTGTCCTGACCCATGAGGCGAACCAGCGGCTCGCCCATTACTGGGACGCCGTCCTGGTCAGCTTCCAGCCGCCGTCCGAGGGGCCGCTCACGGCGGGACACCTGCGGCGACTGCCCGGCCGCGTCGACCTCGACGAGTCCTGGCGGCGCACCGACGACTGGCTGTGGGCGGACGGCGGACCGTGGCCCGCACCGGCCCCCGGCCCGTCCGGCCACCCGGTGGTCCGTGCGCTGGCCATCCTCGCCGCACAGCCCGGGAGGGACGCCGGGGCCGGTATCCCTCAGGGGGACGCCGCGGCGGATCCGGAACGGGGGCACGGATGATCCGCCCGAAGCAGGCCCCCTCCCCGGCGCCGCCCGCGAACACCGGCGATTCTCCGGGACGCGAATTCCCGGGACACGACTTTCGGAGAGACCACCTCCGGAGCGAGGACTGCCGGAGAACGGTGAACCACCGCACGCACATGGAGAGTGCCATGAACCTGCCTCACCTGCCCGGCCGTCCGCCCGCCACCCGGCTGCCCCGGAGGTCCGGCCGACTCCGGCGCGGCGTTCCTGCCCTGCTACTCACCGCGGTGCTCGCGGCCACCGCCGGCTGCTCCTCGTCCGCCGAGGCCGACGGTCTCCGTACGCCGTGCGGACTCGTCATCGACGGATCGGGCTCCGGAGACGCCGACGGCAAGGGTTTCGACGCCAAGGCGAAACTCGAGTCCACGCTGGTCCCCTTCCTGACCGGACGGCACTGCGGCACGATCGCGTTCGTGCCGGTCACCCGCTCGTCGCAGACCTCCTCCTGCCGGGTCGGCGACATCGATCTCGACCCGCCGGGGGACGCGACCTCCGACCACGAGAGCATGCGCAGGACCGCGCGGGTCCTGGCGCTCAAGGGCGCGGTCGCCATGCTGAAGTGCGCCCGTACCCAGGGGGGTTCCGATGTGCTCGGAGCCCTGGCCCGGATCGGCGACGCCATGCCGTCCCACCGAGGGACGCCAAGTCTGCTGGTGGTGAGCGACTTCGAGCAGGCCGACCCCGAATTCACGCTCAGGACAGGTGAGATCACCACCGAGAAGAGCCGTGGACAAGTGGTCGAGAAGTTGCTCGACGAGCGGGGCGTACCGGGAATCGCGGGGATGAACGTCTACCCCGTCGGCTACGGCATGCGGCACGACGCCAGACCGAGTGAGTACCAGTCGTTCGACGCGTTCTGGTCCGAGATCCTGAGCGGAAGGGCGAAGGCGCATGTCCACGACGACTACCGGAAGTGACTCCGAGGAGCCGCGCCGGCTGCGGTCCCGGATCGCGGGCCCGCTGCGTGCTCGTGCGACCCGTCGGGGTGCGGAACGGCGGGCCCCGGAACCGACGGGTTCCGTACGCCTTCCGATGGTCATGACGGACGGGCAGCAGCGGCGCCTGCTCAGGACGGCCCGGCGGCACGGCGCGAAGGAGGCCGCGGGCAGGGGGGTGCCCGTCGTGCCCGGCCGGACCGCCCGGCCGGGTGTGTTCGATCCCTGGGTGCTCAACAGCAAGGGCCGGGCGCCCTACTTCGCCGAACTCGCCGCCGTACGCGACATGCTCCAGGGCCGGTTGACGGAGCAGGCGGCCGAGGTGGAGAAGGCGGCTTCGGTGGAGGACTCGCGGGCCAAGTCGGAGGTCGACGCCGCGGAGACGGAGCTCCGGCTGCGGGATGACCTGGTGCGGGAGGCCGATGAGCAGGTCCGGGCTTCCTGGAGCCAGCTGAACCGGCTCGCGGCCCGGGCGGTGCGGTGGGAACTGTTCCGCGACAGGGTCCGGGAACAGGTCGAGGTCAGCTGGCTCCAGGCGCGGTTCCGCGACTCCGCCCCCGCGGACGACGAAGACGAGGCGCGACATCCGGACGGGGCACCACCCGGGGCCGGTCCCGGCGCGAACCCCGTGCCTGAGGACGAGCGCGAACCGGCGCCCGACGAGGGTTTCGCCGAGGAGGGCTGGCAGTCGCTCGATCCCGAGGGCCATACGGCCGGCACCCAGCCGTCCACGGCCCCGCCCCACGTACGGGGGACGGGGCCGGAGCGGCAGCTCGTGGGCGGAGTGGTGCCGCCGCCCGACCCGGGCTGGGAGGGCATGCCCGCTCGCCCGGGGATGCCCTCGTGGATGACGTGGGGCGTGCTCCTCGCCATCGCGGCGGTCGAGATACCGATCTACTGGATCGCCTACCAGCCCTTCCACGGCACGGGCAGCACGGGCAGCGACTTCCTCTCCGGCACGCTGGCGATCTCCACCGCCGTACTGATGGTGCTCCTGCCGCACCTGGCCGGACGCACCCTGCGGGGCCGCCAGGCAACGGGCTCCGTCAAGGCCGCCGCCCTTCCGGCCCTGGCCCTGCTGGGGGTCTGGGGATTCGCCGGGTGGGCCCTGGGCGACCTGCGGGCCAGGCTGGTGCTCCAGCATCCCGACCCCGTCGACGTCCCCTCGGACCTCGGTGACTTCAGTGGCGCGGAGGACCTCACGGCGCAGACGCTGGCGGACCGTCTCCACCTGTTGCCCCAGACCATCACCTGGATGTTCGTATCCCTGCTCTTCCTGTCCGGAGGCATCGGTTTTCTGCTGGGACTGCTCAGGGAACACCCCTTCCTGGACGCGTACCGTGCGGCGCTGGAGCGCCGGTCCGACAGGGTCAGGCAGCGGGAGGAGGCACGGGCGGCCGTCGACCATGCGCGCTCGCTCGCCGAGACGGCACAGGACCGTGCCGAACAGCGCTGGCAGGCGGTGGAAGCCCGCAGCCGGGCGTTGGACAGCCTGTACGAGGCGGCGGCCAACGCCTTTCTGGATGGGCTGATGGCCCGGTCGCGCGATCCTGCGGTGACCGAAGCGGCGATGAGGCACTCAGCCAGATGGCCGCTCCTCCCGCCCCGGCCCGAGCCCCCGGCCCGCCGGGGCGCGTGACCCAGCGGGCCGCGCCACCGGGCGGGAACGCTCCGGGCCGTGCGCCATTCGAGTTGCCGCGCGGCGCGAGCAGGTGTGCTCTGGAGGGGGACAGAGGGGGCGACGGAAGGAGCTTCCCGTCATGGCCGCACATGCTTCTGTGCAGGCACGCGGAGTGCGAGCGCGTGACCGGCACCCCTCCACCACCAGCTGGGCGCTGCCCGTCACGCTCGGGGTGGTCCTCGGCTGGTACGCGACGTCCATCGTCCGGGGCGGTGGTGTGCTCACCGGCGGGCAGCTCGCCCTCGGCCTGATCTCCGGCGCCGTTCTCGCCGTCCTCTGCTTCGGACTGGGCCGGGTACAGAAGCGGCTGCCGGTCGAGCTGGCGGCGGCGGCCTACGGAATCCTCTTCGGCGGCTCGGTCGGCTTCCTCTACAGCCTGTCCGGCAAGAGCGTCCTCGCGGCCTCCGTGCTGGGGCTGCTGACCGGTGCGGCCATGCTGGCGGCCTCGTTCTACGCCTTCTACACCCGCCGGAACTGAGGGCCCGACGCCACCTCCCTCCTTCAGCCATCCTTGACCTTCTCCGCGGGGGAAGGCCAAGGATCGGCGTGCCGGGCGAGCACCGCCCGGTATGAGGAGGCACGAGGTGACGGATCAGTGGCACGGGCGGCGGCCCGAAGCGGCGCTGATGACGATCGGGGCGTTCGCCCGGCTCTCCCGGCTGTCCGCCAAGGCGCTGCGCCGCTACGACGAGCTGGGCCTGCTGGAGCCCGTCCTGGTCGACCCGGTCAACGGCTACCGGTACTACGACCCGGCGCAGGCGCGGACGGCCCGGCTGGTGGCCTGGCTCCGCCGGATCGGCATGCCGCTCGCCCGGATCACAGAGGTGATCGCGCTGGACGACGGCGCGGCCGCCGCGGCGATCCGGACGTACTGGGCGCGGGTCGAGGCCGAGACGGCGGCCCGGCGCGATCTCGCGGCCTTCCTCATCGACCAGCTGTCGACGGAGGAAGCCATGACTCAGGTGGGAACGCTCGGAATCCGGTACGCGGCACGCACGGAGACCGGTGCGGTGCGGGAGACCAACCAGGACGCGGCGTACGCCGGTGCCCGGCTGCTCGCCGTCGCCGACGGGTTCGGCGCGGGCGGTGCGCGGGCGAGCACGGCGGCGATCGAGGCCCTGAAACCGGTGGCGCGGGGCGCGGTACCGGCCGCGGAGCTGCTGAACCTCCTGCACGACGCGGCGGAGCAGGCCGCGCGGGCGGTGCGGGACGCGGTGGCGGGCAGCGACGGAAGCGGAACGCCCGACGAGTCGGGGACCACGCTGACCGCGCTGATGTGGACGGGCGCGCAGCTGGGGCTCGTCCACATCGGGGACTCGCGGGCGTATCTGCTGCGCGACGGCGAGCTGTTCCGGATCACGCACGACCACAGCCTGGTCCAGTCGATGATCGACGACGGCTCGCTCACCGAGGAGGAGGCCGCCTCGCACCCGCAGCGGGCGCTGCTGCTCAAGGTGCTGGGCGGCGGCGGACCGGCCGGCTCCGGACCCGATCTGGACGTGCGGGACGCCCGCCCCGATGACCGCTATCTGCTCTGCTCCGACGGGCTCTCGGCGGTCGTGACCGGTACGGAACTGGCCCGGGTGCTCGCCGGGGCGGACGGCCCCGGCACGGCGGTGCGCGAACTGCTCGCGCTGGCCGCCGCTGCGGGCGCCCCCGACAACGTGGCGTGCGCGGTGGCGGACGTGGTGGCGCTGTGACGGCAGCGGGCGGGGCGGCAGAGGCGTGATGCGATGACTGCGCTGTGACGGTACGGGGCGGGCCCGCGCGGTCGTGATGACCGTGCGGGCCCGCCCCGTACTCCGTAACCGCGCCGATGTCCGGCGTCAGCTACGGACCACCGTCACCGGGCACGCCGCGTGCTGGGTGACGTGGAGGCTGACCGAGCCGAGCAGGGTGGCCTTGAAGCCGCTGTATCCGCGTGCGCCGACCACCAGCAGGTTCGCGCCCTCGGCCCGGTCCAGCAGGGACTGCGCCGGGTTGCCGATCACCACGACCTTGCTGATCGCGGCGGCCCCCACGGCGCCGAGTGCCTCCTCCAGCGCCTCGGTGAGCGAGACGGTGGCCATGGCCTGCGGATCGAAGTCCTCCGGCAGGCCCGGCATCATGGACGCCCAGCTGGTGGCGGGGTACTCCCAGCTGTTGACGGCCTCGACCGTGTCCCCGGTCAGCTCCGCCTGGCGTACGGCCCAGTGCAGTGCCTTGATCGACGACTCGGAGCCGTCAACGCCCACCACGATCCTGCCCATCTCTGCCTCCAGCTCGGTTCGGCTCGGTTGCATGGGGGTGCGCCGTGCGGATTCCGCATGGCGCGTCCTCCCGCCCAACTGTAGTCAAACCGGACGAAACCACAGCGCCCGGGTCGGTCAGGCCCGCCCGAGACCGGCGAGCTGCTGCTCGAACGGGACCACCTCGTCGTCCACGCCGAGGGTCCTGGACGCCCCGGAGACGGCCCGGCCGCCGGTGATCGCGCTCGCCAGCTCGCCGCCCGCGCGCCGGATCCGGGCCGGCAGGCCGTCGGCGTACTCGTCGCCAGAAGAGCCCCAGTCCTCCGACGCCGCGTACACCGACGTCGGCAGCGTGACGGCCCGCAGGTAGGCGAAGAGCGGGCGCATGGCGTGCTCCAGCACCAGCGAGTGCCGGGCGGTGCCGCCGGTCGCGGCGACGACGACGGGCTTCCCGGTCAGCGCGGTGTTCTCGACCAGGTCGAAGAACGACTTGAAGAGCCCGCTGTAGGAGGCGGTGAAGACCGGGCTGACGGCGATCAGCCCGTCCGAGCCCGTCACCGCGCCGATCGCTTCCTCCAGCGCGGCCGAGGGGAACCCGGTCACCAGGTGGTTGGCGATCTCGACGGCCAGGTCACGCAGCTCGATCACCCGGACCTCGACCGGGCGGTCCTGCTCGGCCTCCAGCCGCTCCCGGGCGGCCCCGGCCAGCCGCTCGGCCAGCAGCCGGGTCGAGGACGGGCTGCTCAGCCCGGCCGAGACGGCGACGATCCTCAGTGGTTCGGTGGCGAACACGGTGTCAGCTCTCCTTCGCGGTGGCAGGGGCGGTGGCAGAGGCGGTGGCGGCGACGACGGCCGGGTGCAGGGGCGCGGACTCGGGGACCCCGGCAGGCCGCAGGGCGGCGAACTCCTTGCGCAGCACCGGTACGACCTCCTCGCCGAGGATGTCGAGCTGCTCCAGGACGGTCTTCAGCGGCAGCCCCGCGTGGTCCATCAGGAACAACTGGCGCTGGTAGTCACCGACGGTGTCCCGGAAGGACAGCGTCCGCTCGATGACCTCCTGCGGGGAGCCGACGGTCAGCGGCGTCTGCTGGGTGAAGTCCTCCATCGAGGGGCCGTGCCCGTAGACCGGCGCGTTGTCGAAGTACGGGCGGAACTCCCGTACCGCGTCCTGCGAGTTCTTCCGCATGAACACCTGGCCGCCGAGTCCGACGATGGCCTGCTCCGCGGTGCCGTGCCCGTAGTGGGCGTAGCGCTGCCGGTAGAGGTTCACCATCTTCGCGGTGTGCTCGATGGGCCAGAAGATGTTGTTGTGGAAGAAGCCGTCGCCGTAGTACGCGGCCTGCTCCGCGATCTCCGGGGAGCGGATCGAGCCGTGCCAGACGAACGGCGGCACGCCGTCCAGCGGGCGCGGGGTCGCGGTGAAGGACTGCAGGGGCGTACGGAACTTCCCCTCCCAGTCGACGACGTCCTCGCGCCACAGCTTGTGCAGCAGGGCGTAGTTCTCGACGGCGAGCGGCATGCCCTGGCGGATGTCCTTGCCGAACCAGGGGTAGACCGGCCCGGTGTTCCCACGGCCCATCATCAGGTCGACGCGGCCGTCGGCGAGGTGCTGGAGCGTGGCGTAGTCCTCGGCGATCTTCACCGGGTCGTTGGTGGTGATCAGCGTCGTGGACGTGGACAGGATCAGGTTCTCGGTGCGGGCGGCGATGTAGCCGAGGGTGGTCGTGGGGGAGGACGGGACGAACGGCGGGTTGTGGTGCTCGCCGGTCGCGAAGACGTCGAGGCCGACCTCCTCCACCTTCCGCGCGATGGCGACGGTGGCCTTGATCCGCTCGTGCTCGCTCGGTGTCCGGCCGGTCGTCGGGTCGGTGGTGACGTCCCCGACGGTGAAGATCCCGAACTGCATGGCGCCCGCCTCCAAGATTGTTGAACATTGAACTATGTGAACACACCCTACAACGGAGTGCCCCACCTCCCTATTCCACGGGACCCTCCGGTGCGGGGTCTGAGTACGCTGAACGGGTACGGAGGCCGCCCGGAGCCCCGGACCGACGGGAGCGGACATGAGCGGAACCGGCCGCGCGGACGACGACGCGCCGCGTCCCGAGCGGACGGAAGAGCGCGACTACGGCGGCGGCAGCGAGGCCTGGAAGGAACGCGGCGTCGCGCTGCGCGTCTTCATCTACATCTTCGCCACGCATCTGTTCGCGGGCTTCGTCTGGATCCTCTTCTACGTGGGCGAGCACGCCGAGAAGTGAGCGTCCGGGAGGATCAGGACCGGCTTCCGGTGCTTGCGGTGCCTTCGGCGTGCGGGCTCCGCCCGCCGAGCAGGTGCTCCCGGCCCCAGGCCCCGAGCGGGGCCAGCGCCGCGTTCAGGGACGTGCCGAGCGGGGTGAGGCCGTACGTGACGCGGCGCACCGCTCCCTCGAAGGCCTCCTCGCGGAAGACGATGCCCGCCGTCTCCAGCTCCCGAAGATGCGAGGCGAGGACCTTCTCCGTGACGCCGGGAAGCGCGCGCCGCAGCTCACCGAACCGGCAGGGTTCGACATCCAGCGCCCACAGGATGAGCACCTTCCACTTGCCGCCGACCACGTCGATCGCCGCGTCGATGCCGCACACGTAGCCGTCTCGCCGGGTCACCCGCTGAGTTTAAGGTAACCACCCACAAAATAGTGCGTACTTGATCGCGTTCCGGGCGGATACGAGCCTGGGGGGCATGGACCACGACACATCTTCCCGAGCTCCTGTCACCCTCCTCGGCCTCGGTGACATGGGCACCGCCCTCGCCCACGCCTGGCTGGCCGCCGGGCACCCGCTGACCGTCTGGAACCGCACCCCGGCCAAGGCCGCCGCACTGACCCGCGAGGGCGCCCGCACGGCGGCCACCCCGGCCGCGGCGATCGCCCCGGCCACCGGCCCCGTGGTGCTCTGCCTGCTGGACGACACCTCCGTGGCCGAGGTCCTGGACGGCGTCGACCTCGGCGGCAAGGACATCGTCAACCTGACCACGAGCACCCCGGAACAGGCCCGGGAACTGGCCCGCCGGACCGAGGGGCGCGGGGCCCGCTTCCTGGACGGCGGGATCATGGCCGTACCCCCGATGATCGGCCGCCCGGAGGCCGGCGGCTACGTCTTCTACAGCGGCGACCACGCGCTGTTCGAGCGCCACCGCGCAACGCTGGAGGCCCCCGCCGGGGCGAAGTTCACCGGCAGCGACCCGGGCCACGCCGCCCTGCACGATGTCGCCCTGCTCAGCGCGATGACCGGCATGTTCGCCGGCATCGCGCACGCCTTCGCCCTGGTGGCCGGCGAGAAGGACCTCGACCGGACCGCGTTCGCCGCCCTGCTCACGGACTGGCTGCGCGCCATGGCCGGCTCCGCGCCGACGATGGCCGCCCAGTTGGAGAGCGGCGACTACACGGAAGGAGTCGTCTCCAACCTCGCCATGATGGCGGCCGGCAACGACACCCTCCTGGGCACGGCGGCGGACCAGTCGGTCGACCCCCTGCTCCTCACCCCTTACATGGACCTGATGCGGCGGCGGGTGGCCCAGGGCCACGGCGACGAGGGCCTGGCGGGGACGGTCGGGCTGCTCCGGAGCGCGTGAAGGGGACTGATTCCGTGTCACTCGTGCGGGCGATAGCCGGATGGAGACTTTCGAAGTAGTTTCAAAGTCATGAGCAATCAGAGTGCTGCTGTGAACTTCTCCGAGTTGGTGAACAAGAACAAGCAGACCCTTGCCCGACTGGACGAGTCACCGCAGCTGCTGCTGCACCGCAGGGACGGCGAGGATCTGGTCCTCACCACGGCGGTGCGGGCCGAACAGGACCGGAGGGTGGTGTCGGCCGCCACGCGCATGCTCGCCGCCATGGCCCGACGGGAGCCCGGCAGCATGGAGCTGCTTCTGGACATACTGCCGGACGCGTTCCCCTGGGTCCGGTTCCTGCCCGAACCCGACGTCCACGCGTTCGCCGTCGAACTGGTCGACACCATGCGCGCCGCCGATTCGATCGGCAACAGCGCTTCAGTCGCCCAGATGCTCACCGCATGGCAGCACAGCGCCGAGGTCCACTCCGACCCCGAACTGCTGGCCGCGCTGACCAGGGACCAGGAGGCGGACTTCGGGCCGGTGCCCGACCCGCGAGAGCTCGCATGAGCGTGGGTCGCGGGGACCGGGCAGCGCCTCCCGCGCCGGAAGGGCAGTGGGAAGTCCGGTTCGCCGATGCGGCGGCGGCCAAGGGCTGGGAGAGCCTGGGCCGGCAGGCCCGCAGCAACACATACCGCGCCTGGATCACCATACGTACGGACCCGAGGCCGACAGCCGAGGTGCCCCGGCATCACAGGCTGAAGGGCAGCCTGGCACACGGAACCCACCGGGGGCAGACCTGCGAACAGTGGCAGATCGAGGTGACCGGGGGTGGACGCGTCTGGTACCTCTTGGACACCGCCGCCGACACCTGCTGGATCACCTTCGCGAGCACAGGGCACCCACGGGCCACGGACCGGTCGTGAGTCCGACAGGAGGGTGCCGGACCGCGCCCGGGGTGGCGCGAAGTGCCGTGACGCGGGCGTCATGGCGCGTTACCATCGCGCCATGACCTCCGTACCGTGCCGGAACTGGTGGCGCTCCTTCTAGGAGCGGCCACCTCTTCTGCGCGGGACCAGGGCCGTTCGATACGGACGGCCCTTTTTCTGTGCCCTCTTCCGGTACGGGCTTCCCGCCCGGGGGGCCGTCCTCCACGCACACACCGACGCGAGGAGAGACCACTCATGACCACGACCATCACGACCACGCCCGCGACCGACGCCGACGCCGCACCGGACATCGCGCTGGAGGAGCGGATCCGGCGGTACCCGGAGAGATTCCGGGTCCTGACCGGTGACCGGCCCACAGGGGCGCTCCACCTCGGGCACTACTTCGGCACGCTCCACAACCGGGTGCGGCTCCAGGACCTCGGGGTGGAGACGTTCATCGTCATTCCGGACTACCAGGTGCTGACCGACCGGGACGTGGCCGAGCGGCTCACCGCCACGATGGAGGGGCTGCTGCTGGACTACCTGGCCGTCGGCATCGACCCGGAACGCTCGGTGATCTTCAACCACAGCGCCGTACCCGCGCTCAACCAGCTGATGCTGCCGTTCCTGAGCCTGGTCTCGGTCGCGGAGCTGGGCCGCAACCCCACGGTCAAGGACGAGATCGCGCACTCCCGGCAGGACTCCGTCAGCGGCCTGATGTTCACCTACCCGGTCCATCAGGCGGCCGACATCCTGTTCTGCAAGGGCAATCTGGTGCCGGTCGGCAAGGACCAGCTGCCCCACCTCGAAGTTGCCCGGACCGTCGCCAGGCGGTTCGACGAGCGGTACGGGCCCGTCTTCCCGGAACCCGAGGCGCTGCTCTCCGCCGTTCCGCAACTGCTCGGCACCGACGGCACCAAGATGAGCAAGAGCCGCGCCAACTCCATCGCGCTCGGCGCCGGCACGGACGAGACGGCCCGGCTGATCAAGGGCGCCACCACGGACGCGGACCGGCACATCACCTACGACCCCGAGCGGCGGCCCGGCGTGTCCGGCCTGGTGCTGCTGGCCGCCCTCTGCCTCGACCGCGATCCGCACACCGTGGCCGAGGAGATCGGCGGCGGGGGCGCGGCCGCCCTGAAGCGGACGGTGACCGACGCGGTCAACACCCGGCTGGCACCGATGCGCGCCCGACGGGCCGAGTACGCACGGGACATGGGGTACGTACGGTCCGTGCTGCGGACCGGCAACGAGCGCGCCAACACCATCGCCGACGCGACCCTGACACAGGTGCGGGAGGCGATGGGGGCCTCGGCCGGGACGCGGATCGCGGTGTGAGCCATGAGTGCCGTCGGCCGGGGTGGCCCGGGACCCGGACCACCCCGACCGACGGCGTCAGGCGGGCTGCGGGGCGGGCGTCGCCGGGGCGGGCGCGACCTCGCGGGTCTCGTGCAGCACCAGCAGTCCGGTGACCACCATCAGCGTCGCGGTCAGGCAGTGGACGCCGAACGCGGTGGCCACGGAGCCGTGGTGGGCCAGCACGGTGGTCATGTCGCCGTACGCGGCGAGCGCCTCCACCAGCAGCACCCAGCCCAGCGCCCGGCGGTGGCCCGTCAGCAGCAGGATGCCCAGGACCAGGGCCAGGACGATGTCGCGGCTTCCCTTGACGATCAGGAAGCCGCCGCCGTCACCGGACGGCCAGCTCGGCAGGCCGAACGTCGGCGCCGTCGTCTCCGGGCTCAGGACGAACTCCAGCCCGAACCAGAGAATGAAGAGGACGAAGGCGGCGACCAGGACGGTGTTGATCTTCTTCAGCGGCACTTTCCTTCTCCTTGCGAGTCACATGGGCTTGGTGACGGCCCCGGCGCGGGCCGCCCCTGTTCCCGGCCACGGCTGCCGTGTCAGACGTCGATCTGCTCGAAGATGTGCGGGTACGCCACGACGTCGTCGGGGAACTCGGCCGCCATGCGCTGGAATTCCGGGCTGCCGAACGCCGTGGCGAGCGCCTCCGTCGACTCCCAGACCGCGACGTTCATCAGCAGTCGGCTGTCCCCTGTCCCCCGGTGCATCCGCAGGGAGACGAAGCCCGGCTGAGTCATCATGAACTCCGCCTGCCTCCTGAAGAGGGGCAGGAACGCCTCCGCGCTCTCCTTCGGGACCAGAAAGGTGTTGGCCAGGACGATGGGCCCGGTCTTCTCCTTGAACTGCGCGAACATCGGCGTCTGCGGGTCGAGACTCTGCAGGTTGAACATCTTCTGCGCTTCCCTTCACCATTGGTGGGTGAGTACTCACTCACCCCTGCTCCTCATAGAGTGAGTGAGCACTCACCCACCTGTCAAGGGTGAGGGAAGACTGCACGGGTCGCGGGCGGCGGTGAGGGTTCCCGGCGGGCCCCTCGGGGAAGGGCCTCGACGTCAGCGGTTCGTCAACGAGCTCCGCCTGCGCAGCAGTTCGGCAAGGCCGCGGCGGGTGGCGGCGATGACCACCCGGTCGGTGGGCTGGAGTACGTAACCGGGGTGCAGGTTCCACACCAGGCCGCCGGGCTGCTGCTCCGCGCCGGTACCGGTGCCGGCGCCCGGTGCCTGCGGGGGCGGGACGGGCGCCGCCAGGTCCGGGCGGCGGTCGGCGGGCGGGGCGACGTCCAGGGCGAGGACCCGCCACGCGCCGGACCGGAACGCCTGCTCCACCGTCCGGCCCTCCAGCTGCGGGTGCCCGGCCACCTCGACCGCGGCGAACAGCATCACCTTCCGCTCGACCGGCACCGCGCCCAGGATCTGCCGGCCCATCATGGCGACCGCGAAAGACGGCGCGGCCAGATGGGAGACCGAGCGGGAGCGGGTCAGCGCCTGCGGGTGGGCCGTGCGCAGGGTGCGGTAGACGGCGGTGGCGAACTCGTCGTCGAACAGGCGCAGCGTCACCCGCAGGTCCGGCTTGACCGAGCGGGCGTACAGCGCGGCCTCCAGGTTGGTGGTGTCGATGCTGGTCAGGGCGAGCAGCGCGCGGGAACGCCGGATCTTCGCCGCCTCCAGTACGCCCTCCTGCGTGACGTCCCCGATGACCACCGGCACGTGCAGCCGCCGGGCCACCGGGATGCCCCGCGCGTCCGGGTCGTCCTCCACGCAGACCACCGGGATGCCCAGTTCGCGGAGCTGGACCAGGACGCGGGTGCCGATCTTGCCGAGGCCCAGCAGCACCACGTGCCCGGACAGGCCGCGCGGCGGGCGGCGCAGCGAGGAGGCGGTGCGGAGCGAACCGAAGGCCTCCAGCACCCCGGCCACCAACAGCGGCAGCAGCATCAACCCGGCGACACCGGACAGGATTTGAATGATCTGGCGGGCCGTGGGGTCACCGATGGCCGGGTCACCCATCGCGAACAGGTCGAGCAGGGTCAGGTACACCGCGTGCAGCGGCTTGTCCCCGGTGGTGAACGTGGACGCCACCGCGAGCCCGAGGACGGCCGTGCCGACCCCCAGCGCGGACCAGCGCAGCCGGCGCGAGAAGAACTGGCTCAGCGGTGCGCTCCTGCCCCCCATCCGCGGCGTCCGCGCGTCCGCGCCGTTGCGGCTGACCGCCTCCAGGACGATGGTGCCGCGCCCGGTCGCCGCGGCCACCTCGGTCTGGTCGGGCAGCAGCCGGGGGCCCTCGTCGCCGCTGCTGTCGGAGCCCTCCGTGCCCGCCGGGTCGTGGGTGGTGGAGGAGAGCAGGGCCAGGGTGCACAGTCCCGGGTCCGCGACCTGGCCGTCCCGGGGCGGGGTGCGTTCGGCGGCCCGGAGCAGCAGGCCCTCCGCCCGGATCACCTTGCTGGATCCGGAGAGCGCGGTCGCCGCGAGGGCGGGGGCGGCGGTGTCCGCGTCGGACAGGACGGTGGTGGAGGCGTCCAGCGCGGTGGGGTCGAGCCCAGGAGAGGCGACGGCGGCCGCCTGGTCGAGCAGGGCCTCCAGGTGCTGGCCGAGCTTGCGGTTGTAGAGCCGGATCACCAGCCGGACGCGGGGGTTGAGCCGGCGGGCGGTCAGCGCGGCGCGGATGTTGCGCTCGTCGTCGTCGTAGACCAGGGCGAGCGCGGCGGCCGTGTCGACACCGGCCTCCTCCAGCGCCTCGTCGGACGGCTCGTGCGCCTGGAGGATGCGCACCGCCTCCACCCCGGCGTTGGTGTCACTGTCGCCGTTCCCGGAGCCGTTTCCGGAGCCGTTCCCGGAGCCGCTGTCGGCGCCGTTCCCGCCGTTGCGGCTCATCGCCGACGACATCCGGCCGAACAGGGCCGCCGCCCGCCCGCGCCCGGTCAGCGCCACCTCCGGCCGCCTCGGATCGGGCCCCGGCGGCAGGACGAGGGTGACCCGCTCCCCGTAGACGTAGCGCAGTTCCACGGCGAGCCGCTGGGCGAGCGCGTCGTCCCCGCAGACGACCATGTGGCCGGAGAACGGGGAGCGTTGGGGCTGCTGCGGTAGTGGGGTCACATGACCCAGCATGCCTGTTCCCTTCCGGAGGCCCCAGGGCCTGTCCGCGTGATCGCCGCTGTTACCCGTCCCCGAGTGTCCCGGACGGTGGCCGGGCGAGGAGTTGGCGGGGATCGGCCGCCCGGCTGATCGCCGTCTCCACCGCCGCGATCCGGTCCGCGAGCAGCCCGAGCGCCGCCACCGCACGGGTCACGGGGTCGCCGTCCGGGCCGCCGAGCGCCTGGGTGCGGACGTAACCGGCGGTGATCGCGGACCAGCGGGCGGCCCGCTCCGGACCGAGCGTGCCGCGCAGCGCCGCGAGCTTCAGCAGAGCGGCCTCCGCGCCCGTGGTGAGCGTCTGGGCCTCGCCCGCGTAGTGGTCGTCGATGACGTCGGACAGTTCGGCGTCGTTCATCACGGGCACGATCCGCTCCGCGATCCGGTTCATGTTGCGGTACGAGCCCTGAAGCCGGAACGGCGGCTCCGTGCGCGTCGCGTCCGTCTGTGCCGCCGAGGCGATGTAGGCGGCGTTGACCGCGAGAACGGTGTCCCGGGCGGTGAGCAGATGGCGCAGCACGGCCACGACGCGCTCCACCTCGGCGGGCGCGTACGGGTGCTGCAACCGGTTCGCGGCGGCGGCGGGTTCCGTACCGGCGGCGAGCCGCAGCAGCAGCGCCAGGTCCTCGCGGGAGCGTCCGGCGAGCGGGGCCAGTACCGGGTTCGCGGTCAGCGCGTTCTCCACGAAGCTCAGCGCGAAAACGTCCTCCCGGCCGCTCAGCACCTCGCCGAGGTTCCACACGTCGGCCCGGTTGGCGAGCATGTCGGGAATCCGGAACTGCTCCCCGGACTCGGTGTACGGGTTGCCCGCCATGCACACCGCGAACCGCTTGCCCCGCAGGTCGTAGCTGCGCGGCTCGCCGTCCCGCACCCCCTCGATCCGGCGGGTGGCGTCGCAGAGCGGGATGAACTTCTGGAGCAGTTCCGGTGAGGTGTGCTGGATGTCGTCGAGGTAGAGCAGGGTGTTGTTGCCCGCCTCCAGCGCGAAGTTGATCTTCTCGATCTCCTGGCGCGCGGTCGCGCTCCGCGCCTGCGCGGGGTCCAGCGACGTCACGTCGTGGCCCAGGTTCGGTCCGCTGATCTTCACCAGGACCATGCCGAGCCGGTCTGCCACGTACTCCATCAGCGTCGTCTTGCCGTAGCCGGGCGGCGACACGAGCAGCAGCAGTCCCTGCGAATCCGTGCGCCGGTCGGCGTCCGCCGTGCCGAGCTGCTTGGCGAGGCTGTCCCCGATCAGCGGCAGGTACACCTCGTCGAGCAGCCGGTTGCGGACGAACGCGGACATCACGCGCGGCCGGTGGTCGTCCAGCCGCAGCCGGGCCCGCTCGGCCGAGGCCAGCGCGGTGCGCCGGCGCTGGTAGGCGCGGAAGCCGGGGACGGTGACCTCGCGGAACTCGTCGGTCCGGCAGAGGAGTTCGTCGATCCGGACCGGAAGCCTGCCCCGGTCGATGCGCGGGTGGACGCCGAGGAGCCCCTCCACGGTCGCGGTGAGCGGGGCCTCGCCCTCGTACCGGCGGACGGCCGGTTCCGGGCACAGCTCCACGGCGACGGCCTCCGCGAGGTCGCCCGCGTCCAGCTCCGCGCCGCTCGCGCGGGAGTAGGAGGCGAGCCAGCCCTCGACGAGCTGGCGGCGGGCGGGCAGATCGTCCCCGAGCGCCGCGAGGTCCTCGTCGTACGCCGAAGTGCCGGTCGTGCGGCGGAACTTGTCCAGGAAGGTGCGGACCGAGGCGCTGGTCACGAACCCCTCCGGGCCGCTCGTCAGCTCCTCGAAGAGGTACCCGGCGACGGCTCGCGCGCCCTCGCCCCCGATGGCGTCGGCCCATTCCTCCTGGAGCGCGGCGACGGCCGGGGCGAGCCCGAAGGTGTCGCGGGCGCGGGCCAGCGAACGGGCCCGCAGCGTCCAGGAGGTCCGCCGGGCCTCGTCCGTACCGTGCGCCCAGAACAGCTGGGCGGCGGCCCGGACGGCGGGCGGGCAGCGCAGCAGCCCGGCCCCGGCGCGCAGCCGCAGCAGCACGGTCAGGATCGCGGTGGCGTCCTCGTCGTGGACACCGCGCTGATACCCCTCGTCGTACGCGTCGGCTGCTGACTCCCTTACGAGGGAGCCTAGTTCGGCCGCATCCAACGAGGTCAGCCGGTCCGCTCCGTGCTCGGCGAGCAGCCGGGCGGCCAGGTGCTCGCCCCGGTAGACGGACGGGGACTCGGAGGGCAGCTGCTGGTCCCAGTACGGGCGCGTCGCACCGAAGTCCGGGTCCGTCACCGGCATCCGGTAGTCCGTACCGGTGACGGCGAACGCGAGCCCGTCGCCCTGGGGGACCAGCGTCAGATCGAACGGCTGGGTGTTCACCGCGAACCGGTGCCGGCCCAGCCGGATGGTGGCCCCGCCGTCCGCGTACAGCTCGCTGCGGTCGCGCAGCGCCCGTCCTGCCTCCTGGCGGGCCGCGAGCAGCTGCCCGTCCAGCTCCTCCGCCCGTACCGCGTCACCGAGTTCGCGCAGTTCGGCGGCGGTGCGGCGGACCTTGGCGACCATCGGGTCGGAGGCGAAGTAGGTGTGGACGGCGTCCACGTCCGGCAGTGCGGCGCTGCGCCGGGAGACGGTGTCCAGCACCCGGGCGGCGGACTGGGCGAGGCGTTCGGTACGGCGGGCGAGGGCGTCCTGAAGGGTCTGCCTGCGGGCGGAGAACGCCTCGTACACCTCCGTCCGCCGCTCGCCCAGCGCGGTCAGGAAGTCGTCGAACTCGGTGAACCGCGCCTCCAGGTTCTCCAGCTGGAGCAGCAGCCGCGCGAGCTGCTCGTCGCAGGCCTCCGGCGTGGCGGCGGCGGCCAGCGCGCCCGTCACCGCCTGTCCCAGCAGG
Organism: Streptomyces sp. NBC_00341; assembly: GCF_041435055.1. Lineage (NCBI taxonomy): Bacteria > Bacillati > Actinomycetota > Actinomycetes > Kitasatosporales > Streptomycetaceae > Streptomyces > Streptomyces sp. NBC_00341. Next base: position 4,242,594 of record NZ_CP108002.1, on the reverse strand, counting down.
GCGAACTCGGCGGCGAACTCGGCCCGGCCCTCGTGGTCCAGGAGCTCGCGGCGGCGGGCGTCCAGGACGGCACGGACCCGGTTCACCCCGCCGAGCACCTCCGCGATCCGCTCCAGGATCGAGGTGCGGACCACGCCGTCACCGATGTCCAGCCCGGCGACGACGTCCGTGACGGTGCTCAGCCCGTCCGTCATCCCCGTCAGCCGGTCACCGAGCGCGGCGGCGTCGCTCACGGTGGCGAGCGCCGACGCCTCCTCGGTGAGGCGGGCGATGTCCGCGTGGTAGCCGGCGAACGCGTCGTCCCTGGCCAGGAACGCGACCGCGCGCCGCCCTGCGGAGGCGAGGTCGTCCGCGGTGGCGGCGGTGAGCTCCGCGATCCGCTCGGTGTCCGCGTACCGCATCTCGCCCAGGGTGGCCAGATGGCCGTGCGCGCCCCGGAGTTCGGTGAGCCGGGCCACCCAGTCGGCGGCGGACTGCGGGGCTTCGCCGCGTACCCGGCGCACCAGCGCGCTGATCCGCTCCGCGCCCGCGTCGAGCGCCTCTGCGGCCTGCCGGGTGAGTTCCTGGACGCCCTCGAACTCCGAGAGGACCTGCTGCGCGGTGTCGCGAAGCGCGGTCAACGGCTCGGCCAGATCGCCGAGTTCGGTGTCGCCCAGCCAGTGGTAGCGGTCGGTCGCGCGGGTGCAGTCGGCCACCAGCCGCGCGTAGACCGCGCTGGTCGGGGTGGTCCCGTCCGCGCTGTGCGCGAGCGCGAGGCAGTCGGAGATGCCACGCACCAGGTCGGCGTTGCCGATCCGGGCCAGCGGGCCGGTGCCGGCGGGGCGGGAGGCGGCGTAGGTGTCGGAGACGTACGGCGTCTGCCAGCGCTGCAGGGGGTGGACCCGCGCCGGTCCGGCGTCCGGGCCCTCCACCGGGTCCCGCAGGAGGACGAGCGTCCCGTCGTCGAGCAGGGCGTGGCCCCGGCCCTGGAGCGGGGTGGCGACCTCCTGGCGGATCACGTTGTACGGGAGCAGCAGGCTGCGGCAGTCGTCCCCGTCCCCGGAGCGGAACGCGTAGAGCACGTCCTCTCCGTTGGGGGAGCGGACGGCCCCCTCAAAGACCGGCTCGCTGAGCGGTCGCGCGATGTCGAAGGTCTTGGCGGCGCCCGTGGTCAGGTAGAAGCCGCCGGGGAAGATGATCCCCTGGTCCTCCGGGAGCCGGTGGCAGGCCGGGCCGATGCCGTCCAGCCGCCGCACCGTGCCGAGGAGCGCGTTGAACACGAGGTGGCGGGCGGCCTCCTCCTTGTACGGGCGGACGCGGAGCAGGACCAGCGGGCCCAGCTCGGCGTACTCGACCTCGGCGTCCGCGAGCGACTGCAGCGGCTCGGTGACCGGCTCCTGATAGATCCCGTCCGGGGTGTCCGTGTCGTTGTCTGTCTTGACGGTGAGGTGGCCGCCGAGGGTGGAGACGAACAGCCGCGCGTCGCCGCCGTCGCCCGTCCCCCCGATCGCGATGTGCGGGTGCGGGCCCGGGATGTGGGCCTCGCGCCCGGCCACGGTCCAGGTGAAGTCGTGCGACGGCGGGAACACGTGGTCGCGCTCGCCCCTGGCGTCCAGGAACGCGCCGGGCGAGCCGTCCGCGTCGAGCGCCCAGCGCAGGACCCGGATGTCCTTCGCGCTCTCGCCGGTCCGGAACACCGCGAGGAGCCGCCCGTCGGTACGGCGCAGCCGCAGCAGCCGGGCGTCGCGGTAGTAGCGGTGCAGCCCGTCGAACTCGCGGACGAACGCCTCGTCGGTGAGGAGCGGGTCCGTGCCGGGGGCCAGCTCGGCGTCGTACAGCGCGAGTACGTCGTCGACGGCGGGCTCGTCGCGCCGGCCCGGACCGCGTTGGAAGCCGAAGAGCAGGTGGCCGCCGAGTGCGACGAGGTCGCGGGGGGTGGCGGGCTGCTCGGTACGGATCTGCTCGTCGCCGCCGAGCAGTCGCAGGGCGGTGGAGCCGAACTCCTCGGTACGGCGGGAGTTGAGCGCCTCGGCCCTGCGGGTCAGCTCGGTGGCCTGTGCGGCGAGCCGCCTCCGCAGCACGTCGTAGGCCCCGGCCTCCACGGGGCCGCCCGGGGGCGGCGGGGTTCCGGTGTCCATGCGGTGCGGCTCCTTACGGGGTGGGCGAATGTACGGCGCCGGGGGCGGCGGGCTTTGTCCTCAATCGCCGGACGGGCTTGATCTGGTGGGCGTTTCGCTGTGCCCGTGCGGGTGGACCGTGGCTGCGGTCCGTCCTCAATCGCCGGACGGGCTTGATCTGGTGGGCGTCTCACTGTGCCTGTGCGGGTGGGCCGTGGCTGCGGTCCGTCCTCAATCGCCGGACGGGCTCGGTTTCGCACGCTGTTGCCGGGCTTGGGGTCCGGCAACCCCCAGCCCGTCCGGCGATTGAGGACACGGCGTTGCTCGGGGGTGGGATGCCGGAGCGGGCGAGCCCGAGATCAAGCCCGTCCGGCGATTGAGGACACCGGGTCCGGCTACGAGACCGGCGTACCGTTGCGCGTGGGCGCGACCCCGTTCAGCGGCAGGTCCGCGAGGCCCAGCGCGCGGGCGTGCTCCAGCAGCTCGCGGACCTGGTCCGCACCCACGCCTCCCGCCCCCGGCGCCGCCATCATCCGCATCAGCAGCGCCGACACCGTCAGGTTCTGCACATCACCCGACGACACGGAGCCCAGCACCTTCGTCAGGTCGTCCGTGAACGACGACGTGCCGTTCAGCCACGGCCCGGCAAGCGCCTTCGCCGTGTCCGAGTTCCCGACGAAGCCGTCGAGGCTCTTGCCCATGGAGATGGACGAGACCAGCCGGTCGAAGAAGACCGACTCCCCGCCGACGATGTCGATGTCCGCGTTCTCCAGCCCGGCCGACACGATCGTCGCCTGCGCCTCGGCGACCTGCCGCTGCACATCGAGCCCGGCGAGCCGGATCTCCTTCTCCGCCTCAAGACGCAGCCGGTACTCCTCGTGCCCGCGCGACGCGTCGTCCAGGGCGGCCATCGCGGCCGCCTTGTCGGTGAGCCCCGCCGCCTCGGCCTTCAGCTTCTCGCCGATCATCGCCGCGTCCGCCGTCGCCTGGGCCTGCGTACCCTCCGCTTCGGCCAGCGCCTTGAGCCGCGCGCCCTCCGCCTCTGCCCTGAGCCGGGCGGACGTCGCCTCGGCCTCGGCACGCCCGGTCTTCTCGATGACCTCGGCCGCCGCGTCCCGCACCTGCACGTCCGCGAGACCGGGTGCCGCCGACTCCGCCTGGACACCCTCGGCCAGCCGCAGCTTCGCGCGGGCGTCCAGATCGGCCGTCTTCAGCCGGGCCTCCGCGAGCGTGAGCTGCTCGGCCGCCCGGTGAGTGGCCGAAGCCTCGGCGGCCTCCGCCGCCTTGATGTCCTTGACCAGCAGCTCCTGCGCCTCCGCCTCCGCGGCGATGATCACCGACTTGCGGGTGCGCTCGGACTCCTCGACGGACCGCAGCGTCTTGATGGACTCCTCCTGCTCGGCGACCGTACGGTCCACCGCGATCCGCTCCCGGATCACGTCCGCGACCTCGCGGCGCTCGGCCTCGACCTCCTTCGTCGCGGCGATCCGGTTCAGCTCGGTCTGCCGCTCGCGCCCGATGACCTCGATCATCCGGTCCTTCTCGATGCGCTCGTTCTCCACCGCGATGACGCGCTCGCGGTTCTTCTGCGCGACCGCGATCTCCCGCGCCTGGTTCTCCCGCTGGATGCCGAGCTGCTCCTCGGTCTTGATGAACGCGCCCTGCGCGCCGAGGCGTTCCTCCTCCTGGACCCGGGCGGTCACCGCCTCCTCGCGGGCCCGCAGCGTCTCGACCTCGCGGCGCTGCTTGATCTCGGCCTCGGCCTGGCGGCGCTCCAGCTCCAGGATGGTCTCCCGGGCGTCCACGTCCTGCCGGGTGATCTCCTTCTGCTCGGTGCGCTGGTACTCGTTGGTGCGTACGTGCTCGATCGCGGTCAGCTCGGTGATCTTCCGAATGCCCTGCGCGTCAAGGATGTTGGCGCCGTCCAGCTGCGTCATCGGCGTCTGCTCAAGGAAGTCGATCGCGGCGTCGTCCAGGTGGTAGCCGTTCAGATCGGTGCCGATGACCCGGATGATCCGGTCCCGGAACTCCTCGCGCTTGGTGTAGAGGTCGACGAAGTCCAGCTGCTTGCCGACGGTCTTGAGCGCCTCGGAGAACTTCGCGGCGAAGAACTCCTGGATCGCGACCTTGTCGCTGGCCCGTTCCGTCCCGATGGCCTGGGCGACCTTGATGACGTCCTCGACGGTCTTGTTGACCCGCACGAAGAACGTGATGTGGATGTCGGCGCGGATGTTGTCCTGGCAGATCAGGCCCTCGCGCCCGGTGCGCCGGATCTCGATGGTCTTCACCGAGATGTCCATCGATTCGGCCTTGTGCAGCACCGGCAGGACGACGGCACCGGTGAAGGTCACGTCGACCTTCTTGGTCTTGGAGATGATCAGGGCCTTGCCCTGCTCGACCTTGCGGAAGAGCCGGGTGACGATCAGCAGCAGGGCGATCGCGATGAGCAGGACCACGGCGATGAGCAGGCCGAGGCCCAAGGAGATGGCTTCCATGACAGTCCTTGGCGGCTGGTGGTACGGGAAATGAGAGGTATGGGGCGGTGGGGTGCGCGGCTCAGCACCCCGGCGAGCGGGTAGCGGCAGCACAGACGTACGGCGAAGACGTGCGGCGAAGACGTGCGGCGGACACGGGCACTGGACACGGCAGCGGAGACCGACCGTGCGGCGCGCGGTACGCGCATGCGGCAGACGCGGCAGGGCTCAGCCGGTGCGGCCGGGTGCGGTGCGCCGGTGCGCGGGCAGTGGCTGCGGCGGCCCCGGGTCGAGGGCCTTGTCGTACGGCGAGACCCAGAAGAACTCGCCCGCCTCGTCGTACGCGTACAGCAGCCCGGAACTCCCGGAGGTCAGCTCCGCGTCGGCCGGGCGCAACTGCCTGACCTGCACGATCGCGGTGGACCCGTCGGCCGAGGCGACCTCGGCCTGGCCGAAGTCCGGACCGACGGAACCGGTACGGACCGTGCACACCCGGCCCAGGAAGTCCTGGCGCGATGGCGGAGGCTGGTCAGGGAAGAAGCGGCGGAAGTGGTGCACCAGCACCCGCACCACGGCCCAGGCGATCAGCAGCGCGCCGGCCAGGATGCCGAGCGCGAGCGCGGCCCGGGGAGTACCGGTGACCGTGCTGCGGTGCAGCAGCACCGAACCGGTCAGCGAGGCGAACCAGGCGACGGTCACCATGACGGACACCGAGACGGTGACCGGCACACCGCCGACCCCGGCCAGATCGGCGTCGAGGTCCGCGTCGAACGAGTGGTGGTCGGCGGCCCCGGCCAGCACGAGCAGCCAGAAGGCGATGACGACGACGAGCGCGGCGGCGAAGAGAACGGCCGGGAAGGACAACGTCGCTGTCAGGAACTCACTCATGGTTCCACCCCCTGCCGTCCCGCCGACAGGACTTGCCGGCGTCTGCGCGCGGTCCGGCGATGACCGCGGTGCCGCGGTACCGCCGGAGCGGTACCGCAGCAGCCGGGTCGTCCCCCGTCCCCCGTAGCACCCCCGTGTTTCCCCCGTGGTCCCCCGGTTGGTGCTGACCGGATCGTGCCATCCGGTGACGGGCCGTCGCATTGCCGGAGTACGGCAATCTTTCTCCGTCCTCGATGCCGGGCACCGGCACCGGGCCGTACGCGTTGGGTAAATGTCAGCAACGAGCAGAACTGGAGGCGGGCCGTGCCTGAGCCGGAGATTCCCGACAGCTTTCTGGAGGGCTACGCCCGGATCCTGGGCGATGTGGCCGTCACCGGGCGGCGGCTCACCCGGGAGGAGCTGGAGATCCGCCGGTCCCTGGGCAGGCAGGCCGCGGAGGCGGGACACCAGCTGCGCGCCCTGGTCCGCATGCACCTGGCCGAGACCCGCACCGCCTGGCCGGGCGCCGCTCCCGGCGCCACGGCGGCGACCGTGGCGGCGGTCACGGAGTGCGTGCTGGCCGCGGCGGAACAGGCGGTCGACGCGTTCGCGGAGGGCTTCGAGCGGGCCCAGCGGCTCACCGTGCGGCGGGAGGAGGCGGCCCGCCGCGAGTTCATCGACGACCTGCTGTACGGGCGCAGCGACCTCGGCCGGCTCGCGGAGCGGGCCACGCGCTTCGGGCTGCGGCTCTCGCGCGCCCACGCGGTGGCGGTGGCGGCGGGCCCGGAGGCGTAC